>CACJWN010000019.1 GCA_902597175.1 uncultured Pelagibacteraceae bacterium | reverse complement strand
AAGACATTACACTTCCTGCCTCTAATGTTACAATTAATGAATTTTCTTCTAGAATATCTTTACGGTATTTATCAGGCTGTTTATCAAAAAGTTCCATACATGGCATCGAGACTACCTTTGAGTGAATATTATTTTCTTTAAGCTGCTCCTGAACTTTTAAGGCCAACTCCACTTCGGTTCCAGAAGCTACTAATGTTACTTTGCTTTCATGTGATGTTAGATTTACTGTATAAGCTCCCTTTTCACATTTATTTTCTTTAGAGTTATTAGGATTTATGTAGGGAACCTTTTGCCTAGATAAAGCTATTGCACTTGGAGTATTACTACTTTTTAAAGCTATCTCCCAACATTCAAGTGTTTCATTTATATCTGCAGGTCTAAACACATTTAAATTTGGAATAGCTCTTAAACCAGCAAGTTGTTCAATGGGTTGGTGAGTTGGACCATCTTCACCAAGACCAATAGAGTCATGTGAAAAAATATAGATTACCTTGAGACCCATTAATGCAGAAAGTCTAATAGATGGTTTGCAGTAATCTGAGAATATTAAAAACGTTCCACCATAAGGTATTAATCCACCATAAAGCGCTAAACCATTCATTACCGCAGCCATACCGTGTTCTCTAACACCGTAGTGAATATAGTTACCGTCAAAGTTTTTACTTTTAATAATTTTAGAATTATTTGTTTTTGTATTATTTGAGCCACTTAAATCTGCTGAACCGCCTATTAACTGAGGAAGAAAAGATGAAATTTTTTCTATTGTGGCCATTGAACATTGTCGTGTTGCTAAACTAGGTTTGACTTTGTAATTTCTATCTTTTTCCTCGAAAATTAACTTTTCTAAACCCAAAAAATCAAATTTTTCAGAAACTTTACTTAACTCACTTTTAATTTTAGGATTTTTTTTATTTACTGTTTCAAGCCATTTAAGTTCTAATTGTCCACCTTTTTTCCCTATTTTTCTCCACTCATCAAAGATTTCTTTTGGAATTTCAAATGGTTTACTATTCCACTTAAGCTTCTTTCTTACTAAAGATATCTCATCATCGCCTAGGGGAGAACCGTGAGATGAAGCCTTGCCAGATTTATTTGGTGAACCAAAACCAATAATAGTTTTACAAGAAATAATTGTCGGTTTTTTTGATTTTGATGCTTTTTTAATAGCTTTAGATATTTGTTTTTCATTATGACCATTAATTTCTTGAAAACTCCAACCATATGACTCAAATCTCTTTTTGTAATTGTCTGAGACACTTAATGAGGTAGAACCATCAATTGAAATTTTGTTATTATCGAAAAATACTACTAAGTTTTTTAATTTTAGATGACCAGCTAAACTCATCGCCTCGTGACTTATTCCTTCCATTAAATCTCCATCACTAGCGATTACATAAGTTTTATTATTAATAACTGCTTGACCAAATTTTTTCCTAAATATTTCTTCTGCGATGGCCATACCAACTGCGTTAGCCAAACCCTGCCCTAACGGACCTGTTGTTGTCTCAATACCAGTTCCTTTTTTATATTCAGGATGTCCGGCACAAATTGAATTTAATTGCCTAAAATTTTTTATGTCATCAATCGAAATACTTTCATAACCAGTTAGGTAAAGAAGAGAGTAAAGCAACATTGAACCATGTCCGGCAGATAAAATAAATCTATCTCTGTTAATCCAATTAGGATTTTTTGGATTAAACCTCAGGTGGTATTTAAATAAAACCGTGGCCACATCTGCCATACCCATTGGCATACCAGGATGCCCCGAGTTAGCTTTTTGCACCGCGTCAATAGATAAAAATCTTATTGCATTTGATAATTGATTAAAATTTATGCTCACTTTTAATTACATATATAGACTTAAAGTAAGTATATCAATAATATGATATAATATTTTATGAGCATTATTGAGAAGAAAGAAAAAAATTTAAATCATCTAATAAATAAACTTAATTCACTAACTTTAACTTATTCACAACCAACATATGAATTAGAAAAAATTAAATCTGAAA
>CACJWN010000018.1 GCA_902597175.1 uncultured Pelagibacteraceae bacterium | reverse complement strand
TACTAATGTTCCTTTTTGAGATCAAATTTGAGGAAACCAAATACAAAAAAGAGAAAATAACAATGAAAAAAAATAAAATTATACTATTAAAATTTAAAGCTTTTAATTTATATTGTTTAAACGATAATTCTTGTTTTCTAATTTTCTTAAAAATATTATTAAAATATTGAATTATCGTCATAGTTGTTTTCTACAAAAATTAATTACTGTTTGCAATCCAAGAAGGGCAAAAAACCCTTAAATTCCTTGGTTATTTAGCCAATATACGCCTTGACTTATAACTAAATTGTAATAAAACGGGCGCTCACCTCTACGAAATTTAATTAATAATAACGCTAGAGGTGTGTAGATTTTATAGGTTAAAATCTTAGCTTTTTTAAATTGTAAATTAAGAAGAGAAGTGTGGACGGCTAGGTTAATAAAGAAATTGTCGTACACGCTTTAACGAAAATAACTTTAATTCACTTTAAAGTTATAAAGCTAGTGTGCGCCGTTATTAAACTTGAGAGTTTGATCATGGCTCAGAACGTACGCTGGCGGCACGCCTAACACATGCAAGTCGAACGCAGTAGCAATACTGAGTGGCAAACGGGTGAGTATAATGTGGGAATCTGCCTTTTGGTTTGGAATAACACGGGGAAACTTGTGCTAATACCGAATAAGCCCTTACGGGGAAAGTTTTAACGCCGAAAGATGAGCCCGCACTTGATTAGCTAGTTGGTAAGGTAAAAGCTTACCAAGGCAACGATCAATAGCTGTTCTTAGAGGAAGACCAGCCACATTGGGACTGAGACACGGCCCAGACTCCTACGGGAGGCAGCAGTGGGGAATCTTGCACAATGGGGGAAACCCTGATGCAGCGATGCCGCGTGAGTGAAGAAGGCCCTTGGGTTGTAAAACTCTTTCGTCGGGGAAGAAAATGACTGTACCCGAATAAGAAGGTCCGGCTAACTTCGTGCCAGCAGCCGCGGTAATACGAAGGGACCTAGCGTAGTTCGGAATTACTGGGCTTAAAGAGCTCGTAGGTGGTTAAAAAAGTTGATGGTGAAATCCCAAGGCTCAACCTTGGAACTGCCATCAAAACTTTTTAGCTAGAGTGTGATAGAGGTAAGTGGAATTTCTAGTGTAGAGGTGAAATTCGTAGATATTAGAAAGAACACCAAATGCGAAGGCAACTTACTGGGTCACTACTGACACTGAGGAGCGAAAGCATGGGTAGCGAAGAGGATTAGATACCCTCGTAGTCCATGCCGTAAACGATGAGTGCTAGACGTTGGGAATATATTTTTCAGTGTCGCAGCGAAAGCATTAAGCACTCCGCCTGGGGAGTACGACCGCAAGGTTAAAACTCAAATGAATTGACGGGGACCCGCACAAGCAGTGGAGCATGTGGTTTAATTCGAAGATACGCGCAGAACCTTACCAACGCTTGACATGTTCGTCGCGAGACTAAGAGATTAGTTTCTTCAGTTCGGCTGGACGAAACACAGGTGCTGCATGGCTGTCGTCAGCTCGTGTCGTGAGATGTTGGGTTAAGTCCCGCAACGAGCGCAACCCCTACTTTTAGTTGCCACCATTTAGTTGGGCACTTTAAAAGAACTGCCAGTGATAAGCTGGAGGAAGGTGGGGATGACGTCAAGTCCTCATGGCCCTTATGTGTTGGGCTACACACGTGCTACAATGGCACTTACAATGGGAAGCAAAGAGGCGACTCTAAGCTAATCCCTAAAATGTGTCTCAGTTCGGATTGTACTCTGTAACTCGAGTGCATGAAGCTGGAATTGCTAGTAATCGCGGATCAGCGCGCCGCGGTGAATACGTTCCCGGGTCTTGTACACACCGCCCGTCACACCATGGAAGTTGGTTACACCTTAAGGCAAAGCTTATACCTTTGACTACGGTACGATCAGCAACTGGGGTGAAGTCGTAACAAGGTAGCCGTAGGGGAACCTGCGGCTGGATTACCTCCTTTCTAAGGAAGACCAAAATATTTCTTTTGGTCTCAAAAAATAAAGTTAATGTGGCCGTCCTCATTTCTCTTCTTTAACAATTAAAGTGTCTCATAAATGCTTAGGGGCCGGTAGCTCAGGTGGTTAGAGCGCACCCCTGATAAGGGTGAGGTCGGACGTTCGAGTCGTCCTCGGCCCACCATTTTTCACGGGGGATTAGCTCAGCTGGGAGAGCGCCTGATTTGCATTCAGGA
>CACJWN010000017.1 GCA_902597175.1 uncultured Pelagibacteraceae bacterium | reverse complement strand
AAAAATGCAAATAAAATAGTATTAAAACTTGGATCTGCAACTGTTGTTGATAGTAAAGGTATTTTTAAAGAAAAGTGGGTAACTTCTCTTATTAAAGATATTAAAAAATTCGGAAAAGGAAAAAACTTTGTAATTGTTTCTTCAGGCGCAATTGCTCTTGGCCAAAAACATCTTAAGATTAAAAAAGGAAAAATTAAATTAGAAATGAGCCAGGCTATTGCATCAATTGGACAAATTCATCTAGCAGGAGAATTTCAAAAAATATTTGATAAATATAAAATTAAAACTGGTCAAATTTTAATTAGTCCAGATGATACCGAACAGAGGAGAAGGGCTATTAATGTACGAAGAACATTTGATAATTTATTTAAACTTAAAGCTATTCCTGTGGTCAATGAAAATGATTCAACAGCAACTAGTGAAATAAAATATGGAGATAATGATAGACTAGCTGCGAGGGTGGCTCAAATAATTGGAGCTGATATGCTGATTTTATTCTCTGATGTTGATGGACTATACGATAAGTCAAAAGGTAAAAAGATTGTTAAAGAAGTAACTTCAATTAATGAAAAAATTATTTCTATGATAGATAATAAGAAAAATAAACTTGGCTCAGGGGGGATCGTTACGAAGTTAGATGCTGCTAAGATTTGCATGAATTCAGGTAGTCACATGTTTATAGCTAATGGAAAAGTAAATAATCCGATTTCAAATATGATTAAAAATAAAAAATATACCCATTTCTTGCCAAAAATTTCTACATTAGACGCCAGAAAAAAATGGATTATTGGTTCCCTTAACTGCAATGGAACTATTTATATTGATAATGGGGCGGCTAAAGCTTTATCAAATGGTAAAAGCTTACTCGCAGCTGGTATAACTAAGATTAATGGAAATTTCAAAAAAGGTGAAAATGTAATGATTTTAGATCAGAATAATAATCAATTAGCTCGAGGATTGTCATCTTTTAGCTCTACTGAAATAGATAAAATTAAAGGCAAACAAAGTAAAGAGATCGAAACAATTCTTGGTTACCTGAGCAAAACTGAGGTTATTCATAAAGATGATATGGTATTATTATAAATGAGTTATTTAGAACAAATAGGAAAAAATGCCAAAAAAGCATTCGAGGAACTTAAAAATGTAAAGCATAAAAAAATTAAAAAAGTTTTAGATAATTATAATCAATCACTTAAAAAAAATACAAATAAAATAATCAAAGAAAATTTAAAAGATTTAAAAAATGCTAAAAGAAAAAATTTAGTTGATAGATTGATTTTAAATAAAAAGAGAATAGAAGGTATTAGACATTCAATAAATGAAATAGCAAAGTTTAAAGATCCAATTGGAAGAATTTTAGAAACATGGCGTAGACCTAATAATCTAAGTATAAAAAAAGTAACAACTCCAATTGGAGTTATAGGTGTAATTTATGAAAGTAGACCAAACGTAACTTCGGATGTAGCAGCATTATGTTTAAAATCGGGTAACTGTTCTATTTTAAGAGGTGGATCTGAAGCTTTTAATTCAAATAGATTATTAGCAAATTTATTTAGAGAAAATTTAAGAAAAAACAGTATAAATCAAAACTGTGTTCAGTTTATTGAGAATAAAAATAGAAAAATAGTAGATCAGTTATTATCAAAAATGAGTGCATACATTGATGTGATTGTGCCAAGAGGAGGGAAAGGACTTGTAGCAAAAGTACAAAAATTTTCTAACGTACATGTAATCGGTCATCTTGAAGGATTGTGCCATATTTATGTTGATAAAACCGCAAATATTAAAATGGCAAAAGATTTGATTTTAAACGCAAAGATGAGGAGAACAAGCATTTGCGGCGCGGTTGAAACTCTTCTAATCGAAGAAAAAGCTTTAAGCTCACATACTAAAGAAATAATAAATGCTCTTTTAGATTCAGGTTGCGAAGTTAGAGTTGATAAAAAAATTAACAAAATTTTTAAAGGAAAATTAAAACAAACTACTGAGAAAGACTGGAAGACAGAATACCTAGATGCAATTATTTCAGTTAAAACAGTTAAAAACGTCAAAGGTGCTGTCGAACATATTTTAAAATACGGCACAATGCACACTGATAGTATTATTACTAATAACAAAAAAAACGCCGAAATTTTTTTAAATGGAGTTAATAGCTCAATAGCTATGCATAATGTTTCAACTCAATTTGCTGATGGTGGTGAATTCGGTTTCGGTGGAGAAATTGGTATCTCCACTAACAAACTTCCACCTCGCGGTCCTGTAGGAATTAATCAATTAACTTCATATAAGTATCTTGTATCTGGAAAGGGAATTGTTAGACCATAATTAATGGCGAGTATCCAAAAAAAATATATCGGGATATTGGGGGGTAGTTTTGATCCTGCACATAAAGGACACTTGAGTATATCAAAAATTGCTATTAAAAAATTAAAATTAAAAAAAATTTATTGGGTTATAACCAAAAAAAATCCCTTCAAGAAAGAAACCTTTTATACTTTAGATGAAAGAATTAAGTGTGCAAAAAAGATATCTAGAACACAAAAAAAAATTCAAACAATACATCTAGAAAATATCGTCAAATCCCC
>CACJWN010000016.1 GCA_902597175.1 uncultured Pelagibacteraceae bacterium | reverse complement strand
TTAAAAGAAAGCAATAACGAAAACTTTTCATATGAGTTTGAACCAGAAGAAGACGAAATTTTGGAGGACTTGTTACCAAAAAATATTTCAACTCAAGTTTTCAAAGCTCTGCTTGAAAATGCAGCAAGTGAACAAGGATCAAGAATGACGGCGATGGATAATGCAACGAGAAATGCCGGAGATTTAGTCGATAAACTTACAATTGATTATAATAGAAGTAGACAAGCTTCTATTACAAAAGAATTAATAGAAATTATATCAGGAGCAGAAAGTTTGTAATTATGAGTAAAAAAGGAAAAATAACACAAATCATTGGTGCAGTAGTTGATGTAAATTTTGAGTCTGACTTACCGGAAATTTATACAGCCTTGGAAGTAAACAATTCAGGAAATAAACTAATCTTAGAAGTTGCTCAGCATTTAGGAGAAAACGATGTTAGAACAATTGCGATGGACGCAACAGAAGGTCTTAAAAGAGGTGATGAAGTTATAAATACTGAAGCGCCGATAAGCGTGCCGGTTGGTCCTGAAACACTAGGAAGAATTATTAATGTTGTTGGTGAGTCTATAGATGAAAAAGGTGAAGTTAAGACAAAAGAAAAATGGCCAATACATAGATCAGCTCCAAAATTTACTGATCAAGCAACTGAAACTGAACAATTAGTGACAGGAATAAAAGTTATCGACCTTTTAGCGCCTTATGCGAAGGGTGGAAAAATTGGATTATTTGGTGGAGCCGGAGTTGGAAAAACAGTAACGATAATGGAATTAATTAATAACATTGCAAAAGCACACGGAGGATTTTCAGTTTTTGCAGGTGTCGGCGAAAGAACTAGAGAAGGAAATGATTTGTATCATGAAATGATTGAATCAGGAGTAATAAAAACTGATGGAAAAGGATCAAAAGCAGCACTTGTTTATGGACAGATGAATGAACCCCCGGGAGCAAGAGCAAGGGTTGCTCTAACTGGATTGACGGTTGCTGAATATTTTAGAGATAAAGAAGGTCAAGACGTTTTATTCTTCGTAGACAATATATTTAGATTCACTCAAGCCGGTTCGGAAGTATCAGCTCTATTAGGAAGAATTCCTTCAGCCGTTGGATACCAACCAACACTTGCTACAGATATGGGTAATTTACAAGAAAGAATTACTTCTACAGACAAAGGTTCTATTACCTCTGTTCAGGCCATTTATGTTCCCGCTGATGACTTAACAGACCCAGCGCCCGCTACATCTTTTTCACACTTAGATGCAACAACAGTATTATCAAGACAAATCGCAGAAATAGGAATTTATCCTGCTGTAGATCCGTTAGACTCAACTTCAAGAATATTAGATCCAAGAGTAGTCGGAGAAGAGCATTATAGAGTAGCTAGAGATGTGCAAAAAATTTTACAGGCATACAAATCTCTTCAAGATATTATTGCTATTCTAGGAATGGACGAACTCTCCGAGGAAGATAAATTAACTGTTGCTAGAGCAAGAAAAATACAAAGATTTCTATCCCAACCATTTTTTGTTGCTGAAGTATTTACAGGTTCTCCTGGAAAACTAGTAGACCTAAACGATACGATAAAAGGTTTTGACGCCATATGCAAGGGAGAATACGATCATTTGCCTGAAGCTGCATTTTATATGGTGGGTGGTATAGAAGAAGTAATTGAGAAAGCAGAAAAATTATCTAAAGACAGTAAATAATGTCAGATAAGTTTACAATTGAAATAATAAGTCCAGACCAAACAATTTTAAAACAAGAAACGAATGAAGTAATAATTCCTTCTTTTGAGGGCCAGATGGGAATTTTAAATAATCATATTCCTCTAATTACATTTTTGAGACCTGGGATAATTACAATAAAGGCTGAAGGCGAAAAAAGATTTTATATAGAAGAGGGAACAGTTGAGTTTTCAAATAATAACTTATTAATTTTAACATCAACCGCTAGAGATCTAGTTAATCTAGATAAAAGTAAAATCAACGAACTTCTCCAAAAAGTAGAGGCAAACTTTAATAATCAGTCTACTGATAAAGAAAGATATATAGCGTCTTACAAATTAGAAACTTTAAAAGAAATTAGCCAATAACAAGTTTAATTTCTCTCAGAAGATTAAGATATAAATCTTTTTTAAAATTAACTATTACCTCGGGTAACAATTTAGGTTCAATCCATTTCCAATCAACAAATTCCGCGTGTTTTGTATTTAAATTTATCTCTTTTTCATCTCCTAAGAATCTTGTGATAAACCATTTTTGTTTTTGTCCTCTGTATTTACCTTTCCAAATTATACCAACTAAATTTTCAGGTAATTCATATTGATAAATTTTGTCAATTTCTTTGATAATTTCAATATTTTGAATACTAGTTTCTTCCAACAATTCTCTTTTCATTGCAGTGATATAGTCTTCTCCTTCATCTACACCACCTTGTGGCATTTGCCATTTATCTCCAGGATTATCTTTTCTTTTACCTACAAAAATTTTATTTTGTTTATTTAAAACTATTATGCCAACTCCTTTTCTAAATGGGAGTCTTTGTTCTACCATCTTAAGAATTGAACAGTTTAATAGCGTAATTTAATTGATTATCTTTTTCTGAATTAATTTTAAAATCATTACCTATTTCCTCTACCAAGATATCAGGTGTGACTCCCACTTCAGAAATAGATTTACCAGATGGAAGATAGTATTTTGAAATTGTTAATCTAATACCACCACCATTTTTTAATGGTATTATAGATTGAACCGATCCTTTACCGTAAGAGCTTTCACCTAAAATTATTGCTCTTTTGTGATCTTTTAATGCACCAGCGAATATTTCAGCTGCAGATGCTGAACCATTATTAATTAGTACAATAATTGGTTTTCCCTTGACTTCATCACCTTTTCTGGCAAAAAATTTTCTTGTTTCCGAAACATTTCTACCTTTTGTTGAAACTATTTCACCATCATCTAAGAAAAAATCAGTTATGTTAATTGCTTGTGTCAAAAGTCCTCCAGGATTATTCCTTAAATCAAGAACATAACCCTTAATTTTTTTATTTTTCTCAAAATTTTTAATTGATCTTAAGAATTGTTTATCACTATTTTCATTAAACGATTTTAATCTTATGTATCCAATATTTTTTTCTTTGCTTATAATTTCAGAATTAACAGATCTAACCTGTATTATTTTTCTAATTATTTTAAATTCTAAAGGTTTTTTTATATTTTTTCTTCTAACTGTCAGATCAATTGAAGTTCCAACTGGTCCCCGCATTAATTTTACTGCTTCCATTAAAGTTTTACCTTGAACTTGATCTTTACCAATTTTTACAATGTAATCACCGGCTTTTATACCTGCCTCAGCAGCCGGTGTATCATCTATGGGTGAAATAACTTTTACTACTCCAGCTTCCATTCCAATTTCTATTCCAAGACCACCAAACTCACCTTTTGTATCAGTTTGCATTTCTTTAAAAAGCTCAGGAGACATGTAAGCAGAATAAGGATCTAAGGATTGCAATGCACCATTAATTGCTGAGTCCATAATTTCAGCTTGATCAACTTCATCTACATAATCTTTTTTAATATTCTCTAAGACTTCACCAAATAAATCAATTTTTTCATAAAGATCATTTTTGGAGAATGCAGTTGTGTTTAAATTTAGTAAAAATATTAAAAAGAATAAAAATTTTCTCATAATGTTGCTCTCTCTTTAGGTGTTTCTTCAGACCACATTTTTTCAAGGTCATAAAACTCTCTTTTTTCAGGATGAAAAATGTGAACTATTACATCATGAGCATCAACTAATTTCCAATCATTGCTATCTTTTCCTTCTATTCTACAATTTTCAATTCCTTCTTTTTTAAGCTCATTAACAAGAATTTCAG
>CACJWN010000015.1 GCA_902597175.1 uncultured Pelagibacteraceae bacterium | reverse complement strand
TTTTTTACTATGGTTCCGAGCATATTATTCGGTGGTGAGCTTATTAATCACTCGTCCGAGTAGTTTATATATAAACTAAACGAAAACTAAACAAACGAGGGAGGTTTTCATGAGAAAATTAGGTCTTTTTGCTTTAGCAGCTGTTGCCTTTTTAGGTATTACTAGCTCCGCTAACGCAGCGACTGCCCTTTTACAAACAAATGATTTCGTAGGAATTTCATTTTGGCTTGTATCAATGGGAATGATCGCAACAACTGTATTTTTCTTTTTAGAAAGAGGAACCGTTGCTGCATCATGGAGAACATCTTTAACAGTAGCTGGACTTGTAACTGGTGTTGCATTTGTTCACTACATGTACATGAGAGAAGTTTGGGTGTCGACTGGTGACTCACCAACGGTATACAGATATATCGACTGGTTAATCACAGTGCCACTTCAAATGATCGAATTCTATCTAATCTTGGCAGCTGTTAGAAAGGTGCCAACTTCTATATTCTGGAAGCTATTAATTGGTTCATTAGTAATGTTAATCGGTGGATACTTAGGTGAAGCTGGTTATATACAACCATTTGTAGGTTTCGTAATTGGAATGGCTGGATGGATTTACATCTTGTTTGAAATATTCTCAGGTGAAGCTGGAACAATGGCAGCTAAAGCTGGTAACAAGGCTATGGCTACTGCTTTCAGTGCTATGAGAATAATCGTAACAATCGGTTGGGCGATTTATCCTTTAGGATATATTTTCGGTTACCTAACTGGTGGTGTTGACGCAAATGCTTTAAACGTTATTTATAACTTAGCTGACTTTGTTAATAAGATCGCTTTTGGTCTAGTTATCTGGGCAGCAGCAATGCAAAACACAAGATTATCATCTAGATAATAGATAATAAATTGAAAAGGGCGGGTATGTCTCACATACTTGCCCTTTTTTTTTGATAAAAACTCATTATGGAAATTTCAAAACCTTATAAAGGAAAAGGTAAACGCAAGTTAAAAAAAATGCCTTTCACCGTAAAAGGCTACATACTGTATTACGCATTTTTTTGGATAGTAATTATTTCAATTTATTTTGCTTATTATTAATCAATTTATTAATCAATGCCTAAAATAACTTATAAAGATTACCAAGGAACTTCAAAAACTATTGAAGTTGAAAGCGGCTTGTCAGTAATGGAAGGTGCAATACAAAAAGAGGTACCTGGTATTGATGCTGATTGCGGAGGATCTATGGCTTGCGCTACATGTCATGTTTATGTCGACGATAAATGGTTTGATAAGATTCCTAAAGCAGAAGATGCTGAAATTGATATGATTGATATGGCATTTGAACCAAAAAAAAATAGTAGACTTAGTTGTCAAATAATAGTTAGCGAAGAATTAGATGGTTTAGAGGTAACTACACCAGCTAAACAAACTTAATGAAAAAAACAGATGTTATAATTATCGGTGCAGGTCCTGTAGGCTTATTCGCAGTTCATCAGTTAGGTATCAAAGGTCTTAAAGCAGTGGTAATTGATAATCTGGACAAAGCAGGTGGACAGTGCATTGAACTTTACCCTGATAAACCTATTTATGACATTCCAGCTGTTCCAGAATGCACAGGCGAACAGTTGACATCAAGGCTTCTTGAACAAATTAAACCATTTAAAACTGAAATGTTCTTAAATGAGAGAGTAGATGAAGTCTATCAAGAAAAAGAAAACTGGGTTGTAAAAACAAATAACAAAAAAGAATTTATCGCACCTAATATTATGATCGCAGGCGGAGTAGGATCGTTTGAACCTAGAAAAATTTCTTTAAAAGAGGCAGAGAAACTTGAAGGAAAATCAGTATTCTATTCTGTTAAAAATAAAGAAAATTTTAAAAACAAAAAAATCGCAATATTTGGTGGAGGAGACTCAGCTCTAGATTGGGCTTTAGAGCTTTCAAAATTTTCTAAAATTACACTAATACACAGAAGAAATGAGTTTAGAGGAGCACAACATACTCTATCAGAATTAAAAAGATTGGAAAAAGAAAAAAAAGTTTTAATTAAAACCCCCTGTCAGATTGAGTCTTTAGACAATACAAAAGAGCTAAAGTCTATAACTATTAAGTTTGATGATGGAAAAATAGAAAAAATTCAAACTGATGTAATACTCGGATTTTTTGGTTTAATTATGAAACTAGGTCCGATCGCTGAATGGGGACTAAATATGGATAAAAAAACTATTGAGGTAAATCCAGAGAATTTTGAAACAAATAAAAAAGGAATATTTGCTGCTGGAGATATCTGCTCATATCCTGGAAAACTTAGATTGATACTATCAGGATTTCACGAAGTGGCTTTAGCCTCTGTAGAATGTTTTAAAAGAGCAAGACCTAATGAAAAATACAGATTTGAGTTCACGACATCTTCTAAAACTATTAAAGAGAGGCTTGGAAAAAAATGATAGAACTTCTTACCGCTAATACCCCAAACGGTAAGAAAATTTCTATAATGCTTGAGGAGATAAACTTTGAGTACAAAGTAACAAAAGTTAACATTAATAAAGACGAACAGTTCAAACCTGAATTTACTAAACTTAGCCCTTTCAGAAAAATACCTGTTATAATTGACCATGAAAATAATCAAAGTCTTTTTGAGTCTGGTGCTATTTTAATTTATCTGGCTGAAAAAAGTGGTAAGTTTTATGATAGAGAAAACAGAACACAAATAAATCAATGGTTAATGGGTCAAATGGCTTACGTAGGCCCAATGCTAGGACAACACCATCAATTTCATCACTATAATCCAGGAAAAAGTAAATTTGGAGAAGATCGATACTTTAAAATATCAGAGAGAATTTATAAAGAGTTAGACGAAAGATTAGGTTTTTCAGAGTATCTAGCAGGGGATTTTTATACGATTGCTGATATTGCAACTTTTCCTTGGATTGCTAGACACGAATGGCATGATATTGGTCTCAAAAAATTTGAACATTTAACTAGGTGGTACAGAAAAATCTCATCAAGAAAAGCTGTTAAAAAAGGTTTTGATTTACTTAAAAAAAATGAGAAAATTCCTGAGGCCTAATCATCAATAAATATTTTTTCATCTCGTTCATGTCTTTCTTGGGCTTCTATCGAAAGTGTAGCCACCGGTCGAGCCATTAATCTTTTTAGGCCTATTGGTTCACCAGTTTCTTCGCAAAAACCATATGTTCCCTCTTTAAGCCTTTGTAAAGCAGAGTTGATTTTTAAAATTAATTTTCTACTTCTATTTAAGGCTTTCATTTCTACAGATTTATCTGTTAATGATGAAGCTTGGTCTACAATATCTGCAGAAGAAACGTTATCATCACCGGAATTAAGAAGATTTCCCAAGTTGTTTGCTTTGATTATATCTTTTTTCCAGTTTAATAGTTGGTCGGTGAAAAATTTTTTGTGTTTTGCGCACATGTATTTTTCCTTACTATTGGGAATATATTTTTTTTTAGTAATAGATTTTACCATTTATCGAATTTTGGGGAGTATATGTTTGATTTTAGTCGTGTCAATAGCTTATAAATTGTATTAATTTCTTTATATGATAGTCAAAAAAAACATACTTAATATCTATTATTTATTTTTACTCGGCCATTTAACCTTATGGACATTAGTTCCTGCTTTTTCGAATATAAATTTACCACTGGATACTATCGAGGCTCTTGCATGGGGAAGTAATTTAGATTGGGGTTTTGATAAGCACCCACCTTTTAGTGCTTTTGCGGTAGAGTTATTTTTTTTCATTTTTGGATCAAATGATTGGGCATATTATCTTTTAAGTCAGCTTTTTGTGATAGTTGCTTTTATTTATGTTTGGAAATTTTCAAACGAGATACTAGGAAGCAAAGAATTAGCGCTAGTTTCTTTACTAGCCTTAGAAGGGATATTTTTTTACAATTTTACAACTCCAGAGTTTAATGTAAATGTAAGCCAATTGCCTTTTTGGGCAATGACTGTTTATTTTTTTTGGAAAAGCTTAAAAACAAATAGCAAAAAATTTTGGTTTTTATTTGGTATATGTTCCGCATTGGGTTTTTTATCAAAATATTTATTTGTATATATTTTATTTTCCCTTTTTTTATATTTTATATTTTATCTTAAAAAATATAAAAATCAGATAAAAAATTATTTTTTTTCAATAATTGTTTCTTTATTTATTTTAACTCCTCATTTTATTTGGTTGTTTGAAAATGATTATTCCACCATAACCTATGGATTAAGAAGATCCAGTTTAGGAAACACTGAACTTATAGGTCAC
>CACJWN010000014.1 GCA_902597175.1 uncultured Pelagibacteraceae bacterium | reverse complement strand
AAAGATTAGAAATAAAAATTATGCTGTTTTTTTAGATGCTAAAACACCAGCTTTTGTTGGCGATAAAGCTTCATTCGGATTAAACATAATTTATGATAAAAAAAAATGGTATTCCGATCTAAATAAGTTTTTAAAAAAAGTTGAAAAGCAATACAATTTGAAAATTGTGATAATTCCTCATCCCTCAGTAAGAGAATTTAAAAATACTTATTATGATAAAAGTTTGAGAGTAGTTAATGATGAAGATGCAGCAAACAAATTAATTTCTGGTTGTAAATTTGTTTTGTCAATAAGCCCAACTACAGCTGTAAACTATTGTGTTCTATATAATAAGCCTATTACATTTATTTATAATGATCAAATGGCCAAAGAAAATATATGGCAATTTAAAGAGTTAAAATTATACAGTGATACATTATCGTCAAAAATGATAAATTTGAATGAAAACAGCTCTATTATTGTAATAAACTTAAGTGTAAATAAAAAAAAATATCTTAAATGGAAGTACGATTTTACTACATCTAAAAAAACAGAAAAAATTAGCAATGTTGAAATTTTAAACAAAGCTATATTTAATAACCACAAAGATTGATGAAAAAAAAAATTCTTGTAGTGGGAGGTACAGGCTTTATAGGTTTTCATATTTGCAAATATTTTTTAAAAAAAAAATGGTTAGTATCAAGTATTTCTCTATCTCCACCAAAAAAAATACGAAAATTAGATAAAATTAGATACTTCTATGCAAATATTTCAAAAATTGACTCTTTAAAATTTTTAAATAATTTAAACTTTGACTTTGTGATAAATTGTGGAGGATATGTTGACCATTCAAGCAAACAAAATAATATTAATAATCATTTTTATGGTTGCAGAAACCTTTATAAAATATTTTCAAAAAAAAAAATTAATAAATTCATTCAAATTGGTAGCTCCTCAGAATATGGATTAGCAAAATCTCCTCAAAAAGAAAATCTAAAAGGATTAGCCAAAGACAATTATGGAAAACCAAAGCTAGATGCATCTAATTTCTTAAAATATAAAAGAGATTTTCCTTACATTATTTTAAGGCTTTACCAAGTTTACGGACCTAATCAAGATATGAATAGGTTAATCCCATTTGTAATTAGATCATGTTTACAAAATAAATCTTTTCCGTGTTCAGAAGGAAAACAATATAGAGATTTCCTGTATATAGACGACCTTTTGATTGCGATAAATAAATGTTTTAAAAAAAAAACAAAAAGCAATCAAATATTTAATATTGGTTATGGTAAACCTATGAGACTAAAAAAAATAATTTTAAGTATTTGTGAAGATATAAAAAAGGGTCAACCAGAATTTGGAAAAATTCATTTAAGAAAAAATGAACAAATGGTTATTTACCCAAGTGTAAAAAAAGCAAAAAAAATACTTGATTGGGAACCTAAAACTAACATTAAAAAAGGTATTTCAAAAACGATAAGATATTATAAAAGAATTTCTTAACTCTAATAAAAAAAATGATTATAAAAACAGTATTAATTCTTTGTGGCGGGAAAGGTACAAGACTAGGAGCTATTGGTAAAAAGACTCCAAAAACTCTTATTAAAGTGCAGGGCAAACCAATCATATGGTATATCATTAAAATTTTAATTAAAAATGGATTTAATCATTTTATTTTACCAATTGGGTATAAAGGAGTTCAAATTAAAAAATATTTTAGAAATAACAAGTTATTCGACAATTCAAAAATTGAGTTAATTGATACAGGGAACAACACAACTATAGCTAAAAGAATATTCAAGGTAAAAAAAAATATAATTTCAAATAATTTCGTACTTTTGAACGGTGATGCGATATTTGATTTTAATATAAAAAAAACATTTGATAATCATCAGAATAAAAACATTGATGCTACTTTTATAGGCTGCACTACAAAACTACCTTTTGGAATTATTGCAAAAAGAAAAAATAAAATCGTTGATTTTATTAGAGACGTGCAATTTAATACAGTTCAAAAAAAGTTCGATAAAAGTTTCAAAGGGCACGTTTATTCTGGAATTTCAATACTTAAAAAAAAACTTTTAAATAAAAATTTCAAAAATTTCAAAAATTTTGAAATGCTTTTTTATCCCCCATTAATAAAAAAAAACAAAACTGCTTTTGAGGAAATTAATGGTTTTTGGCACTCAATAGACAATTATAAAGATGTAGATGATGTAAATAATAAAAAAAATAAAGTGAAGTATGCCTATATCAAAAAAATAATAAATAAAGTAAAAAAATAATATGAATGTAAGCAAAAAATTTTGGAAAAATAAAAAAGTATTTGTGACCGGCCACACAGGCTTTAAAGGAAGTTGGCTAACGATCATTCTAAAACTATTAGGTGCAAAAGTTTACGGCTATGCTTTAAATCCAATTTCTAATCCTAACTTTTTTGACAATGTAAAGCTGACTAAACTTTTAGAAAAAGATTATAGACAAAATATTCAAGATTTAAAAAATTTAAAAAATGCTATTAAAAAAACAAAACCATCTATAGTTATTCATCTTGCAGCACAATCAAGTGTTTTTGTGAGTTACAGCGATCCTGTAGATACAGTACAGTCTAACGTAATCGGAACTATGAATTTACTCGAAGCTATTAAATCTGAAAAAAGTATAAAAGCTGGAATAATAGTTACTACTGACAAAGTTTATAAAAATTTGGAAAAAAAGAAAAAATTTAAAGAAAATGAGCCTCTTGGTGGACATGATGTTTATAGTGGTAGCAAAGCTGCCTCAGAAATTATTTTTCATAGTTATCAAAAATCTTTTTTTCAAAACTTAAATTGTAATTTATCAACTGTAAGATCCGGTAACTGTATTGGAGGAGGTGATTGGACAGAAGATAGAATAATGAAAGATTGTGCAGAAAAGTTAATTCAGAATAAAAAACTTTTAATTAGAAGCCCAAATGCTACGAGACCCTGGCAACACGTAATTGAACCTCTAATAGGATATTTAATTTTGGCTGAAAAAATGTATAAAAATAAAAATTATTCAAGCTCCTGGAATTTCGGACCTAATTTGAAAAATAATTTAAAAGTTATTGATTTAGTTAACTTTTCAAAAAAAATATTAAAATCAAAATCTAAAATTAAATTAGTAAAAAATAATTTATATGAGTCTACTAATTTGGCCTTAAATAGCGACAAATCACTTAAATATCTGAAATGGAAAACTATTCTAACAGCAAAAGAAGCAATTAAATTTTCTCTAGATTGGTATAAATTTTACTCACAAATTAAATCAAAAGAGAAAATGATAGAATTCTCAAAAAAACAAATTCAGAAATACCTATATCTTTTAAAAAGAAAAGTATAATAAATGAGTAAAAAACTATTACAAAACAACAAAAATGCAAAAAATTAGATTATTCAAACCATCTATTGGTAAAGAGGAACTTAAAAATATAAAAAAGGTATTTAAAAAATCTTGGCTAGGATATGGACCTATGGTTGCTAAATTTGAGAAAAAATTTGCTAAATTTATAGGAACAAAATATTGTGTTGGAGTAAATTCAGGAACTGCAGCTCTACATTTATCACTTTTGTGCAATGATTTTAAGAGAGGTAAAAAAGTTTTATTACCAGCAATTACTTTTAGCGCTACTGCAGCGTCAGTTTTATACTGCGGTCTTAAACCAAAATTTGTAGATATTAAAAAAGAGGATTTAACAATTGATTTTCAGGATTTAAAAAAAAAATATTCAAAAGATTGTGTGGCTGTGATCTGCGTTCATATGGGAGGCCATCCCGCAGAAATGGACAAAATTAAAAAGTGGGCAAAAGAGAAAAAATTACTTTTAATTGAAGACAGCGCTGAAAGCTGTGGTGCAATTTACAAAGGAAAAAAAATTGGTACTTGGTCAGATATCGCTACCTTTAGTTTTGAAGAAAAAAAAATAATTACAACAGGTGACGGTGGAATGATTTGCCTTAACGATAAAAAAAAATATGAAAAAATAAAATCTTTAAGTTTCCATGGTTGGAACATTGACCCTTGGAAAAGACATGTAAGGAGTTTTGGGAGTAATAATAAGTTTTCAAAACATTGGAATTACGAGATTCAAAATTTAGGATATAAGTATAACATGAATGATTTAATGGCATCTATAGGCGTGGCACAACTTGAAAAGATAAATTCATTTAACTTTAAAAGACAAAAAATTCTCAAAAGATATTTAGACGGAATAAAAAAACTTAAATATATAAAACCAACTTATCCATATGAGTTGAAAAATTCCTCTTATTGGCTTTTCTCTATTAATACAAATTATAGAGATGAACTAATCGATTACTTAAAGACTAAAAATATAAGTACGGCAGTGCATTTCGTCCCTCTTCCTTTAAATAAATTATATAAAAAATATAAGAGTAAAAGTTTGAAAAATACCATGACAATTTGGAAAAAAATTGTTTCATTGCCTTTTTTTCCCGATTTAGAAAATAAAAAGATTGATTATATAATCAATTGTTTAAAATCTTTTGATAAAAAATTTAATTAATGAAAAAATATAAATTAGCAGATAATACAATTGACAATCAAGATTATCTTAAAATGATAAACTTCTTAAAAAAAAGGAGTTATTTAAATCAGTCAATAATTACAAAAAAATTTGAAAAAAAATTTTCATCCTTTTTAGGTAGTAAATATTCTATTTTTGTAAACTCAGGATCTTCAGCAAATTTATTAATCGCTCAATCCTTGTTAGAGGGAGGGTATTTAAAAAATCAATTAGTTGTATTACCAGCTGTTTCTTGGTCAACGACAGTCAGTCCTTATTTGCAACTTGGGTTCAAAGTAGTACTTTGTGATACAGATAAAAATAACCTTGGACTTTGTGTTAAAAATCTTGAGGAATTATGTAAAAAATTTAATCCTGGATTAGTTTCAGTTGTTAACGTTTTGGGCCACAGTAATAATTTTGATAAAATTGAAAAATTGAAAAAAAAATATAAATTTCTTCTAGTAGAAGATAATTGTGAAAGTCTCGGAAGCCAAAAGGAGAAAAAAAAATTAGGAACTTTTGGATTTGCTTCATCTCACTCTTTCTATTTTGGACATCATATATCAACAATTGAAGGTGGTATGGTTTCAACAAATGATAAAAAATTTTATAATATTGCTTTAGCTATAAGATCTCATGGATGGGCAAGAGATACTGAAACAAGATTTAGAAAAAATTTAGAAAAAAAATTTAAAATAGATGAGTTTAAATCTCTATTTACCTTTTATTATTCTGGATTCAATATTCGATCATCAGATTTTAATGCGAACATCGGAATTAATCAGCTTAAAAAGTTAAAAAAAATTTCAAAAATAAGATTCAAAAATTTTAAAATTTATAAAGAAAAGTTAAATAATTTTTGGACACAAAAAAGTGATTTAAAAGTTATATCAAGTTTCGGATACGCAACTTTTGTAAAAAATAGGAAAGAAGTTTTTAAATACCTAAAGAAAAAAAATATCCAAACGCGGCCTTTAATTTGTGGAAATATGGGTCAGCAACCTTTTTTAAAATCAAAGTTTTATCAATCAAAAAGTAAATTAGAAAAGGCTAAATTTATTGATAGATACGGAATATATTTACCTAATCATGCAAATTTTAGCTCAAAGGATATTGACTATATTTGCAAAATTTTTTCCAAAAAAGCTAAGCCGATTTTTTTCTAAATAATGTTAATCTCCGTCTGTATACCTACTTACAACAGGCCAGAACACTTGTTGAATTGTTTGAATTCACTGTCCCTCCAAACTAATAAAAACTTTGAAGTTTGTATATCTGACAACTGTTCAAAAAAAAATATAAAAAAATTAATATCTCCTTATAGGAAAAAGTTAAAATTAAGATTTAATAGAAATTATAAAAATTTAGGTTTTGCTCTAAACGTCCTTACAGTAACAAAGATGGCAAGAGGAGAATTCATTTGGTTACTAGGGGATGATGATTTGCTAGTCAAAGACGCGATTCAAACCTTAATAAAATTAATCAAAAAAAACAATAATACTGATTTTTTTTGGATCAATTCAAATCATCTTAATTTGGAGTATTTAAAGAATTTTCCATATCCATTTAACACAAAAAATTTACCTAAAAAAATGAAAACTCATTCACCTCAAAAAAAGAGCAGAAGTTTAAAATTTTTTGAATTAATTGACCCCAATATATCATTTGATTTCTTGTTAGGAATATTTGTTTGTGTTTTTAGGGCAAATAAATGGAAAAATAATTTACACGTAATTGATAAAAAACTAATTAAGGATCCTAAAATATGGTCTAATTTTGAAAATACTTGTTTTTTTATAAAAGTATTTTGTGCTGCATTTTCAAAATCAAATGCTTATTTATGTGCAAAACCTTTGTCTGTAAGTTTACACGGTATAAGAGAATGGGGAAATTTATATCCCATGGTCGAAATTATAAGAATACCCGAGGCGTTAGATTATTATAGAAGTCAGGGCTTAAATTTTAGTAGATATTATATTGCAAAAAACTCTTCTTTAAAAAATTTTTTTAATTACTTTATAAAAATCTTGCTAAATGGTGAGAAGATGGGTTTAAAATATATTAGTATGAAAAAACATTTTTTCCCCAGTTTGCTATTTCCTAATGCCTGGCTTTCAGTTATTTATTTTATATTTAGAAAAATTACACTTTTGTTTAAAAGTATAAAGCATCAATTATGATTTTTGATGTAAAAATCACCAAGTTAAAAATTATTTCTGATGACAGGGGCAAAGTAATGCACATGTTAAGAACGGATAGCCCTGCTTTTAAAGAATTTGGAGAAATTTATTTTTCTACGATTTATCAAGATAAAATAAAAGGATGGCATTTACACAAGGAGTCATCTCTTAATTACGTTTGTATTAAAGGCAGAGTCAGACTTACTCTTTTTGACGATAGACCCGGCAGCAAATCTAAAAATGAAATTCAAGAAATTATTTTGTCTCCAAGGGAGTATAATTTAATAACTATTCCACCAAATATATGGAATGGATTCAAAGGATTAGATAAAGATGAGTCTATAATAGCAAATTGTTTAACTCTACCACACAACGAAAAAGAGATGGTAAGGAAAAGCCCTGATGATAGATATTTTAATTACAAATGGTAGCGAAGGATTTTAAAGTTGTAATTTTATGTGGTGGGCTTGGCTCCAGATTAGCTGAGGAGACTAGATCAATTCCTAAACCGATGGTAAGAATCGGCAAATTACCAATTATAAATCACATAATAAAACATTATGAAAATTATGGGTTTAATAATTTTATTTTAGCAACCGGATATAAAAGCCAAATACTAAAAAATCATTTTGAAAAAAAAAAAAATATTCAATGTATATTCACAGGAAATAATACTTTAACTGGTGGAAGATTATTAAGATTAAAGAAATATTTCAAAAAAAATGAAAATTTTATGCTTACTTATGGAGATGGACTAAGCAATCAAAACCTTAAAAGATTATTAAAATTTCATCTACAACACAAAAAAATTGCAACACTAACCGCTGTAAAACCACCAGCTAGATTTGGAGCACTAACTTTAAATTTAAATAAAGTTTCAAAGTTTGAGGAAAAACCCCAGCTAACCAATAGTTGGATTAATGGAGGATTTTTTGTTTTAAATCAAAAAATCTTTGATTTTATTTCTGGAGATAAAATTATGTTAGAAAGAGAACCTATACTATCACTAGTTAAAATAAAACAATTAATGGCCTTCAAACATAATGGCTTTTGGCAATGCATGGACACTCTTAGAGATAAACAGCTTTTAGAAAAAATGATCTTAAATAAAAAAGCCCCTTGGGTTAAAAAATAAATTTTTTCATGTATAAAAACCAACCACTAGTTAGCGTGGTAATTAATTGTCTCAACGGCGAAAAATATCTTAGGCAATGTATTAAAAGTGTAATAAATCAATCTTATAAAAATTGGGAATTAGTATTCTGGGATAATTGTTCTAAAGACAATAGCATTAAAATAATAAAGTCTTTTAAAGATAAGAGAATTAAATTTTATAAATCGAAATCTGTAAAAAATTTATATAAAGCGAGAAACCTTGCTTTAAACAAATGTAATGGAAAATATATTTGTTTTTTAGATGTTGATGATATGTGGTTTAAAAATAAATTAGAGCTTCAAGTTAAAGAAATGAGAAAAGACAAATTTGTCAAAATTGTATACACAAACTATATTGTTCTTTTAAATGAAAAGAAGAAAAAATTTGTAAAATTTTCTAAAAAATTAAACTCTGGATTTATAACACAAAAATTATTGAATAATTACGATATAGGTATACTGACTGTAATGATTGATAGTAAGTTGTTTAGATTAAAAAAATTTAATAGTTCGTATAATGTAATAGGCGATTTTGACTATTTCATTCATTCAAGCTTTAAATACAATATTAAAGCTATTCAAGAACCTTTAGCAATTTATAGAATACATAGTGATAATTTTTCATTAAAAAAGATCGACATTTATATAAATGAGTTGTCAAGTTGGCTGAGAGAAAATAAAAATAAAAAAAAATTTAAGTTTTTCTCTTTAAAATCTATATATATCTTATTAATTAAATTAAGAATTAAGTTATTTATAAAAAAAGTATTTAATATAAAACTGGGCATGTAGTTCAGTGGTAGAACGCTTCGTTGACATCGAAGAGGTCATAAGTTCAATTCTTATCATGCCCACCAAATACAAGTATTTTAGGAATTATTGCCTATTTACATGTTAAAATAAAAATACTATAAAACTGTGCCTGGTGATTATTGCGAAGGGGCCACACCCGATCCCATTCCGAACTCGGAAGTTAAGTCCTTCAGCGCCGATGGTACCTTGTCTTAAGATACGGAAGAGTAGGACGTTGCCAGGCTTAACAATTATGAAAATAGCTAGCTCATTAAAATCATTGAAAAAAAGAGATCTTAACTCCAAACTTGTAAAGAGAAGAGGAAAGCTTTACGTAATTAATAAAAAAAATCCGAAATTTAAAGCTCGACAAGGATAATATTTATGAGCGAAAACGACTATAAAAAAACATATAATGGTTTTACAAAGTTTGTTTTGTGGGGAACATTGGCAGTTATAGCTGTTTTAGTAATATTGGCTGTTACTTTACTTTAAGAGCAAAGAAATTAATCAAATGATAGTAGGTTCAATTAAAGAAGATTTATCATCAGAAAAAAGAATTTCTATTACACCTGAGACTGCAAAGAACATAATTGGTTTAGGATTAAAAGTGTGTATTGAAAAAGATTATGCAACTCATTTAGGTATCGACGATAACGAATATAAAAAAACTGGAGTAGAAATTAAAGACTCCTCAAGTGAGGTTTTAAACTCAAGTAATTTAATAATTAAGGTAAATTGCCCCTCTGAAAATGAAATTAATTTATTAAAAGAGAAATCAATTTTAATTGGAATGCTCAACCCGTCAAAGAACACAGACCTAATAAAAAAAATTATAAAAAAAGAAATTAACACTTTTTCACTTGAATTATTACCTCGTATCACACGCGCTCAGTCCATGGATGTGTTATCCTCTCAATCAAATTTAGCCGGATACAGAGCAGTAATAGATTGTGTTGCTGAATTTGAAAAAGCTGTGCCAATGATGATGACAGCTGCTGGTACCGTACCAGCTGCTAAAGTTTTAGTCATTGGAGCAGGAGTTGCAGGTTTACAAGCAGTTGCGACTGCAAAAAGATTAGGTGCGATAGTTTCAGCAACTGATGTTAGAGCAGCATCAAAAGAGCAAGTTGAAAGTTTGGGTGGAAAATTTTTGACTGTTGAACAATCAGAAGATATGGAAACATCCGGAGGATATGCAAAAGAAGCTACAGAGGATTATAAAAAAAGACAAGCAGAAATTATGAAAGAAGCACTTAAGAAAAATGATATAGTTATTTGCACCGCACTAATTCCTGGTAAACCGGCACCAAGAATATTAAATGAAGATTTAATAAAATTAATGAAACCTGGGTCTATAGTTTATGATTTAGCAGCAGAGCAAGGAGGTAATTCTGCATACTCGGAACCAGGAAAAATAAATACAATTCAGGGAATAAAAGTAATAGGCGTAAAAAGTTTAATGAATAGCTTACCACTGACTGCATCTAGTTTATACGCTAAAAATTTGTTTAGTTTCATTAGAAATTTATATAGCAGAGAAAAAAAAATTTTTAATATTAATTTAGAGGACGAGATAATTACAAAATCATTAATAGGGAAAGTTTAAGTATGGAAATAGATCCGTTTATATTTAGATTAAGTATATTTATTCTATCAATCTTTATTGGCTATTATGTAGTTTGGAGTGTTACACCGTCTCTACATACACCTTTAATGTCTGTAACAAATGCTATTTCATCTGTCATAATTGTTGGTGCTATAATAGCTGCATTAGCTGGATCATCAGAAAGTGCTTTTGATATATCAAGTATTTTTGGATTTTTAGCTATTGTATTAGCCGCAATAAATATTTTTGGTGGATTTTTAGTAACTCAAAGAATGCTTCAAATGTATAAAAAAAAAAAAGATAAAAAGAAATGATATCAGCAAATTTATCAGCAGTTTTTTATTTAATCTCAGGAATACTATTTATTCTTGCATTAAGAGGGTTGTCCTCTCCGGATACATCAAGACAAGGAAATTATTTCGGAATTGCAGGTATGATAATTGCAATTATAGTAACATTTTTATCAGTTGGAAACTTTTCTACTTCGTTAATTTATGTAGTAATTTTTTTATTAATCGGTGGAGCTATCGGAGCTTTTATAGCCTTTAGAATCCCAATGACTGCAATGCCAGAGTTGGTCGCAGGTTTCCACAGTTTAGTAGGTTTGGCTGCAGTTTTTGTTGCTGTAGCAGCTTTCCTAAATCCTGAAGCTTTCAATTTAGGAGTAGTTGGTGGAATTAAACTAGCAAGCTTAATAGAAATGTCTATTGGTGCTGCAGTGGGAGCAATAACTTTTTCAGGATCTATAATAGCATTTTTAAAATTAAGAGGAATAATGTCTGGTTCCCCAATAACTTTTGGTGGTCAACATATTTTAAATTTAATACTAGGTATAGGAATTTTTGTCTTAATTTATTATTTATGTAACACCCAGTCAGCAAATATTTTTTGGACTGTAATTATAATTTCTTTTATTGTGGGTGTTTTATTAATTATACCTATAGGTGGTGCCGATATGCCTGTAGTAATTTCAATGTTAAACTCTTACTCAGGTTGGGCCGCTGCGGGAATAGGTTTTACTTTAGAAAACACTGCTTTAATTATTACAGGAGCACTTGTAGGTTCTTCGGGAGCAATACTATCTTATATAATGTGTACAGCTATGAATAGATCTTTTGTAAGTGTAATACTTGGAGGTTTTGGTGCAGACAGCTCATCTGATAATACAAAAGAAAAGGAGGATCAAAAACCCGTAAAGAGCGGTAATGCTGAGGATGCTGCTTTCTTAATGAAAAATGCCTCATCAGTGATTATAGTTCCAGGTTATGGGATGGCAGTGGCACAAGCTCAACATGCTTTAAGAGAGATGGTAGATAAATTAAAAAAGAACGATATTAAAGTTACATATGCTATACATCCTGTTGCTGGTAGGATGCCTGGACATATGAACGTTCTATTGGCAGAGGCTAATGTTCCATATGATGAAGTGTTTGAGTTAGAGGATATAAATAATGATTTTGCCAATTCCGACGTTGCATTTGTGATTGGAGCAAATGATGTCACAAATCCTGTAGCTAAAACAGATCCTAAGAGCCCAATATTTGGCATGCCAGTACTTGATGTTGAAAAATGTAAATCTGTTTTATTTGTTAAGAGAAGCTTGTCTCCTGGATATGCCGGAATAGATAATGAATTATTTTATAAAGACAATACCTTGATGTTGTTTGCAGATGCAAAAAAAATGACAGAGGATATCGTTAAAAATTTAGATTAATGAAAACAAAAATATTTTGTGATATAGCTGATTTTGAAACAATTAAATTTTTTTACAATAAATCTATAGTCGACGGTTTTACAACAAATCCAAGCTTAATGAGACTAGCAGGAGCAAAAAATTATAGAGATTATTCTCTTAAAATTTTGAAGGCTTGTAAAAAAAAACCAATTTCTTTCGAAGTGTTTGCAGATAATTTGAAAGATATGCTTAAACAAGCTTATGAAATTAATTCTTGGGGCAATAACGTTTATGTTAAAATACCAGTTGTTAATTCTAAAGGTAAGTTCACTGGATCAGTAATTAAAGAATTAAGTGATAAGGGAATTAAACTTAATATAACTGCAGTTTATACTTTTGAGCAGACTCAAAAAATTTATAAAAAGTTAAATAAAAAAACTAAATCTATAATATCAATTTTTGCTGGAAGAATGGCTGATAAAGGCAAGGATCCTCTTCCAATATTTAAAAAAAGCATTTCTTTAACCAAAAAGAATAAAAATATTGAAATCCTTTGGGCAAGTACCAGAGAGGCTTACAACTACACTCAAGCTAAACAAATAAATTGTAATATTATTACTATGCCACCAAAAGTTATTAATCAAATTAGTAATTTTGGAAAAAGCTTCAAATCAATGACACTTGATACTGTCAAAAGTTTTTTAGCTGATAGTAAAAAGTCAAGATTTAGTCTTTAAGAAGCTTTAGATTTAGCTCGAGATAACCTTTTTCTTTCGTGCGGATCTAAAATCAACTTTCTTAATCGACAGGATTTAGGTGTAATTTCTAATGCTTCATCGGTATTTAACAAACTTAATTGTTCAGCAATAGCCATTTTTCTAATTGGAGTTAAAACAACATTTTCATCAGTATTTTGTGTTCTCATATTTGTTAATTTTTTTCCCTTCATTACATTAATTTCAAGATCTCCAGCTTTGGATGAAATACCTACAATCATACCTTCATAAACAGGGTCATTATGAGTAACGAGCATTTCGCCTCTAGCTTGTAAGTTAAAAATTGCGAACGCAACTGCCTTACCTGTTTCTATGGATATTAAGGCGCCATTTCTTCTTCCTTCCATTTCGCCAGTATAATCTCCATAGGAATGAAAGATTCTATTTATTACTCCAGTACCCTTAGTTAAAGTCAAGAATCTACTTGTATAGCCCATTAAACCTCTAGTCGGTGCATGAAAAATTAGTCTTTTCTTGTTCTTCCCTGTATCTTTAAGATCAATTAGTTTGCCTTTCCTTCTATTCATTGAGTCAATAATCCTTGATGAATATTCTTCATCTAAATCCATGGTAATTTCTTCGATTGGTTCTTGTTTTTTTCCGGCATTATTTTCTTTAATTAAAACTTTGGGAGGACTAACAGTCATCTCAAATCCTTCACGTCTCATTTGGGTCAAAAGAATTTCTAACATCAATTCTCCTCGTCCACTAATTACAAATGAGTCCTTATTAGAA
>CACJWN010000013.1 GCA_902597175.1 uncultured Pelagibacteraceae bacterium | reverse complement strand
ACTGGTGCAAAAATTAGAACTATGTGGATGACTCCATTTTATCTATTTTTTGGAGTTTTCTTTATTGAGTATTTCAAAAAATACGTAGATTTCAAAAAGTTTAAAAGGTTTTTTGTTGTTTTTTCATTTTTATTTATTGTGTCTCCATTGCTCTATTTAAGTGTATCATTAATAGATGAAACAAAGCGAACAGATTATCCAGGGCGGGAGATTTCAAGACTTGTTCAAAATAAGTGGGATGATAATTTTGTGAACGAAATAAAAATTGTTATTGGCGATGAGTGGTCTGCAGGAAATTTATCTTATCACTTAAAATCTAGACCAATTTGGATTAATGATTTGGGTAAAAAGATAATGGAAATAAAAGATAATCAAGGAGTAATTTACACCGGGAATCCAAATATATTAAAAAAAATATGCCCAGGTGTTTTTGGAACTATTAAACCAGTAGGCTATTGTATGATTGGCAAAAAATGAAAAAAATTATTATTTTAATACCTGTCTTTAACGACTGGGAATCTTTGGAAAAACTTATTGTTGAAATTAATGAAAATATTAAAGAGTTAAAAAAAATCCATATAGAATGCCTAGTTATAAATGATGCGTCAACAATTAAACAATCCAAGCTATTAAAACCGACCTTTATTAAGTCAATTCAAATTTTAAATATGAGAGAAAATAAAGGACATGCTAGATGTAATGCTTTTGGAATAAGGTACGTTATTAAAAATAAGGATTTTGATTATTTAATATTAATGGACGGTGATGGAGAAGATAGACCAATAGAATTAAAAAAATTAATAAATAAAATTTTAGAAGATCCTAATAAATCTGTGGTAGCAATAAGGATTAAAAGATCTGAGGGTCTATTTTTTCGATTTTTATATTCTATGCATAAGCTGATCACATTAGTATTTACAGGAAAAAAAATTAATTTTGGAAATTATAGCTGTTTAATAAAAGAAGATGTAAGAAAACTTTCTACCCAAGCCAGTTTGTGGAGTAGTTACTCCGGATCAGTTAAAAAGAACTTAGAATATTTTAATGAAATAGATTCTGAGAGGGGAACTAGATATTTTGGACCGTCGAAAATGTCGTTTTTGAAGCTTCTAATACACTCATTTTCAATAATTGCGGTTTTTAAATTTCAAGTATTTTTTAGATCATTAATATTTATTATAATTTTTTCATCTCTAGATTTTAGTTTAGGTACAAATTTCAATTTTTTATCAATATTAATAGTAATATTTAACATTTTAATTTTAATTGTATCTTTTAGAGAAAAACAAACGGAGTTATTAAATAGTCAAGAAAATTTAGAAAGCACCAAGGAGATAACACACTAAAAAGTTGTAATTAGAGTCTCAAATAGAATCAAATTAGAATCAAAAGGTGAACATTTGTTAACGATTTTGGACTATTGTGGATATTAACAAAGATAGATAGTGTTGTTGTTAATCTACTGAAAATTTATGAAAAAATTAAAGTGTCATTGCGGTCAATTTAAAGCAGAAATTAGGATCGATAATTTAGACAAAATCTTAAGATGCAATTGTTCAATTTGCAAAAGAAAAGGTGCAATTATGTCTATGGTTAAAAATGAGGATTTCATAATTGTTGAAGGAGAAGATAAATTGTCTTTATACAAATTTCACACAAAAGTTGCAAAACACTACTTCTGTTCAATTTGCGGAATTTATACTCATCATAACCCTAGATCCAATCCATCAATGACAGGCTTTAATTTAGGTTGTATTGAAGACATTGACACATTTGAGCTCGAAGATATCAAGATCAATGATGGAAAAAATCATCCACTAGATAAAAATTAAGATGCACTTTAAAATATTGGAACTCAATAATAAAGCCAAAAAGAAGTATATACAATTCATAAAGTCGCAAGAAGTTTTATCAGAACCTTTTAGAGATAAATTAGGCCAATTTAATAAATTTTATTTACCATTAAGTAAAAAAATTTTTAATCTAAAAATTAAAAATAATAAAACAATTATTGTAGGATTAACAGGAGGTCAGGGCTCAGGAAAATCAACTATCTCAAATATTTTAAAAATTATTTTAAAAGAAAGATTTGAGCTTAATACAGTAATTTTTTCTATTGATGACTTTTATAGAACACTTAATGAAAGAAAAATAATGGCAAAAAAAATAGATCCACTTTTTTTAACAAGAGGAGTACCTGGGACTCACGATACTAAATTACTTTTTAATTGTCTCAATCAATTAAAAAATTTAACAAAAAAAATTTTATATATCCCAAAATTTGACAAATCTATTGATGACAGGAGTCCAAAAAAAAAATGGCAAAAAATAACCTTCCAACCAGACATAGTAATATTTGAAGGCTGGTGTGTTGCGGCGACACCACAAAAAAATAAAGATTTAATTAAGCCAATAAATATATTAGAAAAAGAGAAAGATAAAAAAAAAATTTGGAGAAACTGGGTAAATAAAGAACTCAAAACTACCTACAAAAAAATATTTAAATTAATCGATTTAAAAATATTTTTAAAGGTACCCAATTTTGATCATGTTTTTAAATGGAGACTGCTACAAGAAAAAAAATTGAGAGCGACGTCTAAAGGAAAAAAAACAATGACCGATATCGAGATTAAAAATTTTATTATGTATTACGAAAGATTAACAAGACATATGTTAAAAAATCTAAAAGGAAAATCTGATTTTGTGATTAATATAGACAAGAAGCATCGATTAAAAAGTATGAAAATAAATTAAATGAAAATAATTGTCATTATATTTTTTCTTGCTCTTAATTTTATTAAACTCGAAGCGAATGAAAATTTTAAGTTTTATCTTAAAAAAGCAATTGATAATAATCTAGAGTTGAATGCAGAAAGAAAAAACTTGGAGTCAGTTAAACAAGATAAGAAAATATCAAGAAGTGAATTTTTACCAAGCATCACAATTTCTGGAGAACAAACTAGCACCACCTCAACCAACAGAACTAACCAGAGTGGAGCTAGTTTAGCAGACTCAAATTCAGATACTGAAAATAAAAACATATCTCTGGAGCAGGTAATTTTTTCTGGTTTTAAAGGAGTAAACACCTTCAAAAAATCTGAATTAGAAACTCAAAAAGCGACTTTAGAATTTAAGCAAAAAGAGCAGCAAATAATTTTTGAAACTGCTTTTGCTTATTTTGATTTTATTTTTAAATTTAATAATGAAAAATTTAATTTTTCTAACGTGAATTTATTTGAAAGACAAGTTGAATTTGATAATGCAAGATTGCAAAAAGGAGAGATTACCTTAACTGATTTAGCTCAATCAGAGTCATCCTTGGCTGGTGCTAATGCAAATTTAATTAAGGCAAAAACAGAGCTTCTTTCTTCAATAAGGAATTTTGAGAGAATTACAGGAGAAAAAGTACCAAGCTTTGAAAATTTAAATCAAAAAGTTCTCATTGATTTACCAAGCACCTTAAATAGCTCCTTAGAGCAAGCAAGCCTTAAAAATTTAGCTCTTTTAATTTCTAAATTAGATTACGAGATTTCAGCAAAAGAACTAAATATTGAAAGAGCTAGACTTTCTCCAAAAGCTTCAATCAAAGTTTCGAAATCTGAAAATAAAGATTTTAGCTCCACAATAGATGAGAAAGACGACGAGACAGTCAAAGCAACTATTAGCTGGCCAATCATTAAAGGCGGAGAAAATATTTCATCTATAAAAAAATCTTCATTAGAAAAACAACGTTTTCAATTGCTTTTTAAAGATACCAAAAACAAGGTCTTGTCAGATACATCAATCTCTTGGTCAAATTATCAATCATCAAAAAGTGTATTAGACGCCACAAAAGCTCAATTGAAAGCTGCAGAAATAGCTAATGAGGGTATTACACTAGAATATGACTCAGGTAACACACGCACAACATTAGAAGTTATTCAATCTAGAAGTCTTCTTTTAGAAGCACGGATAGCATACTCTAAAGCCCAAAGGGACTTCGTGGTTTCACAATTTGAGCTTGCTAAGCAATTAGGCACTCTTTCCCAAAATTCGGTTGAATAGAGGCCTTTTTTTTAAAACCTTGAAAAAAAGAACAAAATGTGTACATTTATATTAACGATTCGAATAATAAAAAGGATAAAATATGACAAAAAATAACTTAAAAGTGGTGAAAACTGATAATAAAAAACAACAAGAATTGAAGGAAAAAAATAAGTCTTTAGAGGCTGCAATTAGCCAAATAGATCAAAATTTTGGAAAAGGCTCAGTAATGAGGCTTGGACAACAGCAAGCATTAGATGTTGAGGCTATTTCAACTGGATCTTTAAGTTTAGACTTAGCTCTAGGTATTGGAGGCTTGCCAAAAGGAAGAATTATTGAGATTTATGGCCCAGAGTCATCAGGTAAAACTACTTTAGCTTTACAAGTAGTGGCTGAAGCTCAAAAAGCTGGTGGGATATGCGCATTTGTTGATGCTGAGCATGCTATGGACCCAGTTTATGCTAAGAAACTAGGTGTAAAAACCGAGGAATTATTAATCTCGCAACCAGACACAGGAGAGCAAGCTTTAGAAATAACTGACACACTGATAAAATCTGGATCAATTTCAGTTTTAGTTGTGGACTCAGTTGCAGCATTAACTCCAAAGGCTGAGTTGGAAGGAGAAATGGGAGACCACCATGTTGGCCTACAATCTAGATTAATGAGTCAAGCATTAAGAAAAATTACTGGCTCAGTTTCTAAATCAAATACAATGGTAATATTTATTAACCAAATAAGAATGAAAATTGGTGTTATGTTTGGTAATCCAGAAACCACATCAGGTGGTAATGCTCTTAAGTTTTATTCATCCGTAAGAATGGACATAAGAAGAATAGGGGCAATTAAAGAAAAAGATCAGATCATAGGTAACTCAACTAGAGTAAAAGTGATTAAGAATAAAGTTGCACCTCCTTTTAAAGTTGTTGAGTTCGATCTTATGTATGGAAAAGGAATAAGTAAATTAGGTGAATTAATTGATCTTGGTACTAAAGCTGGAGTAGTTGAAAAATCTGGAGCTTGGTATGCGTATAAAGGTGAAAAAATAGGTCAAGGTAGAGAAAATGCAAAAGTATACTTACAAAAAAATCCAAACGTTGCAGCAGAAATAGAAAAAATCATCAGAGATGAAGCTTCATCGATTAGCAAAGAGCTTGAAGGAAACCCTTCAGCAAACGAAAAAATTAGCGATAAAAAAGAGGAAGAATAATTCTTTTGCCATCATTTCAACGGGAGGTTTAAATAAGACCTCCCGTTTCTCATGAAACCTCAACTAAGAATTGACTAAATCTATATTTAGTATCTAAAAAAATAGGGTCAAAAATACATGTGTACAATCAAGTTCATATTGGTTTTAATTGGTAATTAAGAACAAAAGGGGGAAAAATGAGTACACAACAAACATCAAGCCCGAAAGTGTCTTCATCTTTAGATACCTCTCATTTGAAGGTTAAATTTCCATTTAAAGATAAATATGGAAACTACATTAACGGAAAATTTGTAGAACCTAAATCTGGAAAGTATTTTGATAATACTACTCCTATCACTAATGAAGTTATCTGTAAGGTGCCACGATCGAACGATAAAGACGTTGATTTCGCTCTAGACGCAGCTCACGCAGCTTTTCCTACATGGGGAAAAACATCAATCACTGAGAGATCGAACATTCTTTTAAAGATTGCTGATGTTATAGAGAAAAATCTGAACGTTTTAGCGACAGCAGAATGTTTAGACAATGGTAAGCCAATTAGAGAATGTATGGCTGCAGATTTACCTTTGGTAATTGATCATTGGAGATATTTTGCGGGAGTAATAAGAGCAGAGGAAGGTTCAGTTGCTGAAATCAGTAACAGTGAATATTCTTACCACATACCTGAGCCGTTAGGTGTAGTTGGTCAGATTATACCATGGAACTTCCCATTATTAATGGCTACATGGAAATTAGCACCAGCATTGGCAGCAGGAAACTGTGTAGTTTTAAAACCAGCTGAACAAACGCCAGCATCAATAATGCTTTTAATGGAACTTATTGGAGATCTATTACCAGCAGGTGTTGTTAATGTTGTAAGCGGATATGGTCTAGAAGCAGGTAAACCACTTGCATCTTCTAAAAGAATTAAGAAGATAGCATTTACTGGTGAAACAACGACTGGACGTTTAATAATGCAGTACGCATCTCAAAACTTAATTCCAATCACTTTAGAATTAGGTGGTAAATCGCCAAACATTTTCTTTGAAGATGTAATGGCTAAAGATGACGACTTCTTTGATAAATGTTTAGAAGGTTTCGCTATGTTTACGCTTAACCAAGGAGAAGTTTGTACTTGTCCAAGTAGAGCTTTAATTCAAAAATCTATCTATGATAAATTCATGGAGAAGGCGATTGCAAGAACTAAAGCTGTAAAACAAGATAATCCTTTAAAAATGGAAACTATGATTGGAGCTCAAGCTTCACTAGAACAAATGGAAAAAATTAAGTCTTACTTAGACTTAGGTAAAAAAGAAGGTGCCAAAGTTCTTTGTGGTGGAAGTGCTGCAAAAATAAATAGTGGCCTTGAAAAAGGAAACTATATCCAACCAACAATTTTCGAAGGAAAAAACAACATGCGAATATTCCAAGAGGAGATCTTTGGACCAGTTGTATCAGTTACAACGTTTAAAGATGAGAAAGAAGCATTAGAGATAGCTAATGATACTCTTTACGGATTAGGAGCAGGTGTTTGGACTAGAGATGGAAACATTGCTTACAGAATGGGTAGAGGTATTGAAGCGGGTAGAGTTTGGACAAACTGTTACCATGCATACCCAGCTCACGCTGCATTTGGTGGATATAAACAATCTGGTATCGGAAGAGAAACTCACAAAATGATGTTAAATCATTATAGACAAGTGAAGAACTTACACGTGTCTTACAGTGAGAAAAAATTAGGCTTCTTTTAACCAATAATATATAATGGCCCATGATTCTTGATCATGGGCCGAAATATACTAATGAAAGTATCATTCACATTATCAGCAAAAAAATTACTTAACGAAATTAAAGAAGTTCATGGTGACGATCTTTTATTTCATCAATCAGGCGGATGCTGCGATGGTAGCGCACCTATGTGCTTTCCAGCCAAAGAATATCAAGTAGGAAATAGCGACGTAAAGCTAGGAGAGGTAGATGGAACCCCTTTTTACATGAATGAAGATCAATACGAAAAATGGAAACATACAGATTTGACTATTGATGCTGTTAAGGGAATTGGAGGCATGTTTTCCCTAGATAATGGAACAGGGCAGAGATTTTTAACAAAATCTGAAATTTGCGTTGTAGTAGACAACGATAAAAAAGCTACAAACTAATCTCTTTATAGACAAGTTCTAAAATATCTGTATTTAATTAAATATGGGCCAAATTTTACTTTCCGATGTCAGGAAAAAATTTTTAGATTATTTTAAAAAAAACAATCATAAGATTGTAGACTCTAGTAACTTAGTTCCAAACAATGATCCTACCTTGATGTTCACCAACTCAGGCATGGTCCAATTTAAAAATGTTTTTACAGGTTTAGAAAAAAGAGATTATAAAAAAGCCACAACATCTCAAAAATGTGTAAGAGCTGGTGGAAAACATAATGATCTAGAAAACGTAGGATACACACCAAGACACCATACTTTTTTTGAAATGCTTGGAAATTTTTCCTTTGGAGATTACTTTAAAGAGCAAGCAATTATTCATGCTTGGAATTTATTAACAAAAGATTTTCAATTGCCTAAAGAAAAACTTTCTGTAACAGTTTATCATGAAGACGAAGAGTCATTTAAACTTTGGAAAAAAATAGCAGGTTTCAGTGATGACAAAATAATAAAAATAGCTACTTCTGATAACTTTTGGTCGATGGGAGACACTGGTCCATGCGGTCCTTGTTCAGAAATTTTCTACGATCACGGCGAAAAATTAAAAGGAGGACCCCCAGGAAGTCCAGATGAAGACGGAGATCGATTTATTGAGATATGGAATTTAGTATTTATGCAGTACGAACAAATTTCAAAAGATAAAAGAATAAGTTTACCAAAACCATCAGTAGATACTGGAATGGGCCTTGAACGAATGACAGCTGTCCTTCAAGGGACCCATGATAATTATAAGATCGACCACTTTAAAAAAATTATGATTGCATCTTCCGATTTATTGAAGTCACCTATAGATGAGTCAACTATTGCGAGTCACAGAGTTATAGCAGATCATTTAAGGGCTTGTAGTTTTTTAATCGCTGAAGGAATATTACCTTCTAATGAAGGAAGAGGATATGTATTAAGAAGAATCATGAGACGTGGTATGAGACATGCTCATTCTTTAAGAAGCAAGGATCCTGTTTTTTATAAGTTATTTGATATTTTATTAAATGAAATGAAAAGTAGTTATCCTGAATTAATTACTGGTAAAGAATTAATAATTGAGACTTTAAAAAATGAGGAGGAAAAATTTTCTTCTCTTTTAGAACGCGGAATGAAAATACTTGATGAAAATTTGACTAAAGTTTCAAATAAAACATTTCCAGGATCAACAGCATTTAAATTATATGATACTTATGGTTTCCCTTTAGATTTAACTGCCGACATATTAAAAGGGAAGGGGATTAAAGTAGATAATGTTGGTTTTGAAAAGGAGATGGAAAAAAGCAAAGCTCTTGCACGAGCTAATTGGAAAGGGTCTGGAGATAGGTCTGTTGAAGAAAAATGGTTTAAAATAAGAGAAGAAATTAATCCGACTGAGTTTTTAGGTTACGAATATGATAAAGCTGAAGGTATTGTAGTCAAAATTTCAAAAGATGGTAAGTTTGTAGACTCAGCTAGCACTGGAGACAAGGTAGAAGTTATAACAAATCAAACCCCTTTTTATGGAGAGTCAGGAGGTCAAGTTGGTGACCAGGGTTATATTTTTAACTCAAATTGTAAAATAAAGATTAATGATACTCAGAAAAAAATGGGAGATTTATTTGTTCATTATGGAAAAATTGAAAAAGGTTCAATATCAATAGGGCAAAACGTTAATTTAGAAATAGATATTTTAAAAAGAAATAACTCTAAAGCTTATCATTCAGCAACTCATTTATTACATGAATCATTAAGAAGAACTTTAGGAAAACATGTCACTCAAAAAGGTTCGTTAGTTTCGCCTGAGAGGCTAAGATTTGATTTTAGTCATAACAAGCCGATTGAAAAAGATGAAATGACAAAAATAAATAAAATTGTAAACGAAATTGTAGCTGGTTCCACTGATGTACAGACAAGAATAATGACACCAAAAGAAGCAGTAAGCATGGGCGCATTAGCATTATTTGGTGAAAAATACGGAGAAGAAGTGAGAGTGGTTTTTATGGGAAAGGAAAATAACGGTTTTTTCTCAACTGAATTATGTGGAGGTACTCACGTTAAAAATACAAAAGAGGTCGGTAAATTTAAAGTTATAAGCCAGTCTGCGATCGCTTCAGGAGTTAGGAGAGTTGAGGCGTTAAGAGATAAACAATTAGAAGTTTATGAAAAAACGCAAAAACAAGATAAATCCCAAAAAGAATTAAATTTAAAAGATGAGATTACATTAGTTAAAAAAGAATTACAAAAACTAAAAATAAATCCAGATTATAAAGAGAATTTAGATTTAATCGAAAACTTAAAAAATTTGAATAAACAGCTTAACAAAGTAAAAATTGAAAGTATTAAAAAAGATAAAAGCAAAAATATAATAAAGGACAAAAAAATTGGAGATCTAATAATTCGAGAACAAATTTTAAAAGATTTTCCATCTAAAGAATTAAGAAGTATTATAGACGAGGGAAAAAAAGATATTAAATCGGGGATAGTTGTAGGTATTTCTACATTTGAAGACAAGGTCGGTTTAGCTGTAGGAGTTACTAGAGATCTAACTTCAAAATATGATGCTGTTGATTTGGTAAAAGCTGCTTCTGTTATTCTAGGAGGCAAAGGAGGTGGAGGTAGAAAAGATTTTGCTCAAGCAGGGGGAGTAAATAAAGATAAAATTACAGAAGCTTTTAAAGAAATCTCAAAAAAACTTAGTTAAGTTTTTTCTTTAAATTTCCATCAATTGCTTCTAAGAATTGATTTGTGGTTAGGTATTTAGTTGATTTATCAATTAAGATTGCCAAATCCTTTGTCATTGATCCGCTCTCAACAGTTTCAATACACACTTCTTCAATATTAGCTGAAAATTTAATTAGTTCTTCATTTCCGTCAAGCTTTCCTCTGTGAGCCAAACCTCTTGTCCAAGCAAATATTGAAGCGATGGGGTTTGTAGAAGTTTCTTTTCCTTGTTGGTGCATTCTATAATGTCTAGTAACAGTTCCATGTGCAGCTTCTGACTCAACAGTTTTTCCATCGGGTGACATAAGCACACTTGTCATTAATCCTAACGACCCAAATCCCTGTGCAACTGTGTCTGACTGAACATCTCCATCATAATTTTTGCATGCCCAAATGTATCCACCATTCCACTTCATTGCGCAAGCTACCATGTCATCAATTAATCTATGTTCATAAGTAATATTAGCTTTTTTAAATTTATCAGAAAATTCTTTTTCAAAAACTTCTTGAAAAAGATCTTTGAATCTTCCATCGTAAGCTTTTAGAATTGTATTTTTTGTAGATAAATAAACAGGCCATTTTCTTCCAAGTCCATAATTCATACAAGCTCTGGCGAAATTTTTTATTGAGTCATCTAAGTTATACATAGTTAAAGCAGTTCCTGATCCAGGAAAATCGAAAACTTTAAACTCTTTTTTATTTTTTCCATCTTTTGAAGTCCATTTAACTTCAAGATTACCTTCACCAGGTATTAAAAAATCGGTAGCTCTATACTGATCACCAAAAGCGTGTCTACCTATAACGATCGGCTGTGTCCAACCTGGAACTAGCTTTGGAACATTTTTACAAATAATTGGCTCTCTAAACACCGTGCCTCCTAGAATATTTCTAATTGTACCGTTAGGAGATCTCCACATTTTTTTAAGTTTAAACTCTTCCACCCTCGCTTCATCAGGTGTGATAGTTGCACATTTTACTCCCACACCATATTTTTTTATAGCATTAGCTGCGTCAATTGTTATTTGATCGTCAGTCTTATCACGACTCTCCATCCCAAGGTCATAATATTTAAGTTCAATATCTAGGTAAGGATTTATGAGTTTATCCTTAATAAATGACCATATAATTCTAGTCATTTCATCTCCATCTAACTCTACAACTGGATTTTTAACTTTAATTTTTGACATAAAAAATAGATTGATAAACTGTGATTTTTATACATATTAAGAAAAATTTAGCAAACTTAAAATTATGTTTAATACAATATTTCCAAAGATTCATAAAGAAGGGTATAAATTCTTGGCTATATCTGTTCTGCTAACATTTGTAGCCCTATTTTTTTCAAAGTTAATAGGTTTATTTCTTATTATAATCACTGTTTGGGTATATTATTTTTTTAGAGATCCAGAACGTTTTTCAATAGATGACGATAGTTATTTAGTTAGTCCTGCGGATGGACTGATAACAGATGTGTCAGAAAGGTCTGGTCCAGAAGAGTTGAGACTTGAAAATACTTCATTTACAAGAGTGAGCATCTTTATGAACGTTTTTAATTGCCATGTTAATAGAGTGCCGACCTCGTGCAAAATTGAAGAAATTTATTACAAGCCAGGAAAATTTTTAAACGCGTCTTTAGACAAAGCTTCTGAGGAAAACGAAAGAAATTTTTTCAAAATTACGTCAAAAAAAGATAATGAAGAAATTATTATTGTTCAAATAGCAGGATTGATTGCCAGAAGAATAGTTTGTGATGTTGAACAAGGTCAAGATTTAAAACAAGGAGACAGAATAGGAATGATAAGATTTGGAAGTAGAGTAGATATATATTTTAAAAATAAAAAAGTATTAGCTAAACTTGGTCAAAATGTAGTTGCTGGAGAAAGTTTAATTGCATCTGAATAATGGAACAAAATAAAAAATTCAAACTGGTTTCTTCAAAGAAAACTAGATATCTTCTACCAAATATACTTACTTTAGGCGGAGTATGTCTTGGAATTAGTTCAATAAAATTCTCTATTGATGGTAACTTTAATTTATCAGTCATTCTAATACTATTAGCGGCAATTCTTGATGCACTTGATGGAAGAATCGCAAGGTTAATAAAAGGAACGTCAGAATTTGGAAAAGAATTAGACTCGCTCACTGATTTTGTTAGCTTTGGCATAGCGCCTGTATTTATACTTTATTTTTGGGAATTAAATTCTTATGGGAAACTTGGATGGGCTATCGCTTTAATCTACTCTGTATGCTGTGTATTAAGGTTAGCTAGATTTAATCTAACTAAACATGATAATAATCAAGAGTGGAAAAATAATTTTTTTGAAGGAATACCATCTCCTGCAGGAGGATTAATAATATTGATACCATTAATTTATGAATTAAGTAATTTTGATTTTGATTTTGATTTAAATTTAAGATTTGTTACACCTTACCTCACAATTTTTATTGCTTTGTTATTAGTGAGTAAAATTCCAACTCCGTCATTAAAAAAGATATCGATCTCATCAAAAACTACTGTATTTTTACTTCTGTCAATAGGGATGATTTTTATTGCTCTATTATTCTATACTTTTAAAACTCTTCTTTTTTTAAGTTTAATATATTTAATTTTTATACCTATAAGTATTTTTTTCTATAAAAAGCAGCAAAAAAAACATTCAGCGCAAATATCAGATGAAGATCATGAAGATATTTTGTAATGAAAAAATCTAAAAGATCTAAAAAAAGCAATTCTTGGAAGATTAAACAACACAGAGATCCTTTTTTTAAAAGATCAAAAACACTCGGTTACAGATCAAGAGCTTCATTTAAATTAATTGAATTAAATAACAAATTTAAATTTATGAAAAATAATACTAATCTTTTAGATTTAGGATCATGCCCAGGCAGCTGGTCACAAGTCGCTAGCGAGATAATCACTAATGGTAAAATTTTATCAATAGATATTAAAAATATGAGTCCTGTAAAAAATGTTAATTTCTATAAAAATGATATTTTCGAAAAAATAACAAAAGATAAGATTAAAGATTTTTTTAATGGTAAATTGGAAGTAATTATTTCAGATATGGCTGCAGATACTACTGGCAATAAATCACTTGATTCAATTAGAACAAATGAATTATGTTTAGAAATCCTCAGTTTATCTCCCAAAGTGCTTGTTTCTAATGGGGTTTTCGTCTCAAAAGTGTTTATGGGTGAAGATTTTGATGAAATTATAAAATTAGCTAAAACTTTATTTAAAGAGGTGAAATTCTTTAAACCTATATCTAGCAGGAATGAGTCAAAGGAAACTTATATACATTGTAAAATTTTAAAGACTTTATAATTTTTAAAAATTGTTTATAAGTTTATATGGGAACAATAAAAGAGTCTTTAACCTTTGACGACGTATTATTAATTCCAAAATATTCTGATGTATTACCATCTGAAACAGATATTTCATTAAACTTATCTAAAAAAATAACTTTAAAAGTACCGTTCTTATCCTCAGCTATGGATACAGTTACTGAGTCTAAAATGGCTGTGGCGATTGCAAAAGCTGGAGGTATTGGGGTTATACATAGAAACCTCAACATAAGAAAACAATCTGAGGAGGTAATGAAAGTAAAGAAAAAAAAATTAATCGTAGGTGCTGCGGTTGGTACAAATAATGAAGACGTAGATAGAGCTAGGTCATTAATTGATAATGGATGTGATTTAATTGTTATAGATACAGCTCATGGACATAGTGCAAAAGTGCTTAAGGTGCTGTCAAAACTTAAGAAAATAAATTTTAATATTCCTATTTGTGTAGGCAATATTGCAACTGCTGAAGCTTCAAAAAAATTATATAATTCGGGTGCTGATATTATTAAAGTAGGAATTGGTCCTGGATCTATATGCACGACCAGAATGGTTGCAGGTATTGGTGTTCCACAGATTTCTGCTATTATGGAAGTTAAAGGCGCATTAAAAAACAAAAAAATAAAAATTATTTCAGATGGCGGAATAAAATTTTCTGGTGACATAGCAAAGGCCTTAGCAGCTGGTGCAGATGCTATAATGATGGGATCTATCTTTGCAGGCACAGACGAGAGTCCAGGAAAAAAATTTAAGATAAAAGGAAAATTATATAAACAATTTAGAGGAATGGGGTCAATTGGTGCAATGTCATCAGGTTCAGCTAATAGGTATTTTCAAAAAAATTTTAAAGATAAGTCAAAATTTGTACCTGAGGGAGTAGAGGGAAGAGTTGAGTATAAAGGCAATGTTTCAAAAATAATTTATCAATTACAAGGAGGCTTACGCTCTTCAATGGGATATATAGGAGCAAAAAATTTAAATCAAATTCAAAAAAAAGCTAAGTTTATTAAGATTACAAAAGCAGGTTTTTATGAAAGTATGGTACATAGTGTGGAGATTACACAAAAAACAACTAATTATAAGTTATGATATTAAGATTAAAATTAGCTTTTATTTTACTGTTCTTACCTAATAAGTTAATGGCAAATAATATTTATTTTGATGAAGGTTTGAAACTTTTTAACAGCGAAAAATTTGAAGAGGCAAAGTTTAAATTTGAACAAAACATAGTATTTAACCCAAAAAGTGAAATGTCTTACTTGTATTTGTCAAAAATTTTTAAGAATTTAAAAAATAAAAATTTACAGGAAAAGAATTTAAATACAGTTATTCTTCTAAATCCAAAAAATGAAGAAGCAATTTACAATTTGGCAAAGTTAAAGCTAGAAACATCAGATTATCAAAAAAGCAAAGAATTGAATGATAGACTTAATAATATTTGTGATAAACTTTGTAATCAAAGTAAGAAATTAAAAATTGAAATTGAAAATTTATCAAAAAAGTAAATGCAATTTCAAAAATTTAATGAAAGCATATTAATTATCGATTTTGGATCACAAGTAACTAAATTAATAGCAAGAAGAATTAGAGATTTAGGAGTTCATTCTGAAGTTGTTACTCCAAAAGAAGTCAAAAAAATTAAAGATTATTCTGAGGTGAAAGGAATAATCTTTTCTGGTGGGCCGTCATCAGTTACAAAGAGCAAATATCAAAGTATTCCTAATCATATTTTTACTAAAAAAATTCCAATACTTGGGATATGTTATGGTTTACAATTAATTGCAAAACTATTCGGTGGAAAAATCAAATCATCAAAAAAAAGAAGAGAGTTTGGTAGAACTTTTATATTTAAGAAAAGCCGATCTTTACTGACTAAAAATTTTTTCACCTCCAGAGCTGCTGTCTGGATGAGCCATGAAGACGCAGTAGTTAAACTGCCAAAAGGATTTAAATCAGTTGCTTTTACAAAAGACTCCAAATTGACAATAATTGAAAATAAAACAAAAGATATTTATGGAGTACAATTTCATCCAGAAGTTACTCATACAGATAACGGTATAAAGATATTTAAAAATTTTATATTCTCTATATGTAAAGTAAAAAAGAGATGGAGCGCTTCATCTCAAAAAAATAGATTAATTCAAGATATTAAAAATTTAGTCAAAAAGGATAAAGTAATTTGCGGCCTTTCAGGAGGAGTGGATAGCAGCGTAGCAGCACTTCTGATTAATAGAGCGATTAAAAAAAATTTAATTTGTATTATGGTTGATACTGGGTTGATGCGAAAAAATGAATTTAAGTACACTTATAAAATTTTTAAAAACAAGTATAAACTCAACGTACATTTAATTAATGCTTCAAATATATTTTTAAGCAAATTAAAAAATATCTCTAACCCTGAAAAAAAAAGGAAAATAATAGGAAATTTATTTATTAAGATATTTGAAAGAGAGGCAAAAAAATTTCAAAAAGTAAAATATCTTGCACAAGGAACCCTTTATCCTGATATAATTGAGAGTAAATCATCTACGGGAAGCAAAACTTCAAAAATAAAGTCTCATCATAATGTTGGAGGATTGCCTAAAAAGATGAATTTAACTTTAATCGAACCATTGAAAGAATTTTTTAAAGATGAAGTTAGAATTCTTGGTGAGGCTTTAGGATTAGAGAAAAATATATGCTATAGACATCCATTTCCTGGTCCAGGATTAGGTATAAGAATTTTAGGAAGTATAAATAAAGAAAAAATTAAAATTCTTCAAGACGCTGATCATATTTTCATAAGTGAATTAAATAGAAATAATCTTTATGACAAAATTTGGCAAGCTTATGCAGCGCTTCTACCAATTAAAACCGTTGGAGTGATGGGCGACTCAAGAACTTATGAATATACTTGCTTATTAAGAGCAGTCATTTCTGAAGATGGTATGACTGCTGATTATTTTAGTTTTCCAAAAGAATTTTTAGATAAAATCTCAAATAAAATAATAAATAATGTGAAAGGTATTAATAGAGTATTATATGATATAAGTTCAAAACCACCGAGTACAATTGAATTAGAGTAAATTAAATTTTTGAAATGAATAAAAAAATTCAAAATATTATTAATAAAAAAAATAAATCAAAAATTGTTAGTTTAACAGCATATTCAAAAAATATTGCCAAAATTTTAGATAAACATTGTGATATTGTTTTAGTTGGAGACTCGTTGGCTAATGTTTTATATGGCCTAAACAATACTCACAAGGTTAACTTAGAAAATATGATCAAACACGCTGCTAGTGTAAGAAAGGGAATTAAAAAATCTTTATTAGTAGTAGATATGCCTAAAGGTTCTTATAAAAATTTTAAATTAGCAAAAAAGAATGCAAAATTATTAATGAAAAAAACTGATTGCGATGCAGTAAAAATAGAAAGTAATAAAAAAAATTTCAGAATAATAAAATTTTTAGTCAAACATAAGATTCCAGTTATGGGACATATTGGTTTTACTCCCCAGTTTAAGAAAAAATTCAAAATTGAAGGAGATTCAAAAAAAAAGGCTGAGAATCTTTTAGAAGAAGCAAAAAATATTGAAAAGGCAGGAGCATTTTCAATTGTGCTAGAGTGTATTAACTCTGAAGCTTCAAAATTAATCACTAATAGTTTAAAAATTCCAACAATTGGAATTGGCTCCTCAAATAATTGTGATGGGCAAATACTTGTGACTGATGACATGTTAGGGATAAGTGGTTTTTATCCAAAATTTGTTAAGAAATACTTATCTCTTGATAGAATTATTGAAAAAGCTATAAAAAAATATACTAGAGATGTAAAATTGAAAAAATTTCCTTCAAAGAAAAACTTTTTAAATGGATCAAGATAAAGAAAAAAATATAGAATTTATAGGTAAGCTAAAATTATTCTTTGTCGAACAAAAAATTAAAATAATTTTAATTTGTAGCACTTT
>CACJWN010000012.1 GCA_902597175.1 uncultured Pelagibacteraceae bacterium | reverse complement strand
TGAAAATTATGTAGGAGCCCCAACTCCTTTAATTAAATTAGATAATTTGACTGATCATCTAGGTGGAGCGCAGCTATGGGCTAAAGTCGTTTCTGAAAATCCAGGCACCGCGCATAAAGTATATGCTTGTATAGTTCACTGTTTAATTGCAAAGCGAGCTGGCAAGCGCTACGTGTGCACTGATACCGGCGCCGGGATGCAAGGTAAGAATTTAGCTATGGTGGCAAAAAAATTTGGTTTGAAGGCTAAGATTTTTATGGGTTTAAGAGACTTGGTGCGCCAGAAAAAAAATGTAGATGTGATGAAAAAATACGGAGCTGAAGTTGTCCCAGTCACCTCGGGAAGTCAGACATTAGTCGATGCTGTAAGTGAGTGTATGAGATATTGGGTCGCAAATTGTCAGCATGTCCATATGGTGATTGGCTCAACAGTAGGTCCCACTGTATTTGTAAAAATATCTGGCTATAGCACCTCACAAATTTCTAGAGAATTAAAGGTGCAATTGATGGAGGAATTTGGAAAAATCCCTGATAAACTTAAATTGATTAATTGTGTAGGCGGGGGTTCTAGCGCTTACGGTTTCTGGAGCGAATTTATTGATTATGATAAAAAGCATGTAAGTTTGATTGGCGTGGAGGCTGGAGGATCAAAAAATAGTAAGCTTCATGCTGCACCTTTAACTAATAATTCTAAACTTGGTATTCTTCATGGAGCAAAAGCTTATTGTATTCAAGACAATGATGGTCAAATTGGTGAAACAGAAAGTCTGTCAAGTGGACTCGATTACCCATCCGTGAGTCCTTTACATTGTTTTTTAAAAGACGCAGGTAGAGCAGAGTACACTTCAGCTACTGATGAAGAGGCATTAAATGCTTATAAATTAGTTTCAAAGATGGAGAACATATCTCCTTCTCTTGAGCCAAGCCATGCATTTGCAACTGCAATTTCTCTAGCACCTAAACTCAGTAAAGATAATGTTTTGATCATAGACAGCTGCGGGCATTCGCTAAAAGACTCTGAGATAATAAAAGAAAAACTTGGTTTTTATACGGAATGAAATCTGAAATACAACTAACTTTTGAGAACTGTAAAAGAGAGAAAAGACCAGTCTTGTTAACTTATACCGTTGCTTCAGATCCTAATAAAAAAAAGAGTCTTCAAATTGTAAATTCAATTGCAAAATATGCTGATATTATTGAATTAGGTTTTCCACATTCAACACCTGTAGGAGATGGTGGGCAAATTCAAACTAGCTCAAATAGAGCAATTAAAAATGGTTTTAAAATGCGAGATTCATTTCAAATAGTGAATAAATTTAAAAAGGACTACAAAAACAAACCAGTAATTTTAATGGGCTATTACAATATGATTTATCAGTACGGTGAAAATAATTTTTTAAAAGATTGTAAAAAATCAGGTGTCTCAGGAATTATTTGTGTAGATTTGCCTTGGCCAGAAAATAAAGACTTTGCAAAGAAATGTAAAAAAAAATTAATAAACTTTATTCAACTTTTGGCACCTACAACAACAAAGGATAGAATGAAGAAAATTATAAGAGACTCGCATGATATGGTATATTATATATCAATGCTTTCAACTACCGGGGGTAAACTAAAAGTGTCACCAAGAAGAATTCTAGAAAACTACAAAAAAATTAAAAGAATCAGCTCTAAGAAAAACGTAGTTATTGGTTTTGGAATTACCGAAAAAACCATAAAATCTCTAAAATCTGCAGATGGCTTGGTTGTAGGCAGCCTATTGTGTAAAACTATTACGAATTCACTCAAAATGAGACAAAATCCTGTCACAAAGTTAGATAAAGTTGTGTACAATCTTAAAAATAAAATTTTATGAATTGGATCCAAAAAAAATTACAAAGTTTTGTAGATAAAGCAAAACAAACCTTTAAGCGGGCAAGGCCCTCAAAAAAAGATCAAGCTGATAGTATGTGGGTTAATTGCCCTAGTTGTAATCAAATGCAACTCAGAGAAGATTTAAAAAAAAATTTTAATATTTGTAAATGTAATCATCATTTTGATTTAGATCCAAAAACAAGATTTTCTGAAATGTTTTTTGATGATGGTGAATATGAGCTGATTGAATGTCCGGAGTGGGCGGACCCAGATCCACTAAACTTTAAAATTGGAGAAACAAAATTTATTGATAAATATAATAACTATAAGAAGAAAACTGGACAACAAAGCGCTATACTTGCAGCTAAGGGAACGGTAAATGGACTTAAAATTATTGCTTTTGGTTATAACTTTGCCCATGGAGGAGCTGCGCTAACTCAAAGAGAAGGCGAACATTTAATTGCAGGTATACAAGAAGCTTTGAATGATAAAGTTGATGCGGTAGTGTCTTTTTATCAAAGTGGCGGAATGGCCGTCACCGGAAATCTTAACTCACTAAAAAATATGCCAGTACAAATGATGGCGATGCAAATGTTAAAAAAAGCTGGGATTGTTACTATTGGAATTTGCGGATCTAAAGTCACTGGTGGAACGTTTTGTAATGTTTACGGTAATGACTTTATTTTTGCAGAAAATCCAAAAAATGAAAATCTTTTGTTCGCGGGAAAAAGGGTGTCTGCTTCTGTAAATAAAGGTCAAGAACTGCCTCGAGACTTTGGCCAAGCATCAAGCATAGTTGAACATGGAATGATCGACGGCGCATTTGAGTCAAGAATAGAGATAAGAGAAAAAATAACTGATTTAATAAGAGTTCTTCTGAAGAAATCCGAAATTGAAGCTAAAGCTGAGTCAACGTCTAATGTCAAAGTTGATATACCAGCAGTTAGCTAATCATAAGTTATTTAATAAATCTGTTAAGTTTGGTCTTAAAAGAATAAAACTAGCACTTAAATTATTAGGAAATCCTGAAAGGAAGCTTAATAATGTAATTCAGGTTTTGGGGGAGTCAGGAAAGTTCACAACTTTATATTCATTAAAATCATTTATAGAAGCTAATGGTCAAACTACCACAATGCATATTTCTCCATCACTAAAAGATATTAGAGAGAGATTCTATATGGGAAATAGCTATCTTTCTTATAAAGAAATAAAAAAAACTATTAATCAAATTGAAAAATTAAAAATTCCACTAACAGTGTATGAGTGTCTTACTCTGGTGTTTATTTTGAATGCTTCTAAACTAAGTACTGATTATAATATACAGGAAACTGGAGCCTTATGGAGACTCGACTCAAATAACATCCACGACTTCCCAATAGTACAAATTTGTACAAATATAAATAAACAACATTTAAATTTTTTAAAACAAAAAACTTTAGACGAAGTGATTAAAGAAGATGTAGGGTTTCTAAGTAATTTTACAAATATTTATATAGGTAAACAGACGCCATATGTTTCAAGGAAAATTAAGACACTTTTAAAAAGTAACAAAAGTAAAGTTATTTATCCAAACACATGGAAACTTATTAAAAAGGGAAATCATTACTACTATCAAGATAGAAAATTTAAAATAAAACTTAATACTAAAAATGTTTATTCTAAAGGAATGTTTGAAAATGTTTGCCTTGCTATAAAAGTAGCTCTTGATCTTAATATAGATAAAAAAGTCATTCAAAAAGCTTTGCCTTTTCTATCTTTTGAAGGTCGATTTCAATACTTAAATAAAGGTAAAATTAAAAACAAACTAAATAAAAATGAATTAATCATGATCGATGGAGCACATGCTACTGCTGATGCGCAAAACTTGGCATCATATTTAAGAAAAATTAAAATTCCTAAATATGGAATTTGGGCCATGACTAAAAATAAAGATCCAGATTTGTTTATTAAACAACTTAAGGGGGTATTAAAAAAAATTATTACAATGCCAATTGATAATGAAGTCAATTCTGTCTCAGCTCAAGAATTATATAAAGTAGCAACTGAAAATAAATTTAATGTAGAAAAAAGCGATAATTTTGCCCAAGCATTGAAGAAGATAAGCAGTAAAGAAAAAAAACTTATTGTTTGTTTTGGCAGTCTGTATAACTGTGGAAATATTTTAAATAAAAATTAAATATGTGGTTTAATAAATTCAAGCATATCTTTTTCGCTTGAAGCACCAACTTTTGTTCCTAAAAGTTTTCCCTCTTTAAATAAAAGAATTGTGGGCACACCTCTTACTGAGTACTTGGTTGGCTCATTCGGCTGACTTTCAATATCATGATAATAGCAATCTATTTTGTCTGACATATCATTTGAAATTTTCTCTATTATCGGTTTAAGTTGCTGACAGGGACCACACCATGAGGCTGAAAATTGGATTAGTGAAAGTTTGCTACCGCCTATTTGATCGCTAAATTTTTCGTCTGTGGAGTCTTTAAATGCCATACAGTCTAATTAAATATTTTTGGATTATTGTCAACTACACACTTGAGTATTTTTTTTCTAAATCTTCAACGTATGCGTTAATATTTTCAAGGAAGGCCAAATTTTCTTTATTGCCTTGTTTCTCAAATTTTACTCTCAATGTATCAATTTCTGCATAAGTTTTAGGAATCGTATTCCATTTTTCTGAATTTTTACTTAGAAGTTTTGATGCAACATCTTTATGAATTTCATTATATAGTTCTTTAGGTAACAATTCAGGTTTCTCTCTATATAATAACTTATGACCAAAGTATTTTAGTCTTTCGTCTTGAAACTTATCAAGAGTACCAAATTTTTTTTCCCATTCAATCTCATGAAAATTATTCATTAATTTATTATCTTCTGTAGGAGTAAATTTTTTATAGATACTTTCCTCAACTGGTATGTCTTCTTGAGATTTAGTTTGCTCCTTCTCTTCAACCTCTTCTCTTAAAACAATTGCTACTTTCTCCGAAAATTCTTTATTGTTTTTAATTTTGTTGGCTCTTTCTCTTAATTTTTCAGGTCCAAGTATTTTATATTCATCTAAGTTCATCGCATATGATGGGTTCATGATCACAGGATGTTTATTGTGTCTGATCGTTCTTATAAATTTTGGTTTTTTACCCATGGCCTCTTTAAGATCTTGAACGCTCATTTTTAGATAAATATCTGGGTCATGCTTTAAGTCAAAACACTTTGCCCATTTATAAATTGGGTGTTCGCAAACAAATGTCTCACAAAAAGCAACACTCTTTCCGTAGTAAAACTCGTCTGTACAAAAATATAATTCATTTTTAATTAAATCGAGTGCTTTAGTTTTATCTGTAGTCATTAAACTAGCTCTCCAAACGTTTGGTGCTTTATTTAAAATGATTTTTCCAATTTCTAAAGTGGCGATACAGTCTCCTAAGGCTTGATGCGCATCATGTTTAATGCCATTGATAGGTGCCATTTGATCTAATTTATATACAGCGTTTCCTTTAGCGTTGGTTGAATTTTTTAAAGTATCTGGATAATAAAAATTAGCAGCACGTGCTAAACTTAAAAGGTCGCCTCTTGTATTACCATTAGTGCTAGTCAAATAAGGGTACTCTAAAGTTTGAAACAAAGTGTTCCTTAAATACTCTTCATCAAAGTCGATACTATTAAAACCAATATAAGTTGCTTTACCCCATCTTTTTAAAGTCTCAACAAATTGTCTGATCATTTGATAGTGAGATAAATTTGCGCTTTGCAGCATCTTTGGGGTGGTTTGATTAACAATCAAAGCCATTGCCTCAGGAATTATCCCTGGATTTAATTTACATCTTGCTTCAAAACGATCTAATTCTTGAAGTTTATCATTTGTTAAAACAGCACCTATCTGAATGATTTGACCCCAATATTTATTAGATGAACTGGTCTCAAAATCATAAAAGACAAAGTTAGACATAATTTTTACTTAAGGACTTTTATCTTTTCTGGGTTTTCTTTCAAGGAGTCCGTGACCTGCTCTGGATCTTTTATGTTACCAAGTGTATTCATTATAGATCTTGCGTCTCGACCAAAACCATCCGTCGCAGTCATGGCTTGTTCTAGCTTCTTTCTAAGATCTTTAATTCCATCAAAATGTTTTTCAAACCTAGAGCTTATATTTCTTAAGTCACTATAGATTTGTGTTGCATGTTGTTGAACTTTTAGGGTTTGAAAACCTAAATAATACGATTGTAATAATGCAGATAAAGTATTAGGTCCTGAAACTGTAACTTTATATTTTGTTCTCAATTCTTGTAATAAAAGTTCTTTAGTTTTGGGGTCCCTATAACTTGAAAGTTCTGCAAATAATCCCTCTGTGGGAACATAGACAATTGCAAAATCTGTACTTTTCGGTGGAGAAATATATTTAGCATTAACTGTTTTAGCTTTTAACCTAAAAGCTGAAGCTAAATCTTTTCTTGCTTCTGCTTGTGCCTCTTTATCATTCGCATTGTAAGCATCTCCAATGGCCTTATATTTTTCAACGGGCCAGTGACTGTCAATAGGTAGTAAAACATCTTGAAGTTTTATAGCAAATTCAACTGTTTCAGATGTTTCTTCTTTCATTTTAACATTTGCAATAAACTGAGATGCTGGAAGTAAATCTTTTAGAAGAGACTCTAATCCAAACTCTCCTAATGAACCGACAGTTTTTACACCACTTAAAATTTTAGTAAAATTATCTTGGCTTTTATTAATTTCACTCACTTGCTGATTAAAAACAGAAACTTTTTCATCAACACGAGTTAAAGCCCCAGTCATATCTTTGGCGACCTCTTTGCTCATATTGCTAAAGGACTGACTAAAAGTCTCTTTTAAGCCACCTATATCCTCTTTAATTTTCGATAGTTCATTATCATCTTCTTTTTTTGGCTGATTTTTTAATTTTAAAAATAAAAAAACATTCAAAACTAGCAAAATACTTACTAATATTATTATAATCGACTCCATCATATCTACGTTATACTCCTATTGTTAAATTTCAATTAATATTTTCTTTTCCATAATAAATTGTACCTACTCCTTCACAACTTATGCACTCCATAATTTCGTCATCCACTAAAACTATACCTTCACCTAAGCACTCATAACACTCCCCTACAATTTTATTAGAGTAGCTTTTTCTTTCTTGACGAACTCTTTTTTCCATAAACTTTTCGGAAAAATCTATAATATTATTTTCTTTAGTCTTTTTTTTCATAATTCATTTTTTACAGGGAAGGGATCTATCCTTCCCCGCAAGATATAGTCATCTTATGGTGCTCAAAATCAGATTTGCACTGATACTCACCGTAGTGAAACAAGTAAAACTTGTCGCGTCTGACTATTTCGCCATTTGAGCATAAATTCACAATTAAATTCCTATAAAAAACTTTATTATACTAAAAATTCCAAATCCTAATATAATTGTTAAAATTAAACTGGTTAAAAGCTGCCAAATTAAAGTGAACATCTTTTTAACAACTCCAGATTTTCTCTAGTTAATTTTTTATTTTCTTCATAAATAAAATCTCGTTCTGCAATTATTTCTCTCAGCTCGTCTTTTAAAATATCGATATTATGAGCAAGCATAACTTTAGAAATATTTTTAAAATCTTTTGCTTTTGGAAGCCTTTTTTTTGTTCTTTTTTTAATCCAATTCATTTCTCTATTCTCTTTTTTATAAGTCCTAACTTCATTTTTAAATACTCCACCTCTTTTGCACACATATAAAATTCAAATAACATTATATTATGTTTAAAAAATCTATAGATATTCATAGGTAGGTTCATGAACTTCATTAAAAAAGACATAAATGGTTTTTCTTTTGAAATTTGTTTTTCAATTTCATCATTAATTTTAAGATGATTAAAATACCAGGAATAATAATTCAAACTATCCATTCTATCTTCTAATCTAATTTGTAATGCTTTATCAAAATCTCTTTCCATTAATGTAAAGTCTCTCCTTCAATATTTATCTTAGCCGTTCCTACCTTCTTAGAAGATTTTCTTATGAAATTGTCTATTGCTTTATTTTTAAAGGCATCAATTTCAAATTTTTTTTTAATCAAACCCAATGCTATGCCTTTTGTGATCCAATCTCTAAATATTAAATTAAAACGATCAAGTTCGCCATCTTTGATAGATTTATGTACATTCTGTTTTAGTATTTTGTTTGTAATTTTTATTTTTTTCATATTACCTCTTTCATAAATTATATTGAGCTAGCTAAAATTTAAGAAAGGAGATTAGGTGGACAACAGGTATGGAAGCTAAATAATCTATAATACCTCAAGAGACATCGCTGTTTCTCTTCACCTAAGTAAAAGAACTTTAACTAGCTTACATATATATACTCCGGATATAAAAGATATTTTCTGGAGTATAATATAATATGAATAAGTTATTACACGCACAAATAGGAAATGTAGTTCAAAACGGCATATTTAATGCTTTGAATGGAAATTTAAGTTTAAAAGAAGCTATTATAGATGCGAAATATTCTTTTAAGTATTTATTTAAAAAATTAAACAATCACAAAAGAAAAAGGTACTTTTTTCAAATAGAGTCTCTTATTAAAAGAGGTTATTTTGAACTTTCAAACCTAGGCCAAATTGTAAATTACCAAAGGACTCACAAAAACAAAAAAACTACTAATAGGTATGATTTTGAATTTTCAAAAGATAAACTGAAAAAAAACGGTTTAATCGTTGAACTCAAATGTGTGTGGAGTAAGCCTGATCCATTAAATAAGAGGATTCTTAAACAAGTTTTGAGGTATAAAAAAAATTCAACGAAAGATTGTATGCTTTGTTTTTTAAACGTTATAACTGACTCGAAAGGTAAATTTGTAAACGCATTTTGTTATTGGTTTTCAGTAAATCATCACAAAAGATAGCTAAATAATTGGCTAAATCATTGACTTTTTTTGCCGGAGTATATATATATAAGAAATAAAGATCAGAGTGATCTTTGCACAACAGGAGCCACCGATGTTCCTAAAAGATGTAATTGATACACTTGTGAAGTTCCTCTGATGTCGTGAACAGAAGGAGGAAACATGTCACGAGAAAGTATCGATGCATCTTGTCAGATTTCAAGATTAGCGTCAGTAAATGAGTACCGATCACTAATTGGTGATTTTTATAAAAATTACCGAAATGGTTGGATTGGCCATATGGTCAAAAGAGGCGTTGGTGTAGAAGACGCTGAAGATATATTTTCTTCAGTAACTGAGTATTTGCTTAAGAATGAAACTTACAGCAAATATTTAACTTCAAACATACAATATAAGCCAGAAGCAAGCGGGTTATCGAAGATAACTGGTTTTGCAACTTTTATCTTTAAAGTTTTTAGAACTAAAATTTCTAATCATTTTAGAAGTTGTAAAAGACAGCTTGAGGCTATGACGCGATATGCGCATACATTATGCGAAGAAGCGTTTAACCCAGAAAAACTATTAATAGCAGCAGAGGAGAAATCCTCTGCTCCTAATAGTAATAACGTAATTTTATTTACTAAACCCAATAACGATAAACAAAGCTACTTTGTAGCAGCATAACTATAGGAGAAAAAATGCACCCAGAACTAAAAGCACAAACAGTAATTGCAGAAAAAAATAAAAAAGACAGATCGTTTATAGATCCAGCTAATTTTTATGAGAGTGAGCGAAACTCTGGCTATAAAAATACAGGCAATGCTTTATATGAAATAATTGATAATGCTTACGAAGCTAATGCTTCTAAGATTTTTATAGCTGCAAAAAACAAGGCAGGGACAAATCAGCCAGAGTCTTTAGCAGTAATTGATAATGGCACAGGTATGCCTAAAGATTTTTTACATACAGCGTGTAAAATTGGAGGAACACATAGACCATCAGCTAATACGCCTCTCAAAAGAAAAGGATATGGAAGATTTGGTCATGGATTACCTAAATCTTCAATTAGTCAAACAAGATCGTTCTCTGTCTTTACAAAGAATGAGGAGGATAATAAATGGAGAACTATAACAGTAGATATTGATGAACTTATAAAGTTAAATACCACTCAACTCCCTTTAGAAAAAGAAGCAAATAGTCTTCCAGATTTTGTTCAAGAGTGCCTAGATGAAAATTTTTCTGAAGATAAAACGGGGACAATAGTTGTTTGGAACAAGTGTGATCGAATGACATGGAAAACTGATGAAGCAATTAGAAATAATTTAGGTTGGAGAGTTTCTATGTCTTACTGGAGAAATCTTAAAGATGGTTTAATAATAAGCGTTTTAGGAAATCAAGTTAAACCAATAGATCCTTTATTTATAGATAGTTCATGTGAACACGTTGAAAGTTGTGGACCAAATAACACAAAGGCAATTGAATATGAGACTTGGCAATGGCCCTTTAAAATTTCATCAGAGGGTGAAGAGAAAACTATTAATGCAGAAGTAAGAATGTCCAGGTTTCCACCTAGATTTGGATCAAAAGATGGCCAAAACCCTCCGGTAGGTAGAAACAGTTCTATAAGACAAAAAATCTTAAGAGAGCATAATGGTCTGCTTTTTTATAGACAAGGAAGATTTATTGATTGCATGAGGCATATTCCTAGCGAAGCTAAAAAGTCAAGAGTATTTCAAGCTTATGACATTAATTATAAAATTGAAATAAATTTTCCATCTTCTTTGGATGAGTCTTTTGGTATTTCAACTAATAAACAATACGTTAACCTGCCTTTTAAAACTTTAAACTCAGATGGTTGGGTTAAATTGATGACCGAAGCCGCTAACTTATATAAAGATGTTAATAAAGCATTTATGAATGAAGAGATAAATAAACTAGAAGATGCAAATGCCGCGATACAAGCGATCGATGCTTCTGATCCAATACTTAATAGAGAGGGTTCAGATCCCGTTCAAGAAAAGAAGAAGCAAAGGACAGAAGAACTTGCCACTAAAAATTTAGAAAAGGTAATCGACTTAGAGGTTGAGCGAAGAAAAAAAGCTCTGAAAACTGATGATATTGATAGAGAAAAAGTTAAAGCAGAAATTACTCCACAATATGCTTCATCAAAAAGAAACTTCGATTACGAAGAAGCGGGTGAACATGCTCCATTTTTTAGATGTAACCCGGTTGGTGGTGTAAGAGAATACTTTATAAATAAAGATCACAATTTCTTCAAAAAGATATGGATGAACCCGCGTTGTGATGATTTTATGAAAGAGTCTTTAAAACTTCTAATATCTGCAATCGGTGAGTCTTCATTAGGAGCAGCTGATGAAGGTAAAAGATGGTATTTTACAGAAATGACCGAGTGGTCTAGACATCTTCATGTTACAGCTGATACTTTTGTGGAAAAGTTTAACCTAGATGATGTACAAGAACTTGATGATAAACTACCCAACTAGGTATTTATCAATATGTCTGTAATTGAACCAGATCTTAAATTAGAAGACATAAATTATCTTAAAGATAAGATAATAGAAAAAAAAGAAGATAGTTCATTTGATATAGTTGCCGAACTTAGAGGAAAAACTGATAGTCTTGGCACAACGACTGACTCAATTAAGTTTGCATCGTTTTGTAGCTTGCTTGCGGATTTAATTGAAGTTAACTGGTCAGTTGAAATATGCAGAGAAGGTTTCATTGTCAATCCTCCAAAATTTGGTTCAAATTCTGAAGATAAACTAAAAGCAAGAGAGTCTAATTTAAACGCAGCTCACACAGATATCGATAATCCTATAGATGCAAAATTTATAAGAAAGTTAAGATATCCGCCTATTGGCTCAAAAATAAAATCAATAGATACACTTGTTGATGATGGTAATGAGCTAAAGAAAATTTTCCAGAACGTAAATAAAATAAAAAATGAAAAAGATAAATTAGAAGAATTAAATAAAGTTATAAAACCTGAAATTCAGCATTGTTTTTTAGAGGAAAGATGCAGTATTACAAATCTTAGATTATTAGATATTTGGAGATACTTCAGGTTGACTTGGTCTATGCCTTATCAAACTGCTAATGCAAGGACTATGCCGTTCTTAGTAAGAAATGGAGCTAGACCAAACAAACCAGTGATTGGAATTTTTCAACTCGTAAATCCATTTTTTAATAATATTGGTCGTAACAACTTCTTACGCTGGGATAATTATATTTCTTTGATAGAGGAGATTAGAGATAAAAATATAAGAATTAATGAGGTTTCTGAGGCACTTTTAAACTCTATAGACAAAACTATTAAAGAAACTAGATATGATGATTTTAATCTTTCTAAAAGTGACATTTCAAAACCCTCAGCAAAAATAATTGATAAATTTAGAAAACTATCTGATCAATATCGAGATGAGGAGCACTTAGACGAAAAAAAAGAACTGAAAACAAAAATTAAGATTAAAACAAGAAGAGAAGCAGAGACGCCTAGATCAAAATCTGAAGAACCCATGTATAAAAAGAAAAGAGCTAAAAGATTATCCAAGCTTTTGTACGCACGAAAAATTTTTAATGATTTCAAACTCAAAACAAATCCAAAAAAGGCTATTATAGTTCTAATTCAAACAAACGAAGGTAGAAGAGCAATTAATATCGGCTTAGAGTATATGAGACAAAATATTTATAGTACTCAAGCAGCAGATTTAAATGTGTGTGGAGCTGTAGCACCATATAATGAACTTATAGGTGGAAAACTTGTAACATTACTTTCCACATCAAAAAACGTTTTAGAAAAATATGAGGAAAATTATAAGAAAGAAGTAAGTATTATTTCATCTGCGGTAGCTGGAAGAAACCTAATTAAACCGGCTAAAATTATTTTTTTGACTGTCTCAAGTTTATATGGGTCGTTAAGTAGTCAGTACAATCGATTGAAATTATTAAAAAAAGATTTTCCTAAACTTAAAACTAACCTTGTATGGAACGAGGCTGGAACAACAGAAGGTATTGGTAGTTATCATATAAGCCAAAAAACAAGTGACTTAATGGATAGACTTACTCAAAAGGCAAAAAAATTTAAAAAGAAAAGTATCTCGGGTAAAGGCCATAGTCATAAAATAAGAAAAATTATTATTGGCTTAAGAATTTTAAACCTTCCTCCTGAAAAAATATTAATGCACAGTCAAAAGAGAAAAAATTACGTTTTTTTTCATAAGGATAAAAAAGAAATCATCAAATATTTATATGGTTTAAAAAAACTCTCAAATTTTTCTCATTGTTCTTCGATTAACGAGATTACCAAAGCTTGGAGCAAAAGATGGCTCCTTAATAGGATAATTAGAACAGAAACGTTACAAAACTTAGAAAACCTCAATTCTAAATCTTTATCAAAAATATTTGAAAAAATTTTAATAAATAATCCAGATAAAGAAAAAAACTTAAGTTTGTTTTCAAAAATAAGCTAAATATATTTTAAAATATTTTTAGCAGGTTGTGTTTTTTTTATCCATTTAGATGGAATGTTTTTATATCCTTTAAGAGCAGCAAAGTAAGCGCCGACAAAATTAGCTCTAGAACAATTACATCCTCCAGCTTTAATAGTTTTGTTGATAGCTGACTTATAATTATTAGAAGTTATCATTGCATGCATGGATCCCATAAAGGTACCAGGATAACTGCAAGCTTTTCCAAATTTTCTTACTGTTTTTGTATGATTTTCTCTTTTTGCTCTTAATACCTTTTTAATATTATTTATTACATCTTTGAAGTATCGGTTTCTTTTATATTTTCTTAAGAAAAATCGAATTGGATCTTTCTTGTTATCATTTGCTAAACTAATAATTTTAAGTTTAGCTAAAGCGTAGGTTTCGTTTATTTTAGAATTAGCAACGCTTTTGATTACTCTTTTTAAATCTTTTTCATTATTATTATAAAGATAATAAGGGAGAGCAGCACAGTAACCATCGGACTCGTTTACTTTAGTCCCACCAGTGGTACTTTTCCTCATTTTAATATTTTGAATTGTTTCTAGTACATTTTGATGAATCCAAGGGCCATTTAAAGGTTTTTTCCATTTAATCTTTTTATATTTTTTTCTAATTTTCAAGTTTCTCCAATAAGCTGAGCCTGGGCCAAAATTTAAAATAATATTTCTTTTAAAAACTTTTAAAATTTCAGATTTTTTTTTAGTTTGCATTAATGTCTTGAACATAACCTGTCCTATATCGTTGTAGCCAGATACTTTTCCAGTTTTTATTGAATAGAAAGGACTTTTGTTTTTTTTTAAAAAAGCTATCTCTTTCTTACCTTTGATATAATTTTTCAATTTTTTAGGATCATAAACCCAGTGTAAAGGTCTAGTAGCTGCGTCAGCAACTGTTGCACCTAAAAAAATATGTAAATTATCCATTAAGTATAGCTTTACTATTAGCTAGAGATCCACAAGATGCATTTATGTCTCTACCTCTACTTCTTCTAAATAGAGAAAGAAAACCTGCATCTTGAATTGTCTTTGAAAACTTATCAATTTTTTCTTTAGTTGCTGGTTTAAAATCTTTATTTGATAAAGGATTAAACTCAATTAAATTTAATTTTGAAGGAACTTTTTTCATGATCTTTATCAGTTCTTTAGCGTGTGCATCTGTCAAATTCTCATCTAAACATATCCACTCAATAAAAATAGGTAATTTTGTTTTTTCGTAATATTTTTTCAGTTTTGGTAATAATGAATTAATTGAATATTTGTCATTTATTGGCATTAATTCTGATCTGTGTTTTGGAATTGAACTATGTAGGCTCCATGCAAGATAAACATCTAATTCATTTGCAGCCCACTCTATTGCATCTAAATTATCTTTTTTAGTTCCTACTCCTACTGTACTTACTGTAATTCTAGTTCTTCCGTATTCTAGGCCATCTTTATTTTTTGAGTTATCAATTGCAACTTTAACGTTATCTAAATTCAAAAAAGGCGAGCCTTCACCCATCAATACTTGATTGGTTATTTTTTTCTGTGTTGACCAATCATTAATATAGTCTTTACTCAAAATTATTTGCGAAATTATTTCACCTGGTGATAAATTTCTTACTAATTTTTTTGAAATTTGAGCTGTTGCACAAAATTCACAAGAGAGATAACAGCCCACTGATACAGACAAACAAATTGTATATCTGCTTTGAGATTTATCCGGAATAAGGACTGTCTCAACATTACGTTTATCTTTGAGTTCTAAAAGAAATTTTATAGTCCCATCTTTAGATTTTTGAACATCTATAATTTTTGGTTTTTCTAAACTAATCAAATCTTTGATCTTACCTCTGAGTTCAACTCCAAATGTTGTAAGCTCGTCAAAACTTTTTATATTTTTTTTATAAACTGCGTTGAAAAGTTGTTGAGATCTCATCTTTGCCTTTTTCGGCTCAACTTCTCCTTTTTCAATTAAAAAAGCTTTTAGTTGATCAAAATTTAGATCATAAAAATTTTGTTTTTCCATTGGAAGGATATTAAAGACTTGAGTGGGGATTTTAAAGTCCCCACCCTATAAAAGTTTAAAGCTGATTTTTATCAGTTTTTAAATGCTTCAAAATTTTTCCGGAATTTTTTCCGTTTTTTACCAAATAACCAGCCGTTCCATTGGCGTTAGCCTCGGGGGCTTTTTGGTTTTTACTTAACTGCATTGAGAGTTTCTGCTCAGCTTTTTTAACGGCAGAATTTCCATACAGTTTGCTAAATCTATTCATAGCAACTCCTTTCATTTCTACCGACTTTGCAACCCTTTATAGGTCCGGCATGTCGAATGCCGAGTCTTTTTTCCCATGACAGATGGGTAAGTAAACTTTAATATAAGGTTTATATTTGTCAATGGATAATAAGCTTTTAGGGGTAATCATTATAGGTTTTGGTCTATTAGTTCTTTTCAGCGAACAAGAATACTCATGGGTTATATCAGCCATTGCAGTGGGGATAGGTTCGGGATTTCTAATACGAAAAAATGAAAAAAATGATATAGACAAATAAAGATGTCTAAAAAAATTTTTATTGTTTACGGCCATCACGACATAAAAAAATCATTTAATGCTTCCGTAAGAGATACTTTTATCGAAGAAGCAAAAAAATTAGGTTATCAAATTGATTTAATTAATTTACATGAGGAAAAACCGATTCCTTTTTTTGATGGCTCTGGCCCTAATGATCAAATTTTAGATTATAGAAAAAGACTAGAAGCTAGTGATGTATTATTTATGATTTCACCTTGTTATAATCTGAGAGCAACTGCAATTTTAGAAAATTGGATTGATCTAACTCTAGCACCTAAATGGTTTTTCTCATTTAAAAGACTTGTTGGTAATTGGGGTTATCCTGTTGCAGGTGCGATGAAAGGTAGAAAGGCTATAATGTCTATGTCTTACGGTGGAAATTGGTTTTCAATTCAAACCTGGTTTCAAAATATTCCATTTAGGAGAATTAAAGCAGGAGTTTTAAAGCTTGGTGGAATGGAAACAACCTACATAAGATTTTATGAGGTTTTACCAGGTATGACACAAGAAAAATTTAATTCACATATGGAAAAAGTAAGAAAACTAGTGCGAAATTTATAATAATTTAAATTTCAATTTAAAAAGTATATAAGGCAGTTATGGAAAGTTTTAAAAATTGGATGACTGAAGCAGCTAACATCATGTTTGATGATAGTAAAAACGACTTAAGAAGCTTGCCAAAGTCAGTAAGGCTTCAAATTTTAATTGTTTTGTCTTTTGTTTGGTCCACTGTATTTAGCCTCTATGTATTTAGCGTAACCTCTTTTATTTTTGGTTGGGCTGGAGTAGTTATGGCGCATATTGGATTAATCATAGCAGTTTACTTAACTTTTAAATTTTTTCACAAAAAACAAGAACAACCAGTCAGTGTTTTTCAATCTGGGAATTATAATCCTGCGAAAATATTTGCAGTCTTTTTTATTGTTTTTTTTATCTTTATTTTTACTAAGGGTATTGATGTTCTAACAAGGACTAATAGTTACGAAACACCTTACTCTGGTCCTGAAACGACTACTGAAGAAAGAATCAAAAGATTTGTAAAATAGCGATTCCAAGAATAAAATTAATCAATGAAATTATTAAGAGTTGGTGAATTAGGAAGTGAAATTGTTGCTGCATTAGATAGTAATAATGTCATTAGGGATTTATCAGATCATATTAAAGATTTAAATCCACAGACAATTAATGAAGAAACATTAAATAAATTAAAAAGAATAAAATTATCTGAACTAAAGGAAATTAACTCAAACATTAGAATTGGCTCTTGCATCTCAAATCCCATAGATTTTTTAGCAATAGGTTTGAACTATAAAGCACATGCAGAAGGCACCAAATCAAAATTACCAACTGAACCAATTGTTTTTAATAAAAGTTCAGGATGTATTCAGGGTCCTAATGATAAAATAATAAAACCTAAGTCTGCTAGCAAAATGGATTATGAGGTTGAAGTTGGCATGATTATTGGCCGTGAAGGTAAATATATTAAGGAGGAAAATGCTCAAGATTATGTATTTGGCTATTGTATCGTTAATGACATATCTGAAAGGTCTTGGCAAAAAGAAAGGGGAGGTCAATGGATCAAAGGTAAATCTATAGCAGGGCCAACTGGGCCTTATCTTGTAACTAGAGATGAGATAAAAAACTTAAATGATATTAATTTAGCGTTAGATGTTAATGGCAACAGAAGGCAAACTGGAAATACGGAAAGAATGATTTTCAATTTCAATTTTTTAATTTCTTATATAAGTAAATTTATGACTCTGTATCCTGGGACAATTATCACTACCGGAACACCAGCTGGTACAGCAATGGAAATGGAAAAACCTGAATTTCTAAAGACGGGTGACAAACTTCACTTAAAAGTAGATGGACTAGGTGAGCAATTTCATGAAATAATAGATGAATAATTATGTCAAAAAGATATTCGGGTAAAAGCCAAAAAGATAGAAGCTTTATGAAAAAAGCCAAATTATCTTTTAAAGAAAAAAGAAAGCTTAAAAGAGAGAGAAAAAATAAATAATGTGTGGAAGATATAGTATTCGAAAACCGGTTACTAAAACTGCTGATTTGGTCAAAACAAACATAAAGGTTGAAGATACAGATAATTATAATGCACACCCAACTCAAAAATTACCCGTAATAAAATCCTATTCAAATGGTAAGGCTCTTGAGCTTTATGAGTGGGGATTAGTTCCGAGTTGGTCAAAAAAATTGGATAAGTTTTCTCCCCTTATTAATGCAAGAAGAGAAACTCTTATGGAAAAAATTACTTTTAAGAGTCTTATCCAGACATCAAGATGTATTATTCCAGCTGATGGGTATTATGAATGGAAAAGGGAAGATAAAACAAAAACTCCATATTATTTTTCAAAACAGGATGATGAATTGATGTATTTTGCCGGGATATATCAGAATGATCAGTTTTGCATAATTACTAGAGAGGCTACTGAAAAAATTAGTACCATCCATCACAGAGAACCAATGATTATTAATCAAAGCCAAATTAATAATTATTTAAACATTAAAAAAGATGGTATGGAAATATTGAACTCCATTAAACCACCCAATTTAAAGTTTCATGAAATTTCAAAAGATGTTAATAATCCAATTAATAATGATCCATCAATAATTAATTCAGTAAACTAAATGAAATCTGTTTCTATAACTCCAGGTAAAAATAACGTTGGTGCCTACATCAACGATGTAAATTTAAATAAGTTAAATAACGACTTAACGGATCAAATCAAAGATATACTTAATAAATACGGAGTAATTTTCATTAAAAAACAAAATTTGGATTCAAGTGCATACCAAAATTTTGCAAAATCTATTGGGCAATTAGTAGAGTATCCGAGATTAAAAGGATTAGAAAGTTTCCCTTACATAAATGTTTTAGAGAGAAAACCTAGTGACAAAAGTTTGGCTTTCGGAGGATCTTGGTTGCATCAAGACACTTCATATTTGGAAAAAGATAGACCGAGATATACTATGCTAATGGGTATAGAAATTCCTGTAGGGCAAGGAAATACTATTTTTTCCTCTGGTTTTAATGCGTACAAAAACCTTCCAGATGAAATTAAACAAAAAATTAAAAATGCTAAAGGTGTTTTTTCATCTGCCGGACCAATTAGTAAAACTAGACTTGAATTGGAAAAAAGAGCTGGAATTAAATCTTCAAAAGTTTTGGAAGCTGAACATCCAATCGTTCAAGAGGTTAATGGACAAAAATCTTTATATGTTTCTCCAGGTCATCTAATAAAAATTAAAAATATTGATGAAAGTGAAAAAATTAAAAATTTTCTTATTGATCACGTAAATAAAGAAGAATTCATATTTTCTTATGAATGGTCAAAAGGGGATTTAGTTCTATGGGATAATCTCAGTGTGATGCATAAAGCAAGCGAAATAAAAAATTGTAGCCGTATAATGCATCGAATTACTATAAAATAATTTTATTTTTTTAAAATCGTCAAGTGGCCCATTTTTCTTTTTTCTTTAATTATTTTTTTTCCATAATCAAAGAAGTATTCGTCTGTTTTAAAAGATCGATTTCTATAGTCCTGTATTTCGCTACCTAATATATTTTTCATCTCAGCATTTGCTATTTTCTTAACATTTTCTTTCTTCAAACCACAAACAGCTCTGATGTGATTTTCAAATTGACTAATGTTAAATGCATTTATTGTTAAATGACCTGAATTATGAACTCGTGGTGCAATTTCATTAACCAACAAGCTATCCTTTTGATCTATAAAATATTCAACGCACATTGTTCCAATGTAATCTAATTCATTTGCAATTAACTCAGCGCTATCTTGAGCTTTTTTGAAAATATCGGGTTTTATATCAGCTGGAATTTTGGAGTATTTTAAAATTTGGTCTTTATGATTATTTTCTATTGGTTCATAAATATAAATTTCTTTATTTTTAAATCTTGTAACAACTACAGAAATTTCTTTTTTTAAATTTACTCTTTTTTCTAATATGTAATCTGCTGTAAAACACCAATCTTTTTTTACATCATCTAGAGTATTTAAAATATACTGACCATGGCCATCATAACCTAACGTATTTGTCTTTAAAATCCCGGGTAATAAATTTTTATTTTGTTGAACATCTTTGGCAGTCTTTATAAATGCCCACTTTGTAGTTTTAATACCAAGTTTATTTACAAACATTTTTTCTAATTGCCTGTTTTGAATAATCTTATTAATTTCAGGTTTGGGTAAAACTTTTTTTTCTTTATCTATCTCTTTTAAAATACTTATTGGAATATTTTCAAATTCATAAGTTATGATATCTACTTGATTTATAAATTCTCTAATCTTATTTTTGTCATCATATTTTGAATAAATAAATTTATCTGAATAGTTTTGCGCTGGACCATTTTCATCATCTGATATTACTATAGTCTTTATATTAAGTTTTTTTGCAGCCTGACATAGTAAAGAACCAAGTTGACCTGAACCAATGATCCCTAGGACGTTTATTGACATTTTATTAAGGCTTTTTTTTAATAGATTTAGTTTGTAAACGTTTCCATTTTTCTAAATTTGATTTGATTTTTTCGTCAAAATTTCCAATGATTGAAGCCGCAAGTAAACCAGCATTCATTGAACCGTTTATAGCCATTGTAGCTACGGGGCAACCTCGTGGCATTTGTACTATTGATAATAAGCTATCTAAACCCTTTAGTTTTTTTGTCTCAATTGGAACTCCTATAACTGGCAAGGTGGATAAAGATGCCACCATACCTGGTAGATGAGCTGAACCTCCTGCTCCAGCAACAATTACACCAAAACCATTTTTCGAAGCTGTCTCAGCAAATTCAAACATTCTTTTAGGTGTTCTGTGTGCACTAACAATTGATAATTGAAATTTAATCTTAAGAATCTTTAGAATTTTCTCACATTCTTTCATTACGGAATAATCGGATTTGGACCCCATAATGATTGCCACTTTGTTATTCAGTTTATTACGCTTCACAGATTAATTTAACAATTATTAATATAAAAACAATGGCCTAATTGAATTAAGCCACTGGTTTATTTAGGAGGAAAGATTATGCTCGAACTCTAAAATTGAGAAATTTTGGACTATTTTGAAGTTCGAATAGAGAGATTTTTTTGAATTTCTTATTAATGTTAGTTTTTAATTTGTTTTTTTTTAATAATTTAATTTTCATGATTCCTTATAATTTATTTTTAACACTACGAGTATTGCTGATTTTGCAAACTTGAGTTGAATATAGTTTATAGCGAAAATTTAGGCAGATATAAGGCGTTTCTTAGCCAAATTTAAATTTTTTCAAAAAAATCTTTAGTAAGTTTTTTAATCGACCCACTTCGATCTACAACTGCTAGTTCCACTTCTGCACTGACAAGAATTTCTGCATCTTTTTTCACCTCTTGAAGCAAGTTTAGTCTAACATTAGTTTTTTTTAAAACAGTTGTTTCAACACTTAAATTGTCCTCAAAAACAGCAGATTTTAGATATTTTATGTTGCAAGACCTAACGACAAACATAATATTATGTTCTTTCATAAGTTGAGTTAGAGTTAGACCAAGTTTTTCATAGATCATCTCCGTTCTAGCTCTCTCGATATACTGAAGATATCTAGAATAAAATACCCGACCAAAGTCAACGTCCTCAACAAAAACTTTTAATTTATAAATGTGGCTTTTAGACATAATTTCAATCATAAGGCTAAAGTTTATCTTATTCAATAAAGTTTCAATTTCTTTTTTTGGTCCAAATTATGCCAAGCAAAGCACAGACTCTAAGCGTAAATTTTAATTATGAAAATATTATCTACTTTAATTTTGTTGTTAATGTTAACTAATTGTGCTGGAGGCAACATAGCCAAAGTAAAATTTGGTAAAAGATGTACTGCGGCTGACGAGAATGGTTTAAAAGAAAGCTCGTACGTTTGGGTTATCTCAGAGGAAGCGATTAAATCATTTGATAAAAGAATAAATAAATCTAACTGTTCAGATATTTAATTTCCTTTTAAATTTAATTGTCTGTGCTAATAAGGGGTATGCGAATACCCCTTATTCTGTGTACATTATTTTCATTAAGTATTAATTTAAATGCTATGGAAAAACCTTATCATCATATTTATAAAGATGGAAAATTATATGCTTTTAGAAACCTTGAAGGAGGTCCAAAAAGAGACCCTAATTTTAAATGGGATTGGAAAGTTTTTAGGGAAGAAAAAAAGAAACTTAAGATTGATTATCCACCTGAACATGTAATAGATAAACAGTTAGTTTTAAAAAATCTTGAAAAGCATAAATCTGACTCATATGTGATGTGGCTTGATCACGCGAGCTTTATAATTAAACTTGGGGATACTACAATTATTACTGATCCAGTTTTTGAAAAAAATTATGGACCTATGATATTTGGTCCAAAGAAATACATAGAGTCCCCTTTGACTCTTAAAGAAATTCCTAAGATAGATTTATTTTTGTTGACACACAATCATTATGATCACATGAGTATTCGTACGATAAAAAACTTTCCTTATAAGAATACTAAAGTTCTTGTGCCTCTTAAACTTGGAAAATATTTTACGAAAAATGGATATAAAAAAAGTACTGTTAAAGAAATGGATTGGTTTGATAAAATTAAGATTAATGATGAAATCACAGTTACAATGCTTCCAAGTCAACATTGGTCCAAACGGTGGATCTGGGGAGATGGAAATACGAATAGATCACTTTGGGGGAGCTTTTTAATTGAATACAAAGGTAAAAAAATCTTTTTTGCTTGTGATACTGGACCAGCCCCATTTTACAAGGAATTAGGAAAAAAATTTGGCCCTATTGATTTGGGTTTTGGAAATTTGGGTGCTTACAATTTCTATCCAATTATTCCGGTCAAAGATAAATCTACAGCTCACGCAAATCCTGAAGAGCTTTTATCTTTAATGAAAGACTTAAAAGTAAAAAAGGTTATTGGAATGCATTGGGGAACAGCAATATTAAGTTTGGAACCGATCTGGGAACCTCCTGTAAGGTTTAAAGAAAATGCTGAAAAGTTTGGCTACAAAAAAGAGGAGGCAATTATATTTAGAATTGGTGAGATTAAAAAATTAAATGATCTTATCAACTAGCTTTTCTTTTATTTCTTTCTCTGTCTAGTAAAGCCGTCAGAGAGTCCACCATAAAATCTGAAGCATCAAAGATCTGGTCTCTCTTAAATTCTTTAGATAAATTTTTTTCTGGGTCAGTTTTATCCTCAATAACTATCCCTTGAGTAGGAGAATCGTCCTTCAAATAAATACAAATGAGCCATTCATTTTCAGGTGTATCATCCCATTTAATATATATTGAACTCTCTTCTATTCTTTTATCAATACACCTCATAATTGGAAGATGTTTACTCAAATACCTTTTTGAGATCATGAAACAAAGTGAATGGGAAGCTCTATAGAAAGATTCAAGTGCATACTCTACCTTCTCTCTCTCTTCGTTATAAACTCTCTCTTTCTCTAATAATATTTCTTTAGTATCACTGTCTTTTACTTCAACACCGAATTGAGTTAGTCGTTCTCTAATTGCTTCTTCAACTTTTTGTTGTCTTAAAGCTTTGTATTTCTCTTTAATTTTATCTATACGCAGTTTGACTTCTTCGTAAGACTCCCTTTGTTGGCTTAGAACATATTTTGAAAGAGCTTGAACTTCTTTTTCTTCTCTACGTACAAAACTCTCAATTTTCTTTTCAAGTTTAATTTGTTCTAAAAATTTTCTTTGCTTTTCAGCTCGCTCTCTTCTGAGTTCAGCTTGATCCTCTCTTAAAAATCTTTTTAGATCAATTGATAATTGACGGCTTAATTCTTTTTCTTCTTTTAGCTCTAATGCTTTAGCTTTAAGTGTTATTTCCTCTTGTTGCATAAATCGTTTTCTTGCTTCTATTTTTTCTCTTTCCATTTCTTTTATCTTTTTCTCTTTTTGTTTTGCTCTTTCTTCTTGAATAACTTTTTTAATATTTGAAACTCGATTAGAAATACCTTGAAAAAAATTCTGCAAAGATCGATCAAGGTTTAAATTGAATCTAAGCATTGATTTTACTTTGTCACTTAAACTTAAAAGGCTTGATATAACTGCTCTTGTTTTTTGTTTTTTTTTTCTTTTCGATCTTCGGAATTTAGTTTTATTTTTTTTAAATTTTGTTTTTCTTCTTTTGCTTTTGATTGATTTTTTTGTTTTTGATTTTCTTTTTGTAATTTTTTTGGGTCTTTTATTGCTTCTTTTAGGTTTTGTTCTTTTTGATTTTATCGACTTAATTTTCTTAAGTTTCTTTTTTTTTCTTTTCATACTGTTACTTATTTAATAACAGTTTTCAGGAATAAAGGTAGTTTCTTGTTCTTTTGGCGTTATTAAAGTTTTTCACAATTTGTAATTGAAAAACAACTAGGTCCCTATATTTAAAAGCCGCTTCACAAGATGCCATATAGTATTCATAGCATTTTACAAATTTTTCATCGAATAGATCTTTTACTTTATTTTTATTAGCCAAGAAACGTTTTAACCAACTTTCGAGGGTTTTATCGTAGTGCCTAATTAAAGTCTCTATATCGTTCACAATTAATCCAGTTTTTTCTATTGGATTGATAATTTGACTCAATGAAGGACAAACCCCTCCTGGAAAAATATATTTTTGAATGAAAAGATTAGCTGGTGAGGGTTTGTCTACTACACCAATCGTATGAAGTAAGAATATTCCATCATCTTTCAAAACTTCATTCATTTTTTTAAAAAAAATATTATAGAATTTACGTCCAAAATGTTCAAAAGCGCCAACTGAAACGCACCTGTCAAATGAACCTGTAACATTTCTATAATCCATAATCTCAAACTTAACTTGATTATCTAAATTTAGCTCTTTTGCTTTTTTTTTGCAGTAATCTAATTGATTATCACTTAAAGTAATTCCTAGAACTTCACATCCCTTTTGTTTAGCCATTTCAAAAGCGAGTCCGCCCCAACCACATCCAACATCTAAAACTCTCATGCCAAGTTTAATATCTAATTTTTTAATTATATGATCTACTTTATTTTTTTGAGCCTCTTCTAATGTTTTAGTATCATCAAACCACATAGCCATAGAATATTGACGTAAATTTTTATCTAAAAATAAATCGTAGAGCTTTTCTCCTTTAGAGCCGCCTACATCGTAGTGATGTTCAACATTTTTTTTTGATTTTCCTGGAAGGTTAAAATTTGTTAAAGTTCTCCAAATACCATATATTTTTTTTAAAATTAAACTTGGTGTAGTAACTTCAGTTCTTCCAAGATTTTTAACAAAGCCTAAAATAAATTCACGTAAAGAGGCATTCTCAATTATAAGTTCTTCGTTCATGTAAGCTTCCGGAAAGGCTATCTCAGGAAATAATATTAATTTAGTCCCAAGACTCTCTTTTAAAATTTTTAAGGTAATTGGTTTTTCTGATCTTGGATTGCCGCAGATATATTTTTGGCCCTTTGGATCAACCAGTATTATTCCATCTTCTTTATATATTTTAGATAAGACTCTAGCTAATATCATGATTAAGCCGCTAAGTTTTTTTCACCAGAAAATTTAAGTTTATTCAATTTTTCAATAAGCTCTTTCTTTTTTTCCTCACTTAACAAAGTGAGTGGAGGTAATATATTCTTATAATTTTCGTCTTTAATCGAATGATAACTATGCAAAGCTGATATCAAATTATATTGATCGAAAGTCTCCCTTACAGCTATTAATTGATCATTTTTAGTCTGTAGATTTTTATTTTCAAAATCATCAAACACTTTTTTTGCTATGGAGTGGGTTACATTTGTTACTGCAGAAATGCATCCAGAACATCCAAGTTTTAATCCCTTAAGCAACTTTGCTTCTGATCCTGGAAACATCAAAAAGTTTGAGATTTTTAAATTTTCAAACAAGTTATAACTCGAGTCTTTGCAACCAATTATATTTTCTGGAAATGCTTTAACAAGTTTTGTTACTGCTTCAGCTGAAAACTTGTAGCCACTTAATTTTTCAAAATTATATAAAATTATTTTTACTTTAGGTGTTGCAGTTATTATTTTTTTGTAAAATTCAAAAACTCCTTCATCAGTATTTCCTTTATAATATGCAGGAGGCATAATTAAAAAATCTCTAAATTCATACTCCATTGCATATTTTATTAAATCAATATTGTCATTTAGAGAATTACATCCAGTTCCTAAAAAGAATTGTTTTCTTAATTTATGGCTAGCAATTTTTGAAATAAATTCTTTTTTTTCTTGCAAAGTAAGCAACTGACTTGCTCCCGTTGACCCAAAGAAAAAAACACCTGTACAACCTTTTTTGATTAAATGTTCACCATGAAAAACGGTGGCCTCAACGTTTAACGTTAAGTCTTTATTTAAAACACTTAAACTAGCAGCGTATACTCCTCGTTTTATCATCTTATTGACCCAATTTATTGCAATAAAATATAATATAAACTTCAAAAATGAAAGTTCTGATTCTCATAAATAAAGTAGGCCTAGGGGACTGTATAATTCACGTAAATTATATCCATGAAATTTCAAAAAAATATGGAAAGCCCGTTTCAATATTAGCTAAAGAAAATACGAGAGCAAAAGATCTTTTTCTGGATGACCCTCATATTGGTGAAGTGATTACATTAGATCGTTTAAATGATAATACTGGTTGCCATGATGGTCTAAATGGTTTTTTTAAATTAGTAAAAGATATGAAAGAAAAAAAATTTGATAAAGTATTCATCTTTAATAGTTCGATAAGATATTTTTTAATTTGTAAAATTGCGGGTATAAAAAAAATAGCTCAATATCCTTTATTTAAAAAAAAAGGACAACATGTAGTTAATACTGCAAAAATTTTTACTGAGAATGAACTAAGTAAAATTGTATCAACACAACCAAAGCTTTTAATTAGTGAAGAAAAAATTCTAAAGGCAAAAAAAGATATATCTCAAAATCATAAAAATATTGTATTAGGAGTAAGCGCATCTGGACCAACAAAGCGTTGGGGAATTAAAAATTTTATTAAGTTAATCGAAAAAATAAATGAAAAATATCCCTCGAAATTTTATTTAGCGGCTGGAAAAAATGATCAACAATTGATTGATGAAATATTAAACTCTAATATTGGATCGAATTGTATTTCTTTAAATAATTTGAAGATAAATGAGATGTTGCCTGTAATAGCTAATTGTAATTTGTATTGTGGAAATGATACTGGGTTTATGCACATTAGTGCGGCTCTTAATTTAAAAACTGTAGCTTTGTTTATGGATAGCCCGGTTCTTGCTTACGGAAAATACTCTGAAAATATTAATGTAATAATTCCAGAGGGTGAGACTGAGGAAACAACAACTCACGATACTCTAGGTGCAAATAAGATTTCTTTTAATAAAGTTTATAATAAATGTGTTGAACTTTTATCTAACTAAAATCAGTTTTAATTATTTTTTCTTTAGCTTCATTTACTAACTGACTCAATCTGGAACTATCCACATTACGGTTCATGTCAGGGTGAATTTTTTTTTGTAATTGATTAGCAGCTTTTAACACTTCTTCCTTACTTGCTCCTCTTTTAAGACCTAATAATTTATAAGCCTCTTCAGATGTAAGACTTGATGAACCTTGAGTTTGACCAAACTGTCCTTGAGAAAATCTTCCAGAATTGTTTTTCATAAACTGCATTAATCTATACAACTGATAAAATTGCAGTGCCGTAAATCCTTTTATTTTTAGTCCAGAAAGCAAGATTAGCCACATAGGAAGACTAAAGATGAATTTGCCACCGATTGTAAATAGAACAGCTAGAATTAGTGATATATAAACTGCGATTTTTTTTATATTAGTAGCTATCTTTTTTGAACTTGCCCTAGCGAACCAATTTAGAAAAAGGTAGATTACGACGAAAATGATAATTCCCAACAAAAACAAATTCATATAATTTCTAACTATGAATATACCAAAACTTAAGAAAATAAAGACTACGAAAAATTATCACGGGATCCCACTAGAAGATGATTATTCATGGGTTGATCAGCCAAATATCCTTGAAGTTTTGAAGGATCCAAAAAAATTGAATTCTGAGGTCAAGGATTACATAGAAGCTAACAACAAAATAACTGAAGACTACTTTACAGATGTTAAGAATTTACAGAAAAATTTATTTAACGAAATTAAAGGAAAAATTAAATTAGATGATACTGGATTAAAATATAAAGATAAAAAATATTATTACTGGGCTAAAACAGAAGCTAAGGGTAATTACGGTAAGAGAATGAGGCAACTCATTGATGGTTCAAAACCTGAGGAAGTATTTTTTGATGGTGATTTGGAGAAGAAGAAATCTGGTTCTGAATATTTTGGGGTTGGAACTGTGAGTACCTCCTATTGTGATAATTTTATTTCTTATTCTCTAGATTTAAAAGGATCAGAATATTACACAATTTATTTGAGAGATCTTAGAACAGGAAAAAATCAAAAAGATGTAATTGAAAATACAAGTGGAAGCGTCACCTGGGCGTTGGATAATAAAAGTTTTTTTTATTCAAAATTGGATAAATATCATAGACCAAGACAAATATTCAAACATGTAATCGGAACTTCCTCCGATCAAGATCAGCTTATTTTTGAGGAAAAAGATGAAACTTTTACTTGTGGCATAGGTATTACCTCCGATGAAAAATATTTTATAATTAGCACTTCTGATCACATCACAACTGAAGAATATTTTTTTCCTACTGATGCTAAAGAAATTAATCCTACTCTTTTTAAAAAAAGAAAAAATGATGTTCGTTATTCTATAGACTCTTGGCGGGGTTATTTTTATGTTCATACCAATGAGGGAGCTAGAGATTATAAGGTACTCAGATGTAAGACTGATCAGATAGATAAATTGGAGGTTTTTATCCCCGCTAAAAAAGAAACTGTTATCGGTGGGTTTGAATTTTTAGATGATTATATCCTTAGATCAGAAAAATCTGATGCTATACCAAAACTTTTTGTAAGAAATATTAATACTAACAAAGAAGAAGAAATAAAAATTTCAGATGAGCCAATAGGTGTTCCTGGTATTTCTTTAATGCAAAGAGATACAAATACTACAATGATAAGAGTTGGTTGGGAGAGTATGGCAACTCCAGGAAGAGTTTATGAGTATGATATCGTCACTAAAGAAAAAAAATTAGTTAAAGAAACAGAAATTCCATCTGGCCACGATCCTAGTAAATATGTGGTGGAAAGAATTAAAGCTCGATCACATGATGGTCGTATGGTTCCAATTAGTTTAGTAAGATTGAAAGACTCAAAACAAGATGGAAAATCAAAAGTATTACTCTACAGCTACGGAGCTTATAAACATTCGGTTAATTGTTCATTTAGTGCCTCAAGATTTTGTCTTGTAGATAGAGGAATTACTTTTGCAATAGCTCATATTAGAGGTGGAGGTGACCTTGGCGATAGCTGGCACACGGAAGGTAAAAAAAAATTAAAGAAAAATACTTTTCTAGATTATATAGCATGTGCAAATCATTTAATAGAACAAAGATATACTTATAAAGGTGGAATTTGTTTTTACGGTGGATCAGCTGGAGGTCTTACAGGTGGAGCAGTAGCTAACTTGTCTCCAGATTTATTTTTTGGAATGCTTTTGTTAGTACCTTTCGTAGATACTATGACTACTATGTTAAATGACAAATTGCCTTTAACTCCAGGTGAATGGGAAATGTGGGGAAATCCAATTAAAAGTAAAGAGTACTTTGAATATATTCTGTCTTATTCACCGTATAATAATATTAAGAAAAAAGATTACCCGCCGATGCTTGTAACTACATCTTTGTTTGACAATCGAGTTCTTTACTCCGAACCAGTTAAATATATTGCAAAGTTGAGAGATTTAAAAACTGATAATAATAATCAATTATTAAAATGTAAAATGGAAGCAGCAGGTCATGGAGGAATGTCTGGCCGTGACAATGCGATCACAGAGTTAGCTGAAGAATATTCATTTATTTTAAAATCTGCAAAAATTTTAAAATAAAAACCTTGAAAAAATAAATATAATTCCCACATACATCATGTCGGTTGCCAAATGGGACTGACGTAAAACCTTGCTAACAAAGGAGGATAAATGACAAGTAAGGATCTATCGATCTTTAATTCACTTAGACCTTTTAGCGTAGGCTTCGATGATATGTTCGATCAGTTTGAGTCTATGTTAGGGAATGGTAGAGTAGTTCAAAATAATTACCCGCCATACAACATCCGAAAAGCAGGCAAAGATAAGTATGCTATTGAAGTAGCAGTTGCTGGCTTTAATAAAAATGATGTTGAAGTTGAATATGAAGATAATCTTTTAACTGTAAAGACAAAAGACGTTAAAAGAAGTGAAGAAAAAGATGGCGATGAAGTTATTCATCGAGGAATATCGCAAAGATCTTTTGCTAGATCGTTCACAATCGCAGATGATGTAAAAGTGAACGGTGCTGAGCTAAAAGATGGCTTGCTAACTATTTCTTGTGAAAAAATCATCCCTGAAATAAAGAAAAAAAGACTTATTGAAATAAAATAAGTTTACCTTACTTGCGGAGTTTTACTCCGCAGGTAATTAAAAGCAGTTTTTACTACTAAAACCAACTACAATATTTCTTGGATTTACTTCAAACTTACGTTCACACTTAATCTTATATTTTTCAGTTATATAAACGTAATTCCTATTTCTAGTTTTTAAAAACTCAATTTTATCTGGTTGACCATAAAAACTTTTGAGATCTTCCTCAGGTTTATTCAACCATTTACTTAATTTTTGTTTTTCTTTTTCTGTCGTATCCTCAATTTTTTTTGAAACTGTTTTACAACCGCCTAAAGAAATTATTAATAATGTGTATAAAATTGCAAAAAATAAATTTTTCATCCTAAGCCCTATTTTATAACGAAAAGTTATAAACAGATATATTTACTATTGGTTGAATCTCAGCAGCTATGCCTGATTTATTTAAGATTTTGGTAAATATATAGAGTAATAAACTTTGAACGGAGGTTTAATTTTATGATGGATAAATATTTTGAATATAGAAAACATAAAACAAATTTTAAAACAGAGGTAATCGCCGGAGTAACGACTTTTCTTACAATGGCTTACATAATGTTTTTAAATCCTTTTATCTTATCTGGTGAATTTGCTGGAACAGAAAAAGGTTTTTTTGATTTTGGTGCGGTTTTCACTGCAACAATTTTAGCAACAGCAGTTGCTTGTTTTATAATGGCGTTCCATGGACGTACGTGGCCAATAGGTCTGGCGCCTGGAATGGGTATTAACGCTTTTGTTGCTTATGGAGTAGTAGCAGGAATGGGTTATACACCTCAAGCAGCATTAGGTGCAGTTTTAGTTGCTGGAGTAATTTTTTTAGCAATTTCATTAACTCCTTTAAGAGCTTGGTTAATCAATTCGATACCTAAAAGTTTAAAACTTGGAATAGGAGCGGGAATAGGATTGTTTTTAGCAATTATCGGTCTTGAGATTATGGGAGTAGTAGGAGATCATCCTGTTACACTTGTAACTCTCGGTGATATTAAAAATCCTCTAGTCCTTCTAGGATGTTTGGCTTTTGTTTTTATGATTGTGTTAGAAAAAATGAAAATAAGAGGAAATATTATAATAGGAATTCTGCTATTTAGTATTATTGCTTGGGCTACAGGTCTGGCGAAGTTTAACGGAGTGGTTGGATCTATTCCACCAATGACCTACCTGTTTGAGTTTGATCTCAAAGCTGCCCTCACAGCAGGTATGGCCTCAATAGTCTTTACTTTATTGTTTATCGACTTTTTTGATACAGCTGGAACGTTAACATCTGTTGCTAACGTAGCAGGCAAAGTAGATAAAAAAGGTAAAGTGCAAGATATAAATAAAGCCATGCTATCTGATAGTGTTGGAACAGTTGCAGGTGCCGTGATGGGTACAACAACAGTAACAAGTTATGTTGAGTCAGGTGCTGGTGTAAAAGCAGGTGGTAGAACAGGAATGACTTCGTTGGTAATTGGAGTTTTGTTTTTAGCTTGTTTATTTTTTTCACCTTTAGCTACAAGTCTTCCGAAAGAAATAGATGGAGCAGCATTATTATACGTAGCGATTTTGTTTGTTAGAAACATTACAGATATTGAGTGGAATGATATAGCTGAGTCTGGGCCAGCAGTTGTGGCTATGATAACTATGCCTTTAACATACAGTATTAGTAATGGTATCGCTCTTGCATTCATCTCTTATGCATTAATTCAAATCTTTACTGGTAAATTTGGGAAAACTTCGCCGGCTATTTGGGTAATTGCGGTATTCAGCGTAGTAAGTTTTTACGTAGCTTAAAAGTTTAGGGCCAGATAACTCTGGCCCTTAATTCTTCAGATGTTTCTCTATTAAGTCCTCAACCTTAATCTCTTCATAATGCTCAAACGGTTGGACAATCCAGGGATTGCTGTTTAATCTTTGTGCGCAAAAATCAGGTTCAAAAGTAGAGTCTTTTTTCTTCCATAAGACAGCTGTTTTAATTTCTTTTATTTTCCCTTTCAAAGGTGGATATTTTTTTAACCAATCGATACTTTTGTTTAATGTAATTCCAGTATCAGATAAATCATCACATAATAGAATATTTCCACTCATTTCTTGAACAGTTGAACTCATTTCTCTTGAAAAAACTAAATCTCCTTGTTGATCTTCCACGCCCTCACCAGAATAGGACTCTACTGCTAAATAAGCACATTTTAGTTTAAACACACGACTTAATACATCAATGATCGGAGCGCCGCCCCTCATAATTCCGATGAGTAAATTTGGCTTGAAGCCACTTTTATGAATTTGTATGGCTAGTTTCTCTACGATTTGATTGTACTCTTTCCAATCAATGATAAGTTTATCTGCCATGAAGAAAGCTAATTTATTTTAAAGGAGTTGTAAATGAAAGGATATGTTGTGTGTGTTTATAAAAATATAAATAACGAAGAAAAGTTGAGGGAATATGCAGCCAAAGCTAGAGCAGCAGTTGAAAAATATAAAGGTAAATTTTTAATAAGGGGTGGTAGATCCACATCTAATGAAGGGGATAAATCTCCAAGAACAGTTATAATTGAGTTCCCGTCCTATGATGAGGCGAATAACTTTTATAACTCAAAAGAATATCAAGCTGCGCATTCGATTCTTAAGGGTTTTGCAGACCGACAACACCAAACAGTTGAAGGAACTTAATACTGAATTGGTTCATCATCAATACTACGCCAAAGGTACCATGTGGCAACTGAACAATAGGGAGTAAATTTTTTATAAAGTTTATTCAAAAAACTTTTAGGAGGATAATATTTCTTTTTATAATTATTGGAAATTGCTCTTAAAAGACCGATATCCTGCAACGGCCATATATTTGATCGATTATATGTGAATAATAATATCATTTCAGCACTCCACCTTCCGATCTGTCTGAGATTTGACAAATAAATTATAGCATCTTCATCACTCATTTTATTAATCAATTTTGGATCAAATTCTTTTTTAACAAATTTAATTGACAGTTCTTTTATACCCAAAGCTTTTTGTCTACTTAAACCACATGATTTCAGTTGAGATAAAGACAACTTAGATACATTAATAGGATTAATTTTTTTGGATTTCATCTGAAACTTTTTGAATACTGAATTTGCTGCCGAAACACTTATTTGTTGACCAACTATACTTTTGCAAAGAGAATAAAAGACATCTTTTCTAGTTGTTAAGAACTTATCATTATATTTGAGTATGAGATTTTTTAAAACCTTATCTTTTCTTGATAAAATCTTAATAGCTTTTAACCAATAACTTGGATAATTTCTCACGGTCTAGAACTTACTACCTTCTTTTTAAGTTCAGACTCCCTCATAAAAATAATCACAGAACTTATAATTATTAATCCAGCACCAACTAGTGTTAAGAGTTTTGGTATTTCACTCCATATAAAATAACCTAATAAAATCGCGAAAACTAAATTTAAATATTTAGTTGGAGTTACTAGTGAAGCTTCTGCATACCTTAATGAAACAGTTAAAAGTATATTAGCTACCGAGCCAACAAGTCCTGTAAAAATTAAAAGAAAAAATTCAAATTTATTTGGCATTACCCATCCAAATGGTAAAGTTAATAATCCCACGATCATACTTAAAAGTGAGAAATACAGCGCTATTCTGTAATTTGGTTCTGTTGAAGAAAGGCTTCTTATGCTTAAAGCGACACAAGCAAAAAAAATACAAAAAATT
>CACJWN010000011.1 GCA_902597175.1 uncultured Pelagibacteraceae bacterium | reverse complement strand
GTCTCAGAATAAGGCAAGTTAAAAATTATATCTTTTATTTTTTCAATTCTTTTTTTCTTTAGATATTTTGATAAAACAGAACCTACACCTTTTAATTTTGTAATATCTTGGAAAATTGTTTCTTTTTTGAGAAATCTCATTAAATAATATATATTATATTTTAATGTCTGAAGAATTAGAAATTTTTAAAAAAAAACTTTTATACAGAGCTTCTTATAGGGGAACAAAAGAAATGGATATTTTATTAACAAAATTTGTCAAAAAATATCTTAATTCCTTTAACGATGAACAACTGAGGCAATTAGAAAAATTCTTGGAGTTCGAAGATGAAATTATCTATAATTTTTATAACTTCGATAAGGTTAAAAAACAGATAGATAAAAATAAAATTTCTGAAATTTTTAAAAATTTTAAAATATAATGGCGGAGAGGGTGGGATTCGAACCCACGAACGAGTTGCCCCGTTGCTGGTTTTCAAGACCAGTGCTTTCAACCGCTCAGCCACCTCTCCTGATCGTAAATACAATACTTATTACTATCAAAGCCACTAAATAACAATGATTATGTAATAAGTTTCCTATACTAGTTTAAAAATAACAATTATGATAATCAGTAAAATGCCAAAAATAATTATATTTATTTTATCATTTAATTTTTTTTTAATTTTTAATGCTAATGCTGTCAAAAATGAGTTTAATACTTGGTTAATAGATTTTAAAGCGAGAGCTGTTTCAGACGGAATATCAAAAAAGGTGGTAGATGATGTAATGGATAATGCAATATTTCTACCTAAAGTCATAGAATACGATAGATATCAACCAGAATTTTATGAGGATACTTTTACTTACATAAAAAAAAGATCATCAAGGAAAAAGATTTTAGAGGGTAGTAGGTTATATAAAAAAGAAAAAAAAATAATAGATAAAATTGAAAATGAATTTGATATTGAAAAAGAGTTATTGCTTGCCTTAATGGGAATAGAAACGAACTTTGGAAAATATTTAGGAAAAATGGATATTGTCTCATCATTGGCCACATTAAGTTTTGATAAAAGAAGAAGTGAATTTTTTACAAAAGAATTAATTATTTTACTTAACCTTGTAGATAAAGGCATTGTTAAAAAAGAAATTCTTTATGGTTCTTGGGCTGGAGCATTTGGTAATTTTCAATTTATGCCTAGAACAATAATGGATTTTGCAATTGATTATAACAAAAACAGCACGATCGAATTAAAAAAAACTGAGGATTCATTTGCATCTGCAGCGAATTATTTAAAGAGAATTGGTTGGAAAAAAAATCAACCGTGTTTTTTTAAAATAGATTTAAAGGATAATATTCCAAAAAAGTATCTTAATTCTTCAGCAAGAAATATAGTTAACAAAAAAAAAGTAAATTTTTTTAAAAAATATATAGATAATTTTGACGAATTAAATCTTAAAAACGATTTACTCTCTGCAATCATAATTCCTGATAAAGATATTATCCCAGGTGCAGAAACGTATGCACCTGCGTATATTATATTTGATAATTATGAGAAGATTTTAACGTGGAATAGATCTCTTAGATTTGCACTTGCAGTTTGTACTTTGAAAGAAAATTTAAAAAATGAAATTTAAAATAATCATTCTATCTCTTTTACTTTTTTCTTGTAGTTCAAATTATACAAAACTTGACAAGAGAGAGCCTTATTATTCAAAAGGCTTTGCCTACATTACGGAAGAGGAAAAAACCAAAGAAAAATCTTCTAAGTCAGTAAATGATAACTCAAAACAAAGAGCATTTAATAAGTATTTAAGACCAAATACATTGATGAAAATTATTAATTCAGAAACAAAAGATTATTTAATTTTAAAAAATTCAATTAGTGGCAAATATCCAGATTTTTATAAAGTCTCAATATCTAATTCCGTAGCTAATGAGATTAATTTAGATAAAAAATTACCCTTAATTGAAATCACTGAAATAAAAAAAAATAAATCATTTGTGGCTAAAAAGGCAAAAATTTTTAATGAAGAGAAAAAAATTTCAACTAATGCACCAGTTACTTCTGTAAAAATATCTAATATTTCAAAAAACAAGAATATAATAAAGAAAAAAACTGAAAGTAAAATTTATATACAAATTGCTTCATTTTATTCAAAAGACGCAGCGATTTATTCGAAGGAAAGAATTTTATCAGAAATACCCAATTATGATAAAAATAAATTGAAAATAGTACAAAAAAGTAATAAAAAAATAAATTTATTATCAGGTCCTTATAATAGTATAAACTTAGTTAAAAATGATTACACTAAATTAATGAATTTTGGGTTTGAAGATTTAGATATAACAATAAACAAAAAATGAAAAAATATTTATTATTTTTAATTTTCTACTTAAAATTAACTGTCTCGGTATATTCTAATCCTAGCGTTGACGCTAGAACAGCAATATTAATTGATTTTCACTCAGATGAAATTTTATATGAGTTTGACCCTGATACTCAAATTTACCCAGCTTCGATGACAAAGATAATGACTTCTATAATTGCATTCGATCTTTTGAAAAAAAACAAATTATCTTTAGATGACATGTTTGTAGTATCTGAAAAAGCTTGGAGACTATCTCAAAGCGGTTACTCCTCGATGTTTATTATGGTAAACGATCAAGTTTCTGTTGAAGATTTATTAAAAGGTATCATAATTGCCTCTGGCAATGATGCTTGTGTAGCTCTAGCTGAAGGTATTGCAGGATCAGAGGAACAATTTGCTGAAATGATGAATGAGAAAGCCATCGAAATTGGTATGACGTCATCTAATTTTACTAATTCGTCTGGTATTAATGATCCAGACAATGTTTCGACTGTCAGAGATATAGCAATAATGTCAAAATATTTAATTGAAAATTATCCAATTTATTATGAATTATTTAAAGAAAAAACTTTTACATGGGATAGAACAGGTGGTGATCCTATAAAACAGGGAAATAGAAATCCATTACTTTATAAAAATGTTGGTGTTGATGGTGTAAAAACTGGATATTTAGGTGTGGAAAAATATTCTTTAGCTAGTTCAATGAAGAAGAATGATAGAAGGCTGATCGCAGTTGTTTCAGGTTTTCCTACTAAAAAATTGAGAAGTTCTGAATCTTTAAAACTTTTGAACTGGGGATTTAGAAATTCTAATACTTATAAAGTGTCAGAGAAGGATAAATCTCTTTTCGAGTTAAATACTTGGTTAGGTAAAAAAGAAAAAGTTCAGGCTACTACGAAAGAGGATTACTATATTACAATAAACAAAAAAGATATTCGAAATTTAAAAATAGCTTTAAGATATGATGGTCCGATTGTTGCACCTATTCAGAAAGGAGATCAAATTGCACAGCTTGAAATATTGATTAAAGATAAACTTATTAAGAGCCTGCCACTATATGCTGCTGAAAATTTAAAAAAGGTGAATTTTTTTAAAAGTCTTCTTGCCTCTATTAATTATTTGATTTGGGGTGATGTATAAAAAGAAACCTTTTTTGATTGTATTTGAGGGTGTCGAGGGGTGCGGGAAGTCTTATCAGAGTAAAAAATTATTTAGATTTTTAAAAAAAAAAAAGATACCTTCAATATTAACTAGAGAACCAGGAGGCACTAAAAGTGCTGAGATGATTAGAAATCTTATTCTTAAAGATTACTTTAATAAATCTTCAAAAGATAAATTTGATAAGTATACAGACACGTTGCTTTATCTAGCTGCGCGAAATGAGCATGTTAAAAACAAGATATTTCCTGCATTACAAAAAAAAAAAGTAGTAATTTGTGACAGATTTGTTGATTCAACTTTAGCCTACCAAGTTTACGGAAAAAAAATAAGTTTAAATTTCGTAAATAATATTCATAAAAGCATATTAAATGGTTTAAAACCTAATATTACATTTATCCTAAAAGTATCTTCTAAATCTTCAAAAAAAAGATTGGTAAAAAGAAAAACCAGAAATAGATATGATAACTTTTCACAATCATTTTATTCTAAGGTACAGAAATCTTTTATTAAAATTGCAAAAGGCAAAAAACATTATTTTATTTTAGACTCATCAAAAAATGATAATTCACTAGAAAACAAGATATTTAATATAACTTCTAAATACCTTAAAATAAAATAATGTTATTCGAAAATATAAATCCAAGACATTCGACTCAGCTTTATGGTTTAGATTTAGAATTTGATAGACTTTCAAAATTACTTTCAAATCAAAAGTTGCCAAAAGTAATATTGCTTTCTGGAAAAAAAGGTATTGGTAAATTCACTTTGATAAATCATTTAGTTATAAGCTATTTTGATAAAGAAAATTATAATTTATTAGAAAAAAAAATTGTTAATAAAAATATGTTTTTTGATAATTTATCTAAAAATCTAATTTCAAATGTAATTTACTTAGAAAGTAATGATTTTAAAAATGTAAATATTGAATCAATACGTATTCTTAAAAACAAATTACAAAAAAAGCCACTTTTAAACGACAAACGCTTCATTATATTAGACGAAGTAGAAACCTTTAATACAAATTCAATTAATGCTTTGCTTAAGATTATTGAGGAACCAAATGAAAATGATTATTTCCTATTGATTAATAATAGAACAATGCCTTTGATTGATACTCTCAAATCACGATGTTTAGAATTTAAAATTACTTTAAATTTTAATCAAATAAATAAGATTACAAACTATTTAATGCAAACACATAATCAAGATATTATTATTGACCAAGATAAAATTATGATTAGCCCGGGTAATTTTTTAAAATTTAACATTATTTTAAACGAAAATAGCATAAATATAAAAGAAAATATTTTAAAAACTTTTAAAACTATTTTAGATCTTTATAAAAAAAGTAAAAATTTGTTTTTTAAGGACTTATTATTATTTTGTTCAGAATATTACTTAAAAATAAAAAAAGAAAATCAAAATATGACTAAAATGAAATTTATTGAGGATAGAAAATTTTTACTAAATAATATTAATGATTTTTTTGTATTCAACTTGAGTCAGGGTACATTGCTTAGATCTATAGAAAATAGATTTTTTAATGAATAAAAATTATTATATCACAACACCTATATATTATCCGTCTGGAAAACCTCATATGGGTCACGCATATTCCAGTATAGTAGCAGATATATTTGCAAGATTTAAAAGATTGGAGGGTTATAAGGTTTTATTTTTAACCGGAACCGATGAACATGGTCAGAAAATTCAGAAAGAAGCAGATAAAAATAAAAAAGACCCAAAAAACTTTTGTGATGAAATTTCTGAAACTTTTCGATCATTAACAAAAATACTAAATTTATCAAATAATGATTTTATAAGAACTACCGAACCTAGACATTTTAAGTCAGTAAATGAAATATGGAATAGATTAACTAAGTCAGGTGATATTTATCTAGATAAATACAGTGGATGGTATTCAGTCTCTGATGAAGCTTATTATGATAAAGATGAGATTGAGGAAAAAAATGGAAAAAAAATATCTAAAAGTTCTGGATCACCAGTTGAATGGGTAGAAGAAGAGTCTTACTTTTTTAAATTATCTGCATTTCAAAGTAGATTATTAGAACATTATAAAAAAAATGAAGATTTTATTTTACCAAAATCAAGAAAAAATGAAGTAGTGAAGTTTGTCGAGAAAGGATTAAAGGATCTATCAATAAGCCGAACATCTTTTTCATGGGGAATACCAGTTCCTGGAAATAAAAATCATATCATTTATGTTTGGTTGGATGCACTAACTAATTATTTGAGTGCACTTGATTTTCCGAATATTGCTGATGATAAATATAAATCTTTTTGGCCTGCTGATGTTCACATAATTGGTAAAGATATTTTGAGATTTCATGCGGTATACTGGCCAGCTTTTTTGCTTGCAGCAAAACTACCATTACCAAAACGAGTCTTTGGACACGGATGGATTCTTTCTGATGATAAAAAAATGTCTAAATCTCTTGGAAATATTTTAGATCCAATTAAAGTAATTAAAGATTATGGAATTGATCAGCTAAGATATTACTTAATAAAAGAAGTTTCTTTAGGAAATGACGGAAGTATTTCAATGGAAAATCTTAAAAATTGTATAAACAATGATTTAGCAAATAATTATGGCAATTTATGTCAAAGAGTTTTTTCTTTCATAAAAAAAAATTGTAATAACAAAATACCAAAAAAGAGCAAATTAAGCGAAAGTGATATTAAATTAATCCAAAATATTAAGAATAATCTTCCTAAACTTATTGATTATATAAATAATCAAAATCTAAATGAATATATTAAAATGGTAGTAAATTTTTCGTTTGAAGCAAACAAGTATTTTAATGACTCTGAACCCTGGGCTTTAAAAACGAAAAATCCCGAAAGGATGAATGCAATACTTTATACAATTTCTGAACAAATAAAAAATATTTCTATTCTTTTAAACCCAATTATACCGGTTTCTACTAAAAAAGTTTTAGATACAATTAATTTATCTGATAAGGATATCTCAATTGAAAATATTAAAAAAAATGACATTGTTGACTATAATTTAGAATTAAAAAATTTAGATATTTTGTTTAAAAAGATTGAAAATGATAATTGATTCACATTGCCATCTGACCTACGAACCTATGTCTAATAATTTAAACGAAACAATTAATAGGGCAAATAAAGGTGGTATTAAATACATGCTTACTATATCGACAGAAGATAAAAGTTTCGAGCAAATACTTAAGATAGTAGATAATTATAAAAGTGTTTACGGTACTTATGGAATTCACCCTCATGAAGCTAAGTCACATCAACATATTAAAAGTGCTGACATAATTAATAAAGTCAATCGTAACAAAAAAATTATTGGTGTTGGTGAAACAGGATTAGATTTTTATTACAATCATTCTGAAAAGAAATATCAAATTAATTCTTTTGAGGAACACATATCAGCTGCACAAGAAAAAAATCTTCCGCTTATAGTTCACACAAGATCAGCAGAAAAAGAAACTTTACAAATATTGAAAAAATATTCCCAAAAAAAAGAGAATAAAATCCTTATACATTGTTTTACCGGAACAAGGGAATTCGCTTTTAAATTATTAGATCTAGGAGCTTATATTTCTGCTAGCGGAGTTGTTACATTCAATAAATCCCAAGATTTGGCCAATACTTTCAGAGATATACCAAACGAAAAAATATTAGTTGAAACTGACGCTCCATATCTTGCTCCCGTTCCTTTAAGAGGTAAACCAAATGATCCAAGTTATATAATACATACAGTAAAATTTTTATCTAAAATCAAAAATATATCATTCGATCAATTTTCAAAAATTACATCTAATAATTTTTTCAATTTATTTGGTAAATTAAATTGAAAAGTAAATTTACAATTTTAGGCTGTGGAAGTTCACTTGGATCTCCATGGATAACTAATTACAGTGGAAATCTTAAACAAAGCCCAAAAAATTTAAGGACTAGATGTTGTGCTCATATTAAAAAAGGAAATTTATCTGTGTGTATAGATACTTCACCAGATGTAAAATATCAATTTTTAAAAAATAAAATTAAAAATCTTGACGCAATTATTTACACTCATGAACACGCAGATCAAACAGCTGGTATATTTGAAATGAGACCATTTTATTGGAAAAATAAATCAAAGATACCTATATATGGCAGTCGAAGAACGATCAAAGCTTTAAAAAAAACTTACAGATTTTGTTTCTTTGAGGAACAAGGGTATAAGCCGATTATGAAAGCAAATATAATAGATAAAAGTTTTTCTATACAAAAAAATAATGCAAAATTAGTCATTAAACCTTTTCAAGTTACTCATGGATTAATAAAATCAACTGGTTATGTGATAGATAAAATTGCGTATATAAGTGATTGTAATAACGTATCTTTGAAAAATATAAAGCATCTCAAAAATCTTAATTATTTAGTATTAGATTGTCTTAAAATTGATAAGCATCCATCTCACTTTAATCTGGATGAAGCTTTAAATTTAATAAATATAACCAAACCTAAAAAAGCTATACTAACTAATTTACATACAGATTTAGATTACTTTAAATTAAAAAAAAAGTTACCAAAAAATATAATTCCTGCGTATGATGGATTAAGTTTTACCAGTTAAATCAAGTTTTCGATTACTTTGATGAATTTTTTAGATGATGGATTTGTTATAGAGGAGAATGTTTCTGCGACTTTTCCATCTTTTCCAATAATAATTTTATGGAAATTCCACTTCGGTATCGCTCCAATACCATAGTTTTTTTTTGCCCATTTATAAAATGGATGTGCATTATTTCCTATTACATTAATCTTTTCTGTCATTGGAAAAGTAATTCCAAAATTTGTTTCACAAAAGTTTTTAATTTCTTTATTATTACCAGGTTCTTGTCTAAAGTTATTAGTAGGAATTCCTAAAATAACTAAATCTTTACTTTTATATTCAGACCACAATTTTTGAAGATCTTCATATTGAGGTGTGTAACCACATCTGCTCGCAACATTCACTACTACAATTACTTTTCCTCTATACTGGCTTAGTTTGATTAAGTCTCCATCTATGCTATTAAACTCATAATCATAAGCAGTACCATTATTCCCAGCTATAACTTTTGAAAAAAAACTAAACATAAATAAAATAATTAATATTTTTTTCATAATTTTAATGCTTTTAATACTGCATCGATTGGCAAAAATATACATTTAAATCTATTTAAATTGTCGCTATTAAGCAATTTTTTAAAATCAGAGAATTTTTTAGGGAACGTAATATTTTTTTGATTAGATATCTTTTTTAATATAATTAAATCTTTCTTAAAATCTTTTAGATTCATATTCTTTATTCTTTGAGATAGTAGACTTGCTGAAGCTTCACAATACAAGCAAGACTCAGTTTCATATTTCATTGAATGAATCTTTTTCTCATCTGCGATTATTTCAACAGTTATTTTGTCACCACAGCTCGTATTTTTAAGAGATGACTTATGAGAGTACCTATTTTTTAGACCAACATTGGCAGTGTTAGAGGCTAATTTAAAAACATCTTCGTTAATCATTTTTCTTTGATGCAAAAAGCAATAAGAAATATCCAAATAATGTTGAAAGTAGTGAACCAGTTAAAACGCCAATTTTTACTCCATCCATATATTCTAAATTATTTGCAAAAGCTAAGTTTCCAACAAATAAACTCATTGTAAAACCAATACCTGTTAAAATCGATACAGCATAAAAAGCTGTCCAAGTTGAACCTGTGGGTTTATCTGCTAATTTAAGTTTAACAGAAATATATGAGAGAGCGAATACGCCGATTTGTTTTCCAAAAAATAAACCTAAAACAATCCCTAGTGGGACTGGATTTAATAGTGTTGCAAAAGTTAAACCCTCAAGAGAAACACCTGCGTTGGCAAATGCAAAAATTGGCATTATGCCAAAAGCAACATATGGTGATAGTGCATGCTCTAATTTAAGCAACATAGATTGTTTACTATTTTTTGTATTATGAGGAATTGTTAGTGCTAATAAAACTCCAGCAATAGTAGCATGTATTCCTGACTGATGAGTAAAGTCCCATAAAAAAATTCCAATTATTAGAAATGGGATAAAACTTCTTATTCGAAATTTATTAAGACATATTAAAACAATTAATGAAAATAGCATTAAAATTAAATATTTAATTTCAATGTTACCAGAGTAAAAAAAAGCTATTATGACTATTGCACCTAAATCATCAATTATGGCTAAAGCAGTTAAAAAAACTTTTAAAGATATAGGCACTCTTTTTCCTAATAAAGATAAAACTCCTAATGAAAACGCAATATCCGTAGCAGAAGGAATAGCCCAGCCATTTAAAGTAGTGCTATCAGAATAATTTATAACGATATAAAATAATGCAGGCACAGCCATTCCACCAACAGCTCCTATAATTGGTAACATAGCTTGCTTCGGATTTGATAATTCGCCTTGAATAAATTCTCTTTTAATTTCAAGGGAAACAAAAAAGAAAAATATAGCCATTAAGACATCATTTATCCAATGAAGAACACTTAGCTTAAGTCCGAATTCTTTAGTACCAAGAATAATGTATTTTTCCAGAGTAGAAAAATAATACTCACTTAAATTACCGTTACTGATAATAAGGGCTAGTATCGCAGCAAATAAAAGAACTAATCCTGAAGCAGCTTCTAGCTTAAAAAAATATTTAAAGGGTTTTGTAATGTACTGGATCATTGATATTATTTACTTCTATCGAGGCTATCTTTCAATTGCCAAAATCACTTAATTAACCTATAAAACAGACGTTCGGGGCGTAGCGCAGCCTGGTAGCGCATCTGGTTTGGGACCAGAGGGTCGCAGGTTCAAATCCTGCCGCCCCGACCATTGAATTATATGAAAAAAGCAAAAATATATATTCCTGCAAAAACCGCAATGCAATCGGGTAGGGGGAAACTTAAACATTGGGTATTAGAATTCATAACAAAAGATCCCTCAATTAACCCTCTTATGGGATGGGAAACCTCTTCGGACACTCTTGAGGAAGTTATCTTAAAATTTCCCTCAAAAGAAAAAGCAGTAGAGTATGCTGAAAAAAATAATATATCTTACAATATTATTGAACCAAATAAAAAAAAATTTGTGATAAAATCATACGCAGATAATTTTCTTAAAGATTAAATATGTGGAGAAGTTTTTTTAAAGATAAGAAGTGGTTCTATTGGTCTTACGGTGGAGGATTTTTTATTATTACTTTGCTTGTTTTACAAACCTATTTGGATGTTTTATTTAATAGCTGGTACAAGGATTTTTATGATATTCTTCAAACAGCGGAGAAACGTGAGATATCTGAATTTTGGGACTCAATAAAAAGATTTTTATATATAGCTTTACCCTACGTCACTCTATTTGCTTTTACTAATTGGTTCACAAGATTATGGGCATTTAGATGGCGAGAGGCCATGACATTTTCTTATATGCCTTATTGGAGAGCAACTGAAGCGAAGGTAGAGGGATCTTCTCAAAGAATTCAAGAAGATTGTATGAACTTTGCTAAAATAGTTGAGTCTATTGGGTTACAGGTTGTTAAAGCAATAATGACATTAATTGCCTTCATTCCAATTTTGTGGGTTCTCTCATCTAATGTTACAGTACCTTTTTTAGACAATGTATCTGGATCTTTAGTGTGGGTTGCTCTTACTCTTAGTTTAGGAGGAATAATAATAAGTTGGTTAGTTGGTATTAAATTACCCGGTCTTGAATATAATAATCAAAAAGTTGAAGCAGCATTCAGAAAAGAATTGGTTTATGGTGAAGATGATAGAAAGAATTATGTTCAAGCTCCAACTATTTTACAGTTATTTACTGGTATTAAATTTAATTATCATAAATTATTTTTACACTATGGTTATTTCGATCTTTGGGCCATTTGGTATAGACAATTGTTTGTAATAGTTCCTTTCTTAATAATGGCTCCAGGATTGTTTACAGCAGCGTTCACTTTGGGTGTGATGATGCAAGTAGTAAACGCATTTGGAGAGGTTAAAGATGCGTTTTCTGTATTTTTATATAATTGGACAAGAATTACTGAATTAAGATCTATACATAAGCGTTTAATGGAGTTTGAAACCGCTATAAATTATAATACTAATAAGTTGAGAAAACCTCAGAAATCTGATGTAAGAGTTTAATGGAACTCTATATCAAGCTAATAGACGTCATACTTCCGGTATTTTTTGTTATTGGTATTGGCTATTACCTTGGAAAAAAAGATCCTAATTTTAATACTGATTTTATAACTACATTAGCTGGTAATGTCGGTACACCTGCAATGATTTTTTACACCATTACTTCTACTGGTGTAACTTTGGAAATTTTCATAGAATATTTTATTTATGCTTTAATCATAATCGGAGGTTTTGCTGTAATAGGCGTAATTGTTCTTGCCTTAATGAAAAAGGACGTAGTAAGTGAACTTCCTCCATTAATATTACCAAATACCGGTAATATGGGTATTCCTATTTGTTTATTTGCATATGGTACAGAAGGTTTAGGTATTGCTTCAGCAATTGCATCAGTAATTATCTTGCTTCACTTCACTTTGGGGGTTCTTTTAGCAAAAAAAAGTTTTTCATTGAAAATATTAATTACTAATATGCCTATTTACGGGATAATAGGGGCTGTATTAGTTTTATATTTTGATTGGGAGGTTCCTGGTTTTGTAGTAAATACTACGTTTTTATTAACTTACGCTACAATATTTCTAGTTCTTATGTCCTTAGGCATAGCATTAACAAAGCTAAAAGTTGTTTCATGGTTAAATGCATCTGTTTTAAGTGTTATTAGAATTGTAATTGGTCCTGTAATTGGATTTTCTTTAATTAAATATTTAAACCTTTCTGGATTGGCTGCTGGAGTGCTTTTGATTCAATCTGCAATGCCTAGTGCTATTCTAACGTACTTGGTTGGATCGATGTATTCAGAGAAAAGGGTAGTCGATAGTATTGCTAGCGTTATAGTTACTTCCACGTTAATGTCATTCGTAACAATTCCTATTGTGGTTTATTTAAGTCTTAAATATTTTCAATAAATACAGTAGTTTACGTAAATTAATTAAAGTATAATATTAATAAATAGGTAAATATTATTTATATATATAAAGAAATTTTGAGTAATATAGTGAAAAATTTACCTTATTTAAGAAGAAAAAACAAAAATATCTTTAAAAATGTTTTAAAATTGTATTTTACATATAAAATTAATTAAACTTGAAATGAATATACCAATAAATCATTTAAAATAGTGTGTTTTAGAGCAGTCTAGAAGCAGTCAAATTTAATATTTCCAGAAGCTTTGCATATTAGGAATATACCGTTTAAATGGCCATAGAGGGCTTCTTTTTTGCAATTAATGATTTCAAAGTACAACCGACTGGTGTGTGGATAAAAAATTCAATGTAATAGGGGGCAATAGACCCGATCGCCCGCTAAATAACAATTCTAGAGGGTTATACCCTCCTTTTGAAGCAAAAATCTCTTAGTTTTAACTCCTCCTTTGCCTGAATAGCCACCAAGCGATCCATCGGATCTAATCACTCTATGGCAAGGAATTTTGGGTGCATGGGGGTTTTTTCCTATAGCATTGGCTACAGCACGTACAGCAAGCGGTTTTCCTATGCCTTTTGCCACTTGAGAGTAGCTTTTAACGCATCCACGAGGTATTTTCCTCAAATAAGCCCATACTTTTAGCTGAAATTTTGTTCCTTTTAGTTTCATTAGTCAAAAATTAAGTAAATTGTTAAAGATATGCCTATTATAAGGGCTATTATTAAGCCTAAAGCTATCATTTTTTTGCCTTTTGAACTTGAGTTAGTCCAGAAATACGAAATCCCATAAACGGCTGCAATAAATACTGCTATTGGAAGAATAAATTTAATCATGATCTTTAAAATTATACTTATTGACATATAAAATCACTTAATATATTATTTCCGATAATTAATGGTTATCGGAAATTATGAAAGATTTAACAACTGAAATTAAAAAACTTGAAATTGAGACTTTAGACAATTTGAAGCTATCGAAAGCTAAAAATACCATTCGAGCCTATAAATCTGATTTTAACGACTTTGCATTATTTTGTTCAAAACATGGGATGAAAAGCATGCCTACAGACCCAAAGATAGTCTCTCTGTATATGACATACTTATCGAAACAATCTAAATACAGTACTTTAAAAAGACGTTTAGCGTCTATAAATGTTATGCATAGATACAAAGGTCATTATTTAGATACGAAACATCCAATCATAGTTGAAAATTTACTAGGTATTAAAAGACAAATAGGAGTTCATCAAAAAGCAAAAAAACCATTATTATTCAATGATTTAAAACAAATCATTAAAGTAATAAATGAGTCCAAAGTAAGTGAATTTAAAAAATTAAGGGATAAATCTTTAATTTTAGTTGGTTTCTCAGGGGGGTTTAGAAGATCAGAGCTTGTGGCTATTACAAGAGATGATGTTGAATTTGTCAACGAAGGAGTAAAAATATTTGTAAAAAAATCAAAATCTGATCAATCTGGAGAGGGAATGACTAAAGCAATCCCCTCTTTTAAATATTTAGAATATTGCCCAGTTGATCATCTTAAAAACTGGATGATTGAGAACAAAAATGATTTAGTTTTTCCCATATCAGATAAAAATGTAGCTTTAATAATAAAGAAACATGCTTTGAGTGCAGGTTTAGATGAAAAAAAATATGCTGGTCACAGTCTTAGATCTGGTTTTGCTACAACAACAGCTGAATATGGAGCTAATGAAAGAAACATCATGGCTATGACTGGTCATAAATCTGTTGACATGGTGCGAAGATATATCAAAGAAGCAGACTTGTTTAAAAATAATGCATTAAATAAAATTTCAAATAAATGAAAAATATATTTAAAAAAATTTATTATAATAAGTATACCAAAATCTCTTATTCTATCAGTGGCGTCGATTTGATTATTGATAGAATGTTTTCTAAAATGAAAAAAGGAATTTATATAGATTTAGGATGCAACCATCCAATTAAACATAATAATACATACTTACTTCATAAAAGAGGCTGGGAAGGAATAAATATAGATGCAGATAAAAAATCTATTAAAGAATTTAATAATTTAAGAAAAAATGATTATAATATAAGTGCTTTAGTAAGTAGTAAAAAAAATAAAATTAGATATTATTTTTATCATGAACGATCAGCTCTTAATACAGTTGATGCAAAGTTAGTTAAAAAAAGAAAGGCAAAACCTAAAAAAATTATTGTAAGAGAAACAACAACTTTAAATGATATAATAGAGAATTCTCCTTACAAAAAATCAAAATTTAATTTATTAAGCATAGATATAGAAAATCATGAATATGAAGCTTTAAAAAACTTTAAGTTTAAGAAATATAATATTGATTGTATAGTAATCGAAATCTTAAATACTTCAAATCGAGAAATTGAAACACAAAATCAAAATTTAAATTTTATACTCAAAAGTAGTGTTTTTAAACTTTTGAAAAAAAATAATTATAAATTAATAAATTGGGTTAACTCTGATCTTGTTTTTGTTAATAAAAAATTTAAAATTTAAATTAACTGTAAGATATTTTTTGCTAAAATATTAAAATCTTTTCTATATAAATATTTATAATTTCTTAGGTGATTAGTATAGAATTTATAAAATTCTTCATTTTTTTGATCAAAAATATCTATTATTTTAGTATTAAATGAAGAAGCAATGTGTGCTGGAGAACCATGACATGCAATAATTAATTCTGCTTTTTTTATAATTATTTTTAAATCTGTAAAAGATATATTATCTAAAATTATTATCTTTTTACCATTTATAGCAAAAACACCATTTTTATTAAATTTTTCTTTAACACCATTAATTAAACTGTTTGTTTCAGCTCCAGCAGATATAACTATATCTTTTTTAGATTTTGTTACAAACTTCTCTATAAAACGACACATTTGAGTTATTGACGCATTAATAGGCTCAAAATTTCTTAATTTTCGCCTTCCCCTATACGCTTCTGTAATCCATTTCTCATCTAAATGTAATTGATTAAATGATTTTTCAGGTATTTTGTTTATTATATCAAAATTTGACTTTATTTTTTCATTATCAAAAATATCTAAATCTTTATCAGAATAATCTATATCTATCTTTCTTAATATAAATTTAAATTCTTCTATCCTTGATTTAAAATCACTAATTAAAAGAATATTATCTTTTAAATTAAAAAATATTTTTTTATATATTTTTTTGGTTACTGTGATGATCTTTAACTGAGCTTTGGTAACAACGCATGCAAAAATAGACCTTTTTTTTCCATCCAACGAAAGAATACAATCATAATTGCTTTTAATCATTGAATGATAGAAAGAAATTTTTTTTACAAATTTTTTAGGATACAATTTAGCATTATCAACTAAGCTATAATTCTTTACATATTCGTAATTTTGATCTGAACATACGACAGTAATTTCAGAGTTTGGTTTATTTCTTTTTATTGATTTAATTAAAATACAGCTAAGTATAAAATCCCCTACTCTATCTGTTCTGAAAATAAGAAATTTTTTCATTAATCATGCCAATAATATTTCTTTTTATCCGGTCTGCCTAAGGTTTTGTTGATTATAAAATCAGCAACTAAAGTTGAATTAAAATATTTCATGTACTTTTTCTTACCTTTTTTCCCAATAGATTTTCTTAATTTCTCATCTCTAGAAATTTTTAAAATTTTTTCAGATAAGTCACTTATGTTTTTGTAAAAAACCATTTCTGAATTATCAAAAAAATCTCTGTATTGAGTTTTTTCATCAATTAAACAAACTAAACCATTTCCAACAATTTGTGTTATTCTGTCACTACTATAATATTTAATTGCATCACCTCTACTTAAATTTAAACCCATCTTTGCGTTTGCTATCGTTTTAAAATAATGATCTGCCCAAATAGGTTGAATTTTATCTATCCCATAAATATCGAATTTAACATCTGGTGTTTTTTCAGATAAATTTTTTAGGAAAGTTACTCTATCATCAATTTTACCTGATTTAAGAACACCTCTATGCACTCCGTGGCTAAGTGCAAAAAAAACATCAACATTACAGGGCTTTAAAAAATTATTTAAAGTTTCAAAGGAGTCATCGCTTGGATTTGGTATATAGAAATTATTATTATTTTTTGGTAAGAAATTTAATACGGAAGGACTTGTCGTTACAAAAGAAGCATCTAAATGTTCAATTTTATCAAGAATTCGACTTTTATTTCTATGATAATCAGGACCCTTTTTGTTCAAAGGATCTAAAAACCATTGTCCAAACTTTACATTAGGATAATCATTTCTTAGCTCAGCTATTTGTTCAGCAGATATTAAGTCGGCATGTCCAAGCATAATCATATCTGGTTTATAATTATAACAAGTTTTTCTAAGCTTTTCATTTAATGTCTTAGCTCCTTTGAAGTCTTTAATATTTTTATAATATTTTTGTATATCTCTATCACTAAAACCTAAAACACTGTGGCCTAGTCTTATGAATCCATTGTTTATTCTTCTACCGGTATTAAAAAAAAGTCTGCCATCTAGCCTTTCATTAAAATTAGTAATATGTAAAATTCTTAAGTTTTTAATAGATTTTTTTGTATGTATCTTTTTTAAGTAACTTATTTTTTCAGACCTATAATTATCTATTGATGTAGCAACATAATTATGGGTCAAATAAAAATTTCTAATTGATAAATTTTGAAGTTTTTTTCGTGTTTTATCATTTTTAATAAGAAAATTAATTGTTTTAGTCAATTCTTTAACACTTAAATTTTTAAGAATTTTAGCGTCAGTTACAGTTTCAGGTAGACCTCCTTTATTTGTTATTATTACAGCGCAACCATTTGCTGAAGCCTCTAAGCTAGTTCTACCAAATGGTTCTTCCCAACGAGAACATGCAACAGCTATGCTTGTCTTTTTAAAAATTGATAGAACTTCATTATGTTTTTTAAATCCAAGAATATGAGCTCTATTATGGTTAAGAGCGATCTTTTCTCTTTTTTCATCACCAATTATTTTTGCCATCCAGTTTGGATTTTGATTAAGAACTTTTTTTATAGAGGACGCAAAAACATCATAACCTTTTGCTTTGTTGAGTTTGCCTACAAATGTGATCCATTTTTCTTTTTTATTTATAAGATCAATTGATCCTTTCGCAGCCGATTGGTGAAAAATTAATAATTTATCACTATTTACAAATTTATTTTCTAAACCTTCCAAGAATCTTTTTTTTGACCAGGAACTATTAAATATAATTTTATAACAGGTTTTAAGTAAATTTTTTCTTTCTTGTATAGTTTGAGAACCATCCATTGATAAGGGATCGTTATGAAAATATAAAACTAATATTTTCTTTTTAATTTCTTTTGATAAAATTTGAATATAACTTGGTCTATTATGAATTTCTATAATAGTTGAGTCATTTTTTTTTTCTAGTTGAATAAATTTTTTTACATAATTTTTAGTTTGACTGCTAAAAAGATTTTTTCTTAAATCTATATTGATATATTTTAAATTGAAAATTTTTTTATAATTAGTATTTCCAAAAACTGTTATATCTTTTCTAAATTTACTAATTTTGGTAGTCTCGTAAACAAATAAAGATACAGCACCAGGATACTCAGGAGAAAAATTTTCTTTATAAGGCAGCAGTATTGAGATTTTCATTTTTTATCTTATTTCTTAATGTTCTATTATTCTTTATATAATATTCTCTAGAAATTGCCTCTTTTTTTGAGCCATATTTTTCTTTATAAATTAATTTCCATTTTCTACCTCTCGTAAATTTTGCACCTTTACTCATATTATGAAGTGTGATTCTTCTCTTTAAATTATTGGTATAACCTACGTAAGTTACCGGTTTTCTGCTCAGGGAAATGAGCATGTACACATGATATTTCATTTTACTTAATAACCTTTACCAGTGTCTTTTTTTTGATCTTTCTTTAACTTACTCAAGGCTGACTTAGAAGCAGCTGTCATGTATCTTTGATCAGATCCTATTGTAACAAATTGGAAACCTTTTTTGATCATTTTCTCCGCATATTCAGGTTGCCCATTTTGTATGCCGGCAATTATTTTGTTTTTTTTGGCATGCTCCAAAATTTTCATTATAACATCATAAACAGGATCTCCTTCAGGTTTATCAAAACTTGGCTTTTGTCCAATAGCTAAACTTAAGTCAGCAGGACCAATATAAATTCCATCTAAACCAGGAGTTCTCATTATTTCATCTAAATTTTCTAATGACTCTTTTGTTTCGATCATAGCAAATTTTAAAATTTCATTATTAGCTTCATCAGCGTAGTCGGGCCCACCATATACTAAGCCTCTTATGGGTCCATAACTTCTATATCCATTAGGTGGGTACATACAAGCTTTTACAAAGTTTTCTGCTTCCTTTTTATTACTTACCATTGGACAAATAATACCATAAGCACCTGCATCGAGGATTTTCATAATTTGTCCTGGTTCATTCCAATTTACTCTAGCCATAGGAACAACTTTACTTGTTGATATCGCTTGAAGCATGCCTACTGCATTAGGATAATCAATAACACCATGTTGCATATCCAAAGTCAAAGAGTCCCAATTTTGATTTGCCATTAGTTCTGCAGTAAATGAATTCGGTATTTGAAGCCATCCATTAACAGCAGATTTACCAGATTTAAAAATCTCTTTTAATCTATTCTTTCTCATTCGTATGAAATGCCAAAGTGAGTGTATTTAATATTTAAATAATCTTTAATTGCCATAGACCCACCTTCTCTACCGTAACCAGTTTGTTTAATTCCTCCAAATGGTGCCTCTGCAACTGCTACAACTGGTGTATTTACAGCAACACAACCTGTTTCTAATTTTTCTGACGCTTGATTTGCTCTTTTTAAATCTGTTGTATAAACGTAACTTGCTAGACCTAATTCATTATCATTAGCTCTTTTCATAACTTCATCAAAACTTTTAAAAGATAAGATAGGAACTATAGGACCGAAAGGTTCCTCTTTCATGACTGTAAAATTATCTTTAATATTATCAAAAATAGTTGGTTCGTAATAATAACCTTTGTTAAAGTTAGCAGCTCTTTTACCGCCTAAGAGAACTTTACCGCCTTCTTTCTTAGTCGTTTCTACTAATTTTTCAACGCCCTCTAATCTCTCTTTTGTACATAAGGGTCCGAGTAAAGTATCCTTATCCATTCCATTACCTATTTTTAATTTTTTAGTTTTTTGAACCATCAAGTCAGCAAATTCATCTTTTTTCTTCTCATGAATGTAAAATCTGTTTGGAGATATACAAACTTGGCCATTATTTCTAAATTTGGCAGTTATAGCCATATCTGTTACTTTATTTAAGTCAACGTCGTCAAAAACTATAAATGGAGAGTGGCCACTTAATTCCATAGTTACTCTTTGCACTTTATCTGCAGCTTGCTTTAGAATAAGCTTTCCAACTCTGGTTGATCCAGTAATAGATATTTTTTTTATTATATCTGATTGAATTAATTCTGATGAAATCGCTGCTGGATCTCCTGATAATAAATTGACAACACCAGGTGGAACACCAGCCTCTTTACATATATCAACTATTTCCATTACACTACCTGGAGTAATCACATCAGGTTTTACTATTACTGAACATCCAGCAGCTAAAGCAGTTGAAATCTTTCTTGATGCTAAAATAACTGGAAAATTCCATGGAACTAATGCAGCAACCACACCTACAGGCTGGTAAACCACATGTATTTTTGTGTTTGGAAAACGACTTTGATTTATTTCACCAAAAATTCTTTTTGTTTCCTCTGAGTTCCATTCAAATATGTCAGCTGCACCGCCTACTTCACCCGGACCTTCGGTAAGAGGTTTCCCTACTTCTAAAGTTAACCACTTTGATAAAATATCTACTTTTTTTCTCATCAAGTCTGAAATTTTTCTAATTACTTTAGATCTTTCCCAAGGTGATGTATTTTTCCAGATTTCTAATCCTTTTTCTGCTGATTTAAGAGCTCTTTGTATATCTTTACTGTTTGCTTTTGAAGCCTTACCAATAATTTCTTCAGTAGCTGGATTAATTACTTCGTAAGTTTCACCACTAGATGATTGTTGCCATTTACCGTCAATAAACTGACCAAATTTCTCGTACATAAATTATATATAATTATTGAATATATTAAGTTAATTAACTATCTTATAAAGAATTTATGAAAAACATTCAACTTACTTGTGCTCACGCGCTAGTTAAATTCCTTACAAAACAAAAAATTCTAATTGAAGGAAAGAAAGAACCATTATTTCCTGGCGCATTTGGAATTTTTGGACATGGTAATGTAGCTTGTTTAGGACAAGCACTTCAAGAAAACCAAAAAGAACTTCCTACATGGAGAGGTCACCATGAACAAAATATGGCTCTCACAGGAATAGCTTACTCCAGAGCAAAAAGAAGAAAACAAATATTTATTGCAACTAGTTCTGTTGGCCCTGGTTCCACAAATATGATTACAGCTGCGGCAGTAGCAATGAGTAATAGACTTCCAATATTATTTTTGCCTGGTGATACATTCGCAAATAGAATGCCAGATCCTGTATTGCAACAAGTTGAACATTTCAACAATCCTGGAATCACACAAAATGATGGTTTTAAACCTGTTGTAAGATATTTCGATAGAATTACGCGTCCGGAACAAATAATTTCTACCTTACCTCAAGCGATCGAAGTAATGCTTGATCCTGCTGATTGTGGCCCTGCATGCATCTCATTAAGTCAAGATGTCCAAGGCGAGGTATTCGAGTATCCTGAAGAATTTTTTAAAGAAAGAGTTCATTCTATAAGACGTCCACGTCCAGATGATTATCAAATAAAAAAAGCAGCGGAGGTAATTAAATCCTCAAAAAATCCAATAATAATTTCAGGAGGAGGAGTATTTTACTCTGATGCAATGGATGAATTATCTGATTTTGCAAAAAAACATAATATACCAGTAACACAAACCGTCATGGGTTACTCTACTATGAAAAGAGATCACTCTCATTTTTTAGGACCAATAGGTGGTCTTGGCGGCAAAGCTGCAAATAATATGGCAAAAAAAACAGATTTAGCTATAGCAGTAGGCACTAAGCTTGCAGATTTTACTACAGGTTCTTGGGCAAATTTTGAAAATCCAAATTTCAAACTAGTATCTATAAATGCAGCCAGATTTGATGCAAATAAACATTCGGGACAAGCTGTAGTTGGTGATGCTAAGGTTTCATTGTCTGAATTATCTTTAGTCCTTGGAACTTGGAAAGCAGAGGATAGCTGGAATAAAAAAGCGCAATCAGAATTAAAAAGTTGGAATGAATATGTAGACAAAGAAAGTGGTCCTACTAATCAAAAATTACCTAGTTATGCTCATGCAGTTGGTGCAATTTATAGAAATTCTGATCCATCAGATATAGCAGTTACTGCGGCAGGCGGTTTAGTAGGAGAAGTTGTACAAGTTTGGCGACCTAGAGAATTAAATACTCATGAAACCGAGTGGGGTTTTAGTTGTATGAGTTATGAAATTTCAGGGGCTTTGGGTATAAAAATGGCAAACCCAAATAAAGAAGTTATAGCATTTGTTGGAGATGGATCGTATTTGCTTTACAATTCGGATATTTACAGTTCGGTAATTACTAATAATAAATTGATTATAATAGTTTGCGATAACGGTGGTCATGCAGTAATTAATAGGCTTCAATTGTATAAAGGAGGTAAAGAATTTAACTGTTTGTTAAAAAGTTCTAAAACTCCTAATCTTGTTCCAGTTGATTTTGCGTCGCATGCGAAAAGCATGGGCGCAGAGGGAGAACAAGTGAACTCAATATCTGAACTAGAAGAGGCTTTTAAAAGAGCAAAAAAATCAAAGAAAACGTATGTTATAAGTATTCATACCGATGGATATCAATGGCTTGAAGGTTCTGCATACTGGGAAAGCCCAACTCTTTCAATACCAACGACTAAGGAAAATGAAAGAGCCCTAAAAGAACACCTAGAAGGGAAGAAAAAACAGAGAAAAGGTGTATAAACTTTTTAATGGGAAAAGTTTATAAAGTCGGTCTAATTGGCTGCGGTCATATAGCTGAAACATATTTTAGGGCGCATAAATATTTCAATAATTTTAAGATAATTAAATGTGCTGATATTAATAAATTTGCAGCTCAAAAGTGTGCGAAAACTTATAAGATAAGTTCAGCATCGGTTAATGAATTACTTAAAGATAAAGAAATTCAAGTTATTCTAAACTTAACAATACCTAATGCACATTATTTAATAGCTAAAAAATCATTACTTAATGGAAAACACGTTTATTCTGAAAAGCCATTGGCGGTTTCATTCAAAGATGGGAAGGAACTTATAAAAATAGCAAAAAGAAAAAAACTTTTCATAGGAAATGCTCCTGATACTTTTTTAGGTGGAGGCAATCAAAAAGCAAGAGAACTTTTAGACAAAAAAGTAATAGGTAAAGTGAAGTTTGGTACAGGAATATTTGCCTATCCAGGAATACAATCCTATCATCCTAACCCAGAGCCTTGGTTTGCTAAAAAAGGAGGAGGACCAGTTATAGATATGGGTCCGTATTATTTAACTGCTTTAGTAAATTTATTAGGTCCAGCTAAAGAAGTAACAAGTATAAGCTCAAAAGGGGTAAACAAACGAACTATCGGTATAGGACCAAAAAAGGGTAAAAAATTTAAAGTGGAGTGTCCCACAACTTACTTTTCTACTATAAAATTTCATAATGGCACAATAATTAGGTTAACTTTATCTTTTGATGTTATTTCTCATCTTAGGAACCACATAGAGCTTTACGGAGAAAATGGTTCTATGATAGTTCCAGATCCAAATATGTTTGGTGGATCGGTTTTAATCAGTAAAAAATTAGGTAGTACATGGAAGGATCATCAAACAAACAAAATGTTATTAGGAAAAATTAATATAAGAAGCCAAAGTTCTAGAGCAAATGAATCTCCTACTAACGCAAATTATAGAGGTGTTGGATTATCGGAGATGATATATTCAATCCAAAATAAGAAAACACATAGATGTAACGGAAATTTATCTCTTCACGTGCTAAATATTATAGAGGCAATTCATTTATCTGCAAGAAATAATAAAAAACAAAGAATTTCTATTAAATGTGAAAAACCAAAACTATTTTCAAATAAAGAGATTAATTCAATACTTAAATAAAACTTTGTCTACTTAAAATAGCAGCACCCCTTACTCCACTTGCGTCTCCGTATTTTGGTTTTAAAAATACTGTTTTAAGATTAGGTTCATTTATAAATGATGATGTTTTTTTTTTAATTTGATCTAAAAAATCTATTTCATTAGAAATTCCACCGCCAAAAACAATAGCATCTGGATCAAGAGTTGTTATTATTATTACCAAACATCTTGCTAAAATAACCTTATACTCATTTATGAATAAAATGGCACTAGAATCCTTTTTTCTATATCTTCTAAAAACTTCTTTTGCTGAAATTTTTTCATTAAATTGTTTATTAAATCTATTCTCTATTGATTTACCAGAAAGATAACCTTCTATTCTGTTTGAAAAACTTAAGATTTCATCAGATTTTAAGTTTGGTGTATTTGTAAGTGGCATTTGATTTAAGCTCCATTCTCCTCCTAATCCATTTGCTCCAGATATTATCTTTTTATTTATTACTAATCCACCACCACAACCTGATCCTAATATAATTCCAAACACCGTTTCATAATGACTAGCTGATCCATCAAAAGCCTCGGATAAACAAAAACAATTAGCATCATTCTCTGAAAAAAAATTATTATCCATTTTTAATTTTAAATCTTTTATTAAATTTCTTTTATTTAACCACTGAGAATTATGTGCATTTTTAATTAATCCCGTCGTTTTATCTACTGCTCCAGGATGACATATACCCACATTAAATTTTCCAGAATTTTTTTCTAATTTTTTAACGATTTCGGTTATTGTAATTATTGTCTTTTCGTAGTCTTTAGGCGTTTGAACTCTGTCCCTTTTTAATTCTATATTATCATTATCTAGAAGAACGTACTCTATTTTGGTTGCTCCTAAATCGATTCCTATTTGCATTAATTAGTTGAAGACCTGTTCATTTCTTGAAGCTCTACCTCTAATTTATTTAACTCTTCACCACCTGCCATCATACTTAAAAGTTTTTCTCTAGAAATATCTTTTTTTTCATATGTGCCTAAACTTTTTCCCCTATTTAATACTGTAAAACTATTTCCAACTGGATAGGCATGATGAACGTTATGTGTTATTAGAATTACTGCCAATCCCTGTGAAGCAGCTTTAACTATATATTTTAAAACAACTGAAGCTTGATGCACTCCGAGAGCAGAAGTAGGCTCATCTAAAACAAGAACTTTTGCTCCAAAGTATATAGCTCTACTTATTGCTAAACATTGTCTTTCACCACCCGACATTGTCCCAACTGCCTGAGATGGATCTCTAACATCAATACCTATCTGGCCCATTCTCTCGGCAGCTATTTTATTTGCTTTTTCTATATCAAACGTTTTAAAAAATGGTGGACCTTTCATTGGTTCTCTTCCCATAAAAAAATTTCTTGTTACACTCATTAAAGATACTAAAGCTAGATCCTGATACACGGTAGCTATGCCCATATCCAATGCATCTTTTGGACTATCAAATATCGTTTTTTTTCCCTCAACAATAATTTCACCTTCGTCAGGCCTATGTACTCCAGCTAATGTTTTGATTAAAGTTGATTTACCAGCACCGTTGTCACCAAGAAGACACATAATTTCACCTTTTTTTAATTTCATAGTTACATCTTTAAGAGCTATTACTTTTCCAAAAAATTTACTTATGTTGTTAAATTGAACTAAATAATCTGACATTATTTACTTTCCGTTACCTTTCTTCTTATATAATTATTAAAGATCACCGCAATTAACATCATTGCTCCTAAAAAGACTTTAAACCAGTCTGTATCCACATCGGTGTAAAATATACCCATTGATACTGTTCCAAAAATCAAAGCCCCAAATGCTGCACCTATTGCTGAACCATAACCGCCAGTTAGTAAACAGCCTCCAACAACTGCAGCTGCAATAGCTTCTAACTCCTTTAAAGTTCCACGCATTGTATCAGCTGAACCAGCGTCTAAAACTTGAATAGTAGCAAAAATGGTTGCTGCAACTGCAGTGCCTATAAATAAACTTATTTTTACTCTACCAACTGGTACTCCAACATTGTTAGCGCCATTTTTATCTCCTCCAGATGCAAATATCCAATTCCCGTATCTTGTTTTCATTAGAATCCATGTTGTAATGATTGCTAAAGCTATGAACCATATTACAGACGGTGGAATTCCTGTGGCGAGTGGAGTTCCATCTGTTCTCAATGCAATCAGATTCATTGAACCTAACCAAGAAAAAACCCATTTAAATGTATCAGTTGCAAATATCCATGCTAAAGGATCATCTTCGATTAAAACTCTTAGGCCTGGAACTTGAGTTCGACCAGTAATCAATCTTGTTATAGCTAAAGTTGCTCCTCTTAAAATAAAAAGCATTGCAAGAGTAACGATAAAAGATGGCAAGCCTGTTCTTACCACTAATATTCCATTAAAATATCCTACTAGCACTGCCATTGAGAATGCAAAAATAATACTCATCCATAGTGGCCACCCCCAATAAATTGCCGGAATAGCTATACATATGCCTGCGAATCCAATCATTGATCCAATAGATAGATCGAATTCTCCTCCTATCATTAACATAGCAGCAGCAATTGCTATAATTCCGAGATTAGCAGAAACGTCTAGAAAATTTAATACTCCATAAGCACTAAACATTCCTGTATCACCAGCAACAATACCAAAAAAAATAAAGACAAGTATTGCTCCACCAAGAGCACCAAGCTCGGGCCTATTTAACAATAATTTTAATTTAGAAACTTTTTTTAGTCTTTCATCCTGATTGAAATCAGTTTTTGTTTCAATACTTTTAGACTTTGTAGACATATAAAAAACTTAAAAAAAAAGGCCTAGTGAATAATCACTAGGCCACTTTTTAATATTTTTTTATCTATAACCTTGAGCAGCCCATTTTATTACGTCCTTCGCATTATTAGGAGTAACAAAACCAGGTCCAGTCATAACAACACCAGCTGGCATTGTTCCATATCTCATATATTGAGAAAAGATAGCTATAGGTAAATAACCTTGTAGATACTGTTGTTGGTCGATTAAGAACTCAACTTTTCCAGCAGCAGCAGCTTTAAGCATACCTGGAGACATATCGAATGTACCAAGTTTTACGCTTCCAACTTTACCAGCAGACTCTAAAGCTTTTAGAGCAGCTTCTCCCGCTAGACCAGCTCCTAAAGTAAGAATAGTGTCATATCCACCACCTAATTTAGCAGCTACAGCTTTTTGAATTTCAGTCGGGTCATTTGATGTACCTAATATGTCTACAGATCCACCAAAGCCTTTTTTGAAACCAGCACATCTTCTATCTAAAGCGACGTTACCTACTTCGTGGTTAACACATAGTGCTTTTTTACCACCAGCAGCTTTCATTTTTTGTCCGCCACCTACGCCAGCTTCAAACTCTGTTTGACCTACGTGAGCACTAATACCTAGTTTCATGTAGTCGTCTGAACCTGAATTCATAGAGATTACTGGGATACCTGCAGATATTGCAGCTTTAACAGATTTACCTAAAGCGGCAGCATCTGGAAGAGTTATTACAATACCTTTTGGCTTTTGAGAAACAGCGTTGTCAATAAGTTTTGCCATCTCTACCATGTCAAACGTTGCTGGAGCAGTGTATTTGCAAGATACTTTCATATCTTTACAAGCTTTATCAACTCCATTTTTTGCAACAGACCAGAAAGGGTCATTTGCTTGTCCATGAGACACAACAATAATATCTACTGCTAGAGCAGCTACTGACATCATTGCCCAGCTCATTAGAGCAGCAACAGTTAAGTATATTTTTTTCATGATTATTTCCCTCATTTGTTTGTTAAATTTGCGCAATTAAAACAAAAAATTTGTTAAAATACAAAAGGAAAAAAAACACATACAACTAGAGGTAGTTAAAATTTACTTTAATTTCACTACCTTTTTTTGCTTAAGAGATTGATATGCAGCATTAGCAATTTTTAAAGCTAAATAACCATCTTTGAAAGTTGATCTAGGTTTTATTCTATTTTTATGAAGAGAAATTAGTTCATTCAATTGCAAATTATAAGATTCTTTATATCGTTCAATAAAAAAATTTAAAAAGGGTTTTTGTGAATGGGATTGATTTGAATTAAATATCTCTGTTGCCGTTCTCTTTTGATTGCCTGATAAAAGCATTCCTTTTTTTCCAAATAACTCAACCCTTTGATCGTATCCAAAAGAACAATGTCTAGAATTTGTGATTACACATATAACACCTTTCTTTGATTTCATAGTAACAGCAGCTAATTCATGATCTTTGATTTTTTTGTAAAAATTTTCAAAAGAGCTTACAGATGAACTTATTTCGGAAATTTCATCATTATTTAAATAATATCTACATAAATCAAAATCATGAATCATCATGTCTCTGAAAATACCTCCAGAAGATCTAAGATAAGTCTTTGAAGGAGGTGCTGGATCTCTACTTGTGATTATTATTTTTTCCAATCTCCCTATTTTACCTTTTTCTAAATCTTTTTTAATTGAGTGGTGGCTAGGATCAAATCTTCGATTAAACCCCATCTGTATCTTCGATTTATTTTTCTTAACTTTTTTGAAAGTTTTAACAATTTTATTTATATTTAAGTCTAAAGGTTTTTCACAAAAAATAGTTTTATTGTATTTGATGCCCTCTTCGATAAATCTGATATGCGTATTTGTAGAGCTAGAAATAAAAATAATATCTACTTTTTCGTCTGAAAATATTTTTTTATGATCTTTTTCAATTTTACAATTGTAAAGTTTTTTAGCTTTTTTCCTAAGTTTATCAATCTTTTCGTATACATATAACAAATTAAGCGTTTTATTTAGATATATATTTTGAGCATGCATTTGCCCAATTCTACCAAAACCCAAAAGTGCTACATTGATCATAAATTCTTTTGTAAGTTAATTATTTATAATATAAAATATTATTACTTTCTTAAAACTATGTCGATAAGATTAGGAATAGCACCCATAGCATGGAGTAACGATGATATGCCTGAATTAGGTGGAAAAACTCCATTGGAACAGTGTTTAAAAGAAGCGAGTATGGCAGGTTTTACTGGAATTGAATCTGGCGGAAAATTTCCAATGAATTCAAGTGAACTTATTCCTAAACTTCAAAAAGAAAACCTTAAATTATGTTCAGGTTGGTATGGAGCTCAATTATTAAAAAGATCACCAAAAGAAGAATTTAAACTTATGCAAAAACAACTTAAATTATTCAAAGATTGTAAAGCCCCTTGCATGGTTTTTGCTGAGGTTACAGACTCCGTCCAAGGAGATCCCATAACACCGTTATCAAAAAGGCCTAAATTAGATAAAGATGATTGGAATAGATTTATTTATTCAATAAATGAAATTAGTAAAATGATGATAGATGAAAATATGCCATTAGCTTATCATCATCACATGGGAACTATAATAGAAACTGAGGAAGATACTTCTAGACTTATAGAAAATACAAAGGATACAGTTAAATTATTAGTAGATACTGGCCATATGTTGTTTGCCCAAGGTGACTCTATTAAAATAGTTGAAAATTTTTACGAACGAATAATCCACGTTCATTGCAAAGACATTAGAAAAGATATTTTAGAAAAATCACTGAGAAATGATGCAACATTTAGACAAGCATTTTTAGATGGGGCATTTACTGTGCCAGGTGATGGATGTATTGACTACATTCCTTTCTTAAATACTTTGAAGAAAAAAAATTATTCAGGATGGCTTGTGGTAGAAGCAGAACAAGACCCTGCTAAAGCAAATCCATTTGAATATGCAAAAATTGGTTTCAATTATTTAAGTAAAACTGCAAAACAATGTGGTTTTGAAATTATAAATTAACGGTATACAGAGACTAATTCATTATTACCCGCAGCTACGCAAGGTGACTTTATACAAGTACCAACTACCCATTCTGACCCTGCCTCTGACTCAAAGTTATTTGAAGAAACAAAAATTATACCTTTATCTGTAGATTGACCCGCTTTACCTTCGGCCTGAATTCTGGGATCTTGAGAGGTTTGAATTAAAGGTTTTTTAATTGAATATGGGTTTTTTAGATCAATATTATTTAACACATAATTTACAATTTTATCTGAACTCCAAACAGAATTGCATTTCTCACCCCAAGACGTTGAACCCTCTTCATTTGAGCTGCAACTATTTACCTCGTCATTAATGAAATCAACCACAGACTTATGATTTGATTTTATATCGTTTGCTTTTTGTAAAACTTCTGATCTTGTTGAAGCTGTCCATAATAACATTACAACCACATATGTAATAGAACTTAATACTAAAACTTCTAATGGACCAAAATTTTTTAATTTCCTATTTATATCTATCATAATTTTACAATCATAGATTTATCAATCTTATTTTCAAAAAAATCAATAATATTTTTAGTTGTTTCTAAAGACATTCTAGATTTACATTCATTCGTAAATGTTGCTGAATGTGGACTTAATAAAACTTTTTTATTTGATAGCAGAGGATTAGTTTTATCTATAGGCTCATTTTCAAAAACATCTAATCCTGCTCCAAAAATTATATTCTCTCTCAATGCCTTATCTAAATCTTTTTCGTTGATAATTCCGCCTCTTGCAGTATTGATTATAATTACTTCTCTTTTCATATTCTTAAGTTTAGAATAATCAATCAAATTTTTAGTTTTTTCATTTAACGGAACATGTAAAGAAACATAGTCACAAATTTTTAATCCATCATCAAGATTTTCAATTTTTTGTCCTCCAAATCTTTCAATAGTCTCTTTATCAACAAAAGGATCAAATACTTTTACTTTCATCTCGAAACCTTTGCATCTTTTGATTAAACTTTGACCTATCCTTCCAAATCCGACTATTAGAATCTCTTTTTTAAAAAGTTCTAAAGTAGTAATAATAGATGCATTTTTTTTAAAATTTCCAATTCTAACTTCCTGGTCGTATTGATTAATACTTTTAGATATAGATAGCATCATGTAAATTACATGTTCTGCTACAGCCACTGCATTCGCTGTAGCAGTTATTAATAAAGTTATTTTGTTTTTTTTAATATAATTTAAATCGACATTATCATATCCAACACCATGTCTAGATATAACCTTTAAATTTTTACATTTAGATAGAATTTTTTCATTTAATTTTGAAACTCTTAGTGTACAAGCATCAAAATTAGGTAGTACTTTTATTAAATTTTCTTCGGAAGCATCTTCGATTATTTCAAATTCGAACGCTGGATTATTTTTTAATAAATTTATTCCGTCTTGGTGAATCTTTTCTATAATTGCTACTTTATGCATTTTCTTTGGCGGTCCCAAGGGGAATCGAACCCCTCTTTGTTGGATGAAAACCAACTGTCCTAACCGATAGACGATGGGACCGTATTTTTGAGTGTCTTATTAACAGAAATATCATCGATAATAAACTCCACATTTGATTGCCCTTGCCACTCGTTTAGGGATAATTTACCTGCAATATTAAATAATCTTTTATCTTTTTTAAGCAAATATGCTCCGATTTCATTTTCGACGCAGTTAAATGCTATAGATTTAACAGTTGATCCGTCCATTCCAACTAATACTGATTTTATATGTTTGTCTTTTATAACTTTATTATTGACTGATTTCATATTCTCTAAAACGAACTTTGGCTCTGGATTACCTGAACCAAAAGGCGCCAGTGAATTAACTTTATTGTAAAACTCTAGATTTAAAGCAGTTGGCGCTATAACGCAATCTAAATACAAAGATTTAATCTTTGATGATTTAATGTTTTCTTTCTCATATCTTTTAAAAATAAATTTTTTAAATCTTTCAATATTTTCAACTGTTACTGAAAATCCTCCAGCCATTTTATGACCACCGCCCTTAATGAGAATTTTTTCATGAGTAGCTGAAATAATTGCTGAACCAATATCAAAACCAACTACAGATCTTGCAGATGCTTTTCCAACACCTTCATCACTAATTGTTATTATAATCACTGGTTTATTAAATTTGTCTTTAATTCTAGATGCGACTATTCCAATTACTCCCTCATGCCAACCCTTGCCATCAATAATTATTACAGGGTCATGTATTTTATTTCCTATCTTAAATAAAATTTTATCGAGCACCTCTTTTTCTAAAAGCTGTCTCTCTTTATTAAAAATATCTAATTCTGAGGCCAATTTAAAAACATCTCTTGGATTTTTGTTAATAAGTAAGTTAGCTCCATGAGTCGACTTTCCAACTCTGCCTCCAGCATTAATTCTTGGTCCTAATAAGTACCCAATGTGATATACATTGGGTTTGCTTTGCACACCACAAATATCAAGTAACGTTTTTAGGCCCAAATTTTTTTTAGATTTTAAAATTTTTAATCCTTGAGAAACAATTGCTCTATTTAATCCAACAAGGGGGACTACATCACACACAGTTCCTAATGCAACTAAATCTAAAAAATCGATTAAATTTGGTTCAGAAATTTGATTTTCAATAAACCATTTAATTGATCTTAACTCTTTATTCAAAGATACTAAAAACATAAATGTAACTCCAGCTGCACATAAATATTTTAAGTTTGAGTTATCATCTAGTCTATTTGGATTTACTATCGAATACGCTTTAGGTAATTTTACTTCTGATTGATGATGATCAAGTATTATAACATCTATTTTATTTCTAAACGCAAATTCAATCGCATCGAAAGAAAGTGTACCACAATCAACCGTAAATATAAGCTTTACCCCATTTTCAATTAACTTTTTGATAGACTCTATAGACGGACCGTACCCTTCAGTTTTTCTATCCGGTATATAAATTTCATGAGGGATATTTATTTTACTAAAAAAATTTGCAAGTAAGGCAGTAGCAGATGCTCCATCAACATCATAATCTCCTAAAATTCCAACTTTATGTTTATTTTTAATTGCATGCATGGTTCTTTTTGCAGATTTTTCCATATCATTAATAATCTCAGGATTAGGTAAAAAGTTTTTGATGGATGGGCTTAAAAAAGCCTGGACGTCTTCTTTTTTAATTTTTCTTATAGATAATAATTTCGAAGTTATTTCATCAAGTGAATAATTTTCTTTATAAAACAAAACATCTTGATCATTATATTCTTTAAAAATCCAGCTTCTATTACTTACTGAGTTTAAAATCATTTATTGTAAATATTAGTTATAATTTTGTTAATTTTTCTACTTTTATGTAAAGCAAATGTCGTGACCTCGTATTCATTACCTAAGTCTTTGACACCTTTAGTTAGATCTCCATCTGTTACACCTGTAGCGCAAAAAATTACATCTCCTTTTATCATATCTTCGATATTATATTTTTTTTTAAAATCTTTTATTCCTAATTTTTTTGCTCTAATTTTTTCTTCCTCATTTAAAACAAGTTTTCCTTGTATTTGCCCACCGAAACAGGATAACGCAGAAGCGGCTAAAACACCTTCTGGACCACCGCCAGTGCTATAATAAATATCATTTTTAGGGTTAGTACCTATAACACTCAATACGCCTGCTATATCTCCATCTGAAATAAAATTTATATTTACTTTCATTTTACTTAGAGTTTGTACAATATGATCGTGTCTTGATCTTTTAAGCACACAAGCATTTAGTTCTGAAATTTTTTTATTTTTTGCTTTTGCAAGTAATTTAATATTTTTCTCAACTCCATTATCAATATCTAATAAATTTTTAGGAAGATTTCCTCCAATTGCTATTTTTTCCATGTAAGTATCTGGCGCTGATAGCAAATCACCCTTTTTGGCAACTGCAATTACTGAAAACGCATTAGGCTGATTGTTAGCAGTAAATTTTGTACCCTCTAAAGGATCAACCGCAATATCAAATTTAGGTCCATTTAAAGTTCCAAGTTTTTCTCCGATATAAAGCATAGGTGCATCATCCATTTCTCCTTCGCCTATAACTATAGTTCCATCCATATTGATTTTATTAAGCTCTCTTCTCATCGGATCTACTGCGCCTTTATCTGCTCCGATTTTATCTTTTTTTCCAATAAATTTAGACGCGCCTATAGCTGCTTTTTCGGTTGCTTTAATAAATAAATTTAAAAATTTTTGATCAATTGACATTTATTCTTCATCAATTCTTATCAATTTTGATCTTTTTTTAACATAAGATCTTCTATTAATTATCTTTATTATTTTGTTTAAGGATTTATCTTTTGAAGGATGAGTTATTATTACAATTGATGAAGAGCCTTTATTTTTATTTGGATCTTGAACTAATCTTTTTATAGAGACATTATTTTTCGAAAAAATTTGAGTAATATTAGATAATACTCCAGGTTTATCGGCAACATTAAATCTGAAGTATGCCGAAAAATAACGCTCTGAAATTTGTCTGAAGTTTAAATTTTTTCTTTCCTTATTCGAAATCGAAAAAGGAAATTTAATGTTACCTCTTAGAATAGATGAGATATCAGAGATTAATGCAGAAGTTGTAGCAGCTGGTCCAGCGCCCTCACCTTGTATTATGCTTTGACCTACTGGAATTCCATCTATAATTACTGCGTTTAAAACACCATCTATGCTTGCAACATAAGAACTCTTTCTAATTAATGTTGGATGAACTCTCTGAAAAATATGTTTACCTATTAATTCCGCATAACCTAATAACTTAATTTTATAGCCAAGCTTTTTTGCGTAACTTATGTCATCTTTATCTACGTCTTTAATTCCTTCAACGTGAATATTATTGTTTAAAAATGAATTAAAACATAGAGATGACAAAATCTTTAATTTAGCTGAAACATCGTCACCATTTAGGTCAGATAAAGGATTTGACTCTGCGTATCCTAATTTTTTTGCTTTAAGTAATACATCACTAAAAGATTTGTTTTCTTTATCCATAGAAGAAAGAATGTAATTCGATGTCCCGTTAAAAATTCCATAAACTTTATGAATTTTATTTGCTATTAATCCCTCTTTTAAAGATCTAATAATAGGAACCCCTCCGCAAACTGAAGCTTCAAATTCTAAATTTACATTATTTTTTTCTGCAATTTTAGCCAATTCATTTCCATATTTGGCAATCAAAGCTTTATTTGCTGTCACAACATGTTTTTTGTTTTTTAAAGCATTGAAAACTAGCTTTTTAGCTGGACCTTCTGCTCCACCAATAAGTTCAACAATTAAATCAACATTTTTATTTTTTGTTGCATCCAAATAATTTTTTAACCAAATTTTACTGTTAATTTTAAAACCCCTA
>CACJWN010000010.1 GCA_902597175.1 uncultured Pelagibacteraceae bacterium | reverse complement strand
CTTAATGTAAATAAATATGGAATTCTTGAGCCATTAAAATCAAAACCAATAACTCCAAACGTAATTTTAGTGCCATTATTAGCGTTTGATAAATTTAAAAATAGACTTGGGTATGGTAAAGGCTTTTATGATAAATTTCTTAAAAAAAACTGTCAAAACAAGAGTAAAATAATATCTATCGGTGTTGCATTTTCTTTTCAAAAATATCATAAACTGCCGGTAAACAATGAAGATGTTAAATTAGATTATATTTTTACAGAAAAAGGTATTTTTTAATGAAAATTTTAGTTCTTGGAGATGCAATGGGATTGTCAGGTAGATTGGCAATTAAAAAAAATCTATCAAAAATTATATCCGAAAATGAAATTAATTTTACAATTATTAATGGAGAAAATGCAGCTGATGATGGAAAAGGAATAACCAAAGAGATTTCTGATGAGTTTTTTTCTTTAGGTGTAGATGTAATAACTTCTGGAAACCACATATGGGATAAAGAAGAAACGACAAAGTTTATTGATAAAGAACATAGACTTTTAAGACCAGCTAATTTAGCTGAAGGCTCTCCAGGAAAAGGATTTGGAATTTTTGAGTCAAAAGACAAAAAATTTAAAATTGGAGTTATAAATTTAATGGGAAATGTTTTTATGCGTAAAACTAATGATGTTTTTTTAACTGCAAAAGAAATTTCTACAAAAATTAAATTGAAAAAAAATGTTGATTTTCTAGTTATTGATTTTCACGGAGAAATAACGAGTGAAAAAATGGCAATAGGACATTATTTTGATGGATTATCAACTTGTGTTGTAGGTACGCATACTCATGTCCCAACTGCTGATACAAGAATATTAGAAAAAGGAACTGCATACCAAACTGATTTAGGCATGTGTGGAGACTATAATTCTGTAATAGGCATGAATAAAGAAAACTCTTTAAAAAAATTTTTTAAAGAAAAAGACGCTGTGAAACATTTTCCTTCTAATGGGGCTGGGACAATATCAGGTGTAATTGTTGAAGCAGATATATCAACTGGCTTAGCAAAAAAAGTATACAGATTAATAGAAGGTGGAAATTTAGTAAATTAGTTATGGCAGGTCATTCTCATTGGGCAGGAATAAAACATAAAAAAGGTAGAGCAGACAAAGAAAGATCAAAGATCTTTTCAAAACTTTCAAGAGAAATTACAGTTGCTGCTAAGCTTGGAGATAAAGATCCTGATATGAACCCTAGGCTAAGAACAGCCATTCAAGCAGCAAAAGCAGCTAATATGCCTAAAGATAATATTAGTAGAGCAATTAGCAAGTCAGAGGGGAGTAGTGAAAAAAATTTTGAAAATTTAAGATACGAGGGTTTTGGACCATTTAATACTGCTTTTATTATTGAGACTTTAACAGATAATAAAAATCGTTCTGCTTCAAGTATAAGAACTGCTTTACAAAAGAATGGAGGAAGACTCGGTGAGTCTGGTTCTACATCGCATATGTTTTTTAATTGTGGAGTAATTCATATTGAAAAAAGTAAAATAAAAGAAGAAGAGCTATTTGAAATAGCTACAAATGCAGGAGCCAAAGACTTGAAACAAGTAAATAACATTCATGAAATTATTACAGAAAAAGAGGATTTTTATAAAATAAAGAGCAAACTTGAACAGAAAATTGAGAAATTTTTATACTCACAAATTGAGTGGAGAGCTTTAAACTACGTAAAACTAAACAATGAACAAAGTAAAAAGATGATTGAAATCTTTAGTATTCTTGAAGAATTGGATGATGTACAAAATGTTTATTCTAACGCAAGTATAATAAATTAATTCTATGAAAATAATTGGAATAGATCCTGGGTTAAGTGGCGCGATAGCGGTGATGCATGATAAAAAAGTAATTAATATATACGATATGCCAGTAATGGCAGAGGGTAAAAAAAATAAAAGACAACTTAATAGCTCCCAATTAGTAAATATTATTAAAGACAATATCAACGAAGATGAGGAGACAATTGTAGTCGTAGAACAAGTAAACGCCATGCCTGGACAAGGAGTTACTAGTATGTTTAATTTTGGTCAAACTTTTGGAGCTATTAAGGGTGTTTGTGCTGCTTTAAAATTACCAATTTTTTTCGTCAGACCATCAAAATGGAAAAAACATTTCGAATTAATAAATTCTTCAAAAGATGCAAGCAGAACTAAGGTTATAGAAATGTATCCGACTTTATCAGGTCAATTAGCCAAAAAGAGAGATGTCAATAAATCAGACGCAATTTTGATAGCAAAATTTTATTTTGAAACCAAATTAAAAGATAATTAGCATTATTATCTGACAAATACGCCAAATTCATGACACATTCTAAAAGTAATCAACTTTTATGGAACAAGAAATTGCAACTCAAGTTGTTGGATTAGGTGGGTCAACAGACTTCTCTCTTTGGAGTTTGTTTTTAAGAGCAGATTTTGTAGTAAAGTTTGTAATTATATTATTAATTTTTAGCTCTATATTTTCATGGGCTTTAATTTTCGATAAATTTAAATTATTTAAAACAATAAACAAATCTATAGAAGAATTTGAAAAAAAGTTTTGGAAAGCTAAATCAGCAGAAAGTTTTAATAATAGCCTGCCAATTAATTCAAAAGATCCTGCAACCCTAATTTTTAAAGCTGCTATGGGAGAACTAATTAAAACAAAAAGACAATCTTCTGCAATTCAATCAGCAAGAGTTGAAAGAATTCTGGAAATAGCTACTGATAATGAAATGAAAAAAGTAGAGAAAAATTTTACATTTCTGGCAACAGTTGGGTCTACCGCTCCATTTATTGGACTATTTGGAACTGTTTGGGGAATAATGAATTCTTTTCAATCTATTGCAATTTCAAGAAACACAAGTTTGGCAATAGTTGCACCAGGAATTGCGGAAGCATTATTTGCCACTGCACTAGGCTTATTAGCCGCGATACCAGCAGTCGTAGCTTATAATAAATTTAATAGCGATTCTCAAAAGTATTTCTCAAGAATTGAAAATTTCTCTAAAAGGTTTTTATCAATAATTTAAAATGGCATTTAGATTTTATCGCTCAAAAAAAGAACCTATGAGTGAAATTAATGTTACACCTTTTGTTGATGTAATGCTTGTTCTTCTGATTATATTTATGGTGACAGCACCTTTATTAACAGTTGGCGTACAAGTTGACCTACCCGAGTCAGCCGCTGACTCACTTCCAGATGATCAAGAACCTCTGACAATAAGCATTAATTCTAAAGGTGAGATATATATTCAAGAACATCAAGTTACTTATCAAAAAATGGTGCCTAAACTTTTAGCTATTGCAAAAAATAGAACAGATACAAGAATTTATGTAAGGGGTGACAAGAATATTAATTATGGAAGAGTTTTAGAAATAATGGGAACTTTATCGGGAGCGGGATTTTCTAAAGTAGCTTTAATTTCAGAACCTTACAAAAGTTAAAATGAAATATGATAAGAAGCTTAATATACTCCTTAACTTTTCATTCGGTTATGATTTTACTGACAGTGCTGAGTTTACCTTTTATGCTTAGGGAGCCAGTGGAGTTACCTCCGATAGTATCAGTAGAATTAATACAAATTTCTGATAAAACCATGATACCATACGCTCCAAAAACGCGTAAAATCATTGAAGATACAAAAAAGAAGGAGGAGGAAAAAAGAGTAGTTTCGGAACAAGCGCCTCCATCTGCTAAAGCCAAAGAAAAACCTGATAGAATTCCTTTACCAAACAAAAAAGAGGAAGAAAAAAAGATTATTAAAAAAAAACAAAATCCTGAAGAAATTAAACCCCAAATTAGACAATCATCTGAGTTTGAGAAAAAAGAAGTAGTCGATACAAATCAGATTGCTGCACTGATTGATAAAGCAAAAGAAATTGAGGCTACTGAAAAAAAAGATATTAAAAAAATAACTCAAAGCAATCAAAAAAATTCATTTGCGACTGGACTGACATTATCGGAAGAAGATGCACTTAGAGCCCAAATTTTTGGTTGCTGGAGTGTCCCTTTAGGTTTACCTTACGATCAAAACTTATTAGTAAGAATTAAATTGGAACTAAAACAAGACGGCACCATATTAAATTCTGAAATATTAGATCACGAACGTATGAATAGACCTGGCCAGAAATTTTATAAAGTATTAGCAGAAAGCGCTCTACGAGCTGTAAGAATGTGTCAACCATTAAAAGTTCCACCTACAGGGTACGACAAATGGAAAGATTTACAATTGAACTTTAATCCAGAAGAAATGCTGAAAGGTTAGTATGAAAAAATTAATATACATTTTTTTAATAAATATTTTTATCACTAATTATTCTTCAGCACTTATAGAAGTCGATATTACAAGAGGTAATTTAGACCCATTACCGATTGCTGTTTCACCGCTACATGTAGATATCAAATCTGAAAATTATAAAGATCTAAATGTTAAGGAATTAGGTGAAAAAATATCTGGAATAATCGAAAAAAATTTTAAAAACACTGGATTATTTAATCCTTTAAAAAAAGACGCTTTTGTTCAAAAGCCAGATATTGCACATTTAAAACCAAGATTTGAAGATTGGAGATTAATTAAAGCCCAAGCTTTAGTTACTGGCAAACTTTTAATAAGTGGAGAAAAACTAAAAGTAGAGTTCAGACTTTGGGATTTAGCTGCTGCTCAAGAGATGACAGCACTAGCTTTCACAACAACCCCATCAAACTGGAGAAGAGTTGCACATATTATTTCAGATAAAATTTATGAGAGACTGACTGGTGAGGAAGGTTATTTTGATACCAGAATAATTTATGTTTCTGAAAGTGGACCAAAAACTCAAAGAATTAAAAAATTAGCAATTATGGATCAAGATGGTTTTAATACAAAATACCTTACTTTAGGTAATGAGTTGGTTTTAACTCCAAGATTTAATCCAACAAATCAGATGGTAACTTATATGTCTTATTTTAGAAATATGCCTAGAGTTTACTTGCTTGACATTGAAACAGGGTCACAGGAAGTTGTTGGAAATTTTCCAGGTATGACTTTTGCCCCAAGATTTTCACCTGACGGCAAAAAAATTATTATGAGTTTCGCAAAAGATGGAAATTCAGATATTTTCACAATGGATTTAGAAACAAGGTTAGTAGAACGAATTACTGAACATTCGTCAATAGACACTTCACCCTCATTTTCTCCAGATGGAAAATTTATTGCATTCAATTCAGATAGAAGCGGATTACAACAAATTTATGTAATGAGAAGTGACGGTAGCAACGTTAAAAGAATTACATTTGGAAAAGGTATTTATGGCACACCTGTTTGGTCGCCAAGAGGAGATTTAATTGCTTTTACTAAAATGCATAAAGGTAAATTTTTTATTGGAGTAATGAGAACCGATGGAACTGGTGAAAGACTTTTAACTGAAAATTATTACCAAGAAGCGCCTTCATGGTCTCCAAATGGCAGAGTATTAGTTTTTTATAGAGAAACCAAATCCGGTACTAAAGGAGAGGGATTCTCTGCTAAATTATGGTCTATAGATATTACTGGCTATAATGAAAGAAGGCTTTTAACAAAAACTGATGCCTCAGACCCATCTTGGTCCTCATTATTATCTAAGTGAGGTTGAATTTTATGTAAAATATACTTGAAAGACTTTAAATAATTTGAAATAACCACAATAAACCTAGGGGAAAAAATGACACTAAAATCGAATTTAAAAAACATATTACTTGTAATATTTACTACACTACTTCTTAGCGCCTGTTCTACAGCGAAAAAATCCGGCGTTATAGATGGAGATGTATATACTGGAAAAGAAACAGTTGAATATTTAGCTGCTGGTGTTCCTGATAGAGTGTTTTTTGCTACTAACAAATCTTCTTTAACAACTGCCTCAAGAGCAACATTAAGAAAACAAGCTACTTTTTTAAGAAAAAATAAAAATCTTAATGTAGTTATTGAGGGACATGCTGATGAAAGAGGAACAAGAGAATATAACTTGGCGTTAGGTGAAAGACGAGCAAACGCGGCAAGAGATTATTTGATGACTTACGGTATTTCAGGCAAAAGATTATCTGTAATTAGTTACGGAAAAGAAAAACCGGTAAACGCGAAATCATCACCAATTTCGTGGTCTCAAAACAGAAGATCTGTAACAGTAAAAGTTAATTAAAAATTTAACTAGATATATTAAGACCCTTTAACAAATTGTGTTAAAGGGTCTTTTTTTTGCCATTTTGTATAAATAAAAATTATTAATGCGAGATGTTATAAAAAAAATACACTTAATTTTTTTCTCATTTGTTTTAATAAGCTCTAATCTTTTCGCAGAAGAAGAAGAAATTTACCTAAAATCAATATCTGATCAAATACAAGTAATAACCAATGATCTTAAAACTTTAGAAAAAGCAGTTTATCAAAAATCTGATGCTGCAAATACCACGATATCAAATTTAAAGTCTGACGGTTTAAATGAAGATATTTTAACAAAACATCTTTTAAAATTAAATGAAATTGAAAATCAATTTAGGGAACTTACTAATAAATTCGAGGAGGTAAATTTTAGACTAGATAAATTATCCACAAGAGTAACAAAGATTCAATCAGACACTCAATTAAGATTTTCAGATTTAGAGAATGGAACTGTGACCACAACAACAAATAATCAACCCACATTACCTGGATCGAGTAAACCACAGGACTTTGGATCAAGCCCAGGTTACCAAATGACAAATTTACCCAAACAGCAAAAAGTTAATTCTATTGAGAGTGCTCAAACAGTTATTTCTGAAGAACCTGAAACAAAAGAATCTTTACTGCCAGACAAGCCAGCGAAAGAACAATATGAATTTGCGGTTAGTTTTATGAAAATCGGCGATTATGAAACAGCTGAGGTTGCTTTAAAAGAATTTATAAACAAAAACAAAGACCATGATTTAGCTGGTAGTGCTCAATATTGGTATGGAGAAACTTTTAGAATAAGGCAATTATACTCTGATGCAGCTACAGCGTACTTAGATGGTTATCAAAATTATCCAAAAAGTAAAAAGGCGCCTGATAACCTTTTAAAGTTGGGTATAACCATGGTTCAATTAGGGGAGAAAGACCAAGGCTGCAAAATGATAATAGGTCTTAAAAAAGAATACCCAAAAGCAAGTAAGTCTGTGTTACAAAAAGCTCAGTATGAGCAAAAAAAATTCAAGTGCAATTCTTAAAAACAGATTTTTTGACTCTAAAGATCTTTCATCAATATATTTAAATTTTAAAAATAAGTTAGATAAGTTAAAAAGAAAATCATATGTAGTAGCTATATCTGGCGGACCTGATAGTTTAGCACTAGCTGCTTTGTCGAAGGCTTATAGCATTGAGAGAAAAACAAATTTTCATTATACTTTGGTTAATCATAATATTAGATCAAATTCATCTAAAGAAGCTGATCAAGTAAAAGCATTATTAAAAAAACATAAAATTAAATTAAATGTTTTAAAAAATAATTTATTGATTAAAAACAATATTCAGAGTCAAGCAAGAAAAATAAGATATTCAATACTCAGCTCTTTCTGTATTAAGAAGAATATTAGAACTATTCTTACAGGTCATAATTTAGATGACCAGGTAGAAACATTTTTCATTAGGCTTTCAAGAGGTAGCGGTTTGACAGGATTATCAGCAATGAAACCTTTGAGTAAATTAGACAAAAAAATTGACCTATTTAGACCACTACTTGACGTGAAAAAAAATTCATTAATAAAAATTTCAAAACAAATATTTAAAAAATTCGTTAATGACCCATCAAATAAGAATACCAAGTTTTTGAGAACTAAAATTAGAAATTTGAAAAAACCTTTGATGAAAAGCGGAATTAATTATGATCAAATTTTAAAATCTATAAATAACCTAGCATCAAGTAACGAAGTGCTTGAGCAGTACATCGAGGAAATTTTTAAAGATTTAGTTAAAGTATCAAAAAAGCAAATATTAATCGATTTCAATAAATTCATAGATTTAAATTTAGAGGTAAAAATTAAACTTATTAATAAATGTATTAAGATTTTGAGGAAAAATTACTATAATCCACGATCTAAGAAAGTAACGTTTTTAATAAGTGCTCTTGAAAAACATAGTTTTAAAAAAGCAACTCTTGGTGGATGTCAGTTTTTCAAAAATAAAGATTTTTTAATCTTAATGGTTGAAAAAGTGTCTAAATACTCAAAAAAAACGACATAATTTGTCTTATTTACAACTCAATTATTTTTAAAATATAGTTGTTAAAATAATTTTAATGATTATTTAAAAGTTATGAATGTAAAAAATTTAGTTATGTGGATCATAATTGTCCTACTTTCAGTAGGTCTATTTAATATGTTCCAAGATCCTAACAAAATAAATTCAGAAAAAAACTCTCTAGCCTTCTCTAATTTTCTAAACGAGGTTGATGCTGGAAGGGTTGTAGAAGTTCAGATTCAAGGAAATAACATTTCCGGAGTTTTAGCTAATGGGAATACTTTTAAAACATATTCTCCAAATTACCCTGAATTGGTTGACAAACTTTCTTCTAAAGGTGTTAGTATAATTGCATCACCACAAGAAGATAAAATGCCTTCGCTACTAGGTATTTTGCTTTCTTGGTTTCCAATGCTTTTATTAATTGGAGTTTGGATATTTTTTATGCGTCAAATGCAGGGAGGCAAAGGTGGCGCAATGGGATTTGGCAGATCAAAAGCAAAATTACTTAACGAGGCTCAAGGAAAAGTTACGTTTAATGACGTTGCCGGTGTAGAAGAGGCAAAAGAGGAAGTTGAAGAGATAGTTGAATTTTTAAAAGATCCAAAAAAATTTAGCCGCTTAGGAGGTAAGATTCCTAAGGGAGCTCTTTTAATTGGCCCTCCAGGAACAGGAAAAACACTTCTAGCAAAAGCCATAGCGGGTGAAGCTAACGTTCCTTTCTTTTCTATATCTGGTTCTGACTTTGTAGAAATGTTTGTTGGAGTAGGCGCTTCTAGAGTTAGGGATATGTTTGAGCAAGGAAAAAAACATTCACCTTGTATTATATTCATTGATGAGATTGATGCTGTAGGAAGAAGTAGAGGAGCAGGATTAGGCGGAGGAAACGATGAAAGAGAACAAACTCTTAATCAACTGCTTGTGGAAATGGATGGATTCGATACAAATGAAGGTATAATTTTAATAGCTGCTACAAACAGACCAGATGTTTTGGACCCAGCGCTGCTAAGACCAGGGAGATTTGATAGACAAGTCGTGGTTGGAAACCCTGATATAATCGGAAGAGAGGCAATTCTTAAAGTGCACGTTAAAAAAGTTAACACTGGCCCAGACGTGAAACTTAGAACTATTGCAAGAGGCACTCCGGGTTTTTCAGGAGCTGATCTTGCAAATTTAATTAATGAGTCAGCTTTGCTTGCTGCAAGAAAAAATAAAAGAGTCGTAACTATGTCAGATATTGAGGAAGCTAAAGACAAGGTTATGATGGGAGCTGAGAGAAGGTCTATGGTAATGTCTGAGGATGAGAAAAAATTAACTGCTTACCATGAAGGAGGTCATGCGATTGTTGCGTTAAATGAAAAAGCTTCCGATCCTATACATAAAGCAACAATTATACCAAGAGGAAGAGCTTTAGGCATGGTAATGAGATTACCTGAAAGAGATCAATTATCAGTTACAAGAGAAAAAATGCATGCCGACATTGCAGTTGCTATGGGAGGAAGAATAGCTGAAGAAATAATTTTTGGTCACGACAAAGTTACGTCAGGAGCCTCTTCTGATATTGATATGGTAACAAAAATGGCAAAAAACATGGTGACAAAATATGGAATGAGCACTGAGTTAGGAACAATTGCATATGGAGAAAATGAAGAGGAAGTATTCCTAGGAAGATCTGTTACAAAACAACAAAATATGTCTGAAGAAACAGCTAAAAAAATTGATATAGAGGTAAAGAAAATTGTTGATAAAGGTTATGAGAGAGCAAGAAAAGTTCTCACAGAAAAAATCGATGACTTGCATAAAATTGCGAAAGCATTGTTAATTTATGAAACTTTGTCTGGAGATGAAATCAGAGACTTAATACTAAAAAATATAAAGCCTACTAGATCGTTCAAAGAAGAGGAAAACGAGGGTGGCAAGTCATCTTCAGCTCTTGGTTCATTGGGATTAAAACCAAAACCTGCGATCTAAATTAATGATAAAATATTACACAAGAGCGTGTAATTTTTTTTACGGTGATCAAGCAAAAAAACTTATTGAAAATAAAATCGGATTACCACTATGTGGAAATAATAAAATAGCATTTACTTCTCTTGAAATTTTTTCTAGAAAAAAAAAAAATATCAAAAGTAAGTTTATTGATATAAAAGATATTAGATCTCTTAATAAAAACGAAAAAAAAAAAATTAAATTAGATATTAAAAACATTACATCGAAGCGTAGAAATTTTTTAAAGTATATTAATTTTTCCGGACCTACGATAATGGGAATTTTAAATTTAACTCCAGACAGTTTTTCTGATGGAGGAAAATTTAATAATAAGGTAAAATCTTTTAAACATATTGATCAGATGATAAAAAGCGGTGCAATGATAATTGATATAGGTGGAGAGTCCACTAGGCCTGGTTCAAAAGATATAAGTTTTAAAAATGAACTAAAAAGAGTAGAAGGTGTCCTAAAAAGTTTCAAAAAAAAGTATAAAAATGTATGTCTATCATTGGACACCAGAAAATCAGATATTATGAAACATGGTTTAAGCTACGGTGTTGATTTAATCAATGATGTGTCTGGCTTCAATCATGATCGAAATTCTATTAATTTTGTTAAGAAGAATAATATATCAAAAGTTCTTCATCATATGAAAGGGACACCAAATACAATGCAAATAAAACCCAACTATAGAAATGTTTTATTAGATATATATGATTTTTTTGAAGAAAATATTAAAAATAAATTTTCAGACAGAAATATAATTTTAGATCCAGGTATTGGATTTGGTAAAACTTTGAAACATAATTTGACTTTAATTTCTAAAATATCTTTGTTTCATAGTCTTGGGCTTCCAATTATGATTGGAACATCTAGAAAAAGATTTATTAATCAAATATCAGACACTTATGATAGCAAAGAGAGAATAGGTGGGACAATGGCGTCAGTTTTGTATTTGTTATCTCAAGGAGTCCAAATTTTTAGAGTACATAACGTATTAGAAATAAAACAAGGGATATTAGTATTTAATAAAATACTATTTGGTAAATGAAAAATAAATATTTCGGTACAGATGGGATAAGAGGAACCGTAAATCAAGGAAATATTACTGGTGAGAAATTTTTTAAATTTGGATTAGCGTCTGGAACTTATTTTAAAAATCAAAAAAAAAATAAACAAATTGCCGTCATAGCTAAAGACACAAGACTATCAGGATATACTTTAGAGCCAGCACTTGTATCAGGTCTAGTTTCAGGGGGCATGCATGTTTTTACACTAGGTCCTTTACCAACTAATGGTCTAGCAATGTTAACAAAATCTATGAGAGCAAATATGGGAATTATGATTACAGCTTCACATAATCCTTACCATGATAACGGTTTAAAATTATTTGGCCCAGATGGAATGAAATTATCAGACAGGATAGAGAAGAAAATTGAAAAACTAATTGATGCTAAAAATACAAAACAACTTACAAACCCAAAGCTTCTCGGAAGGGTAAAACGGTTAGAGGACGGTAATGATAAATATATTAAAATATTAAAAAGCAATTTTCCAAAAAATTTTAATTTAAAGGGCACCAAAATTGTTCTAGATTGCGCCAATGGAGCTTGTTACAAAGCCGCACCAAAATTGTTAAATGAATTAGGTGCAAAAGTCATTACCATTGGGGTAAAACCTAATGGATTAAATATAAATCATAAATGTGGTTCAACTTATCCATCAAAAATTAAATTTTTTGTCAAAAAATATAGAGCAAACGTTGGTATCTCGTTTGATGGCGATGCCGATAGAATTATAATGTGTGACGAAAAAGGAAAGATTATTAACGGAGATCAAATTATTGCGATGCTCGCTAGAAGATGGAAATCAAAAAAAATCTTAAGAGGCGGGGTAATTGGAACATTAATGTCAAACTATGGTTTAGAGCAATTTTTAAAAAAAGAGAATATAAAATTTTTTAGGGCAAAAGTTGGAGATCGGTATGTAAAAGAAAAAATGAAAAAATTAAATTTTAATTTAGGTGGAGAGCAATCGGGGCATATAATTTTGGGAAAATTTGCCACTACAGGAGATGGATTATTAGTTGCATTAGAAGTATTATTTTCTCTAAGAAAAGGGATCAAAGCAAGCAAACTATTAAATATTTTTAAACCATTGCCACAAATATTAGAAAATGTAGATGTAAAAAATAAAAATATTTTGAATAGTTTTAGGTGTAGAACAGCTATAAGATTAGCTAATAAGGTAATGGAAAAAAAAGGAAGAATATTAGTTAGAAAATCTGGGACAGAGCCAAAAATTAGAATTATGGCAGAGTCTTACAACAAAAATTTAATTTCTAAATGTATAAAGATAATTAAGAAATCAATATTAAATTGAAATTTAAATCTAAAATTTTAATCATTGCAGGATCAGACTCTTCTGGTGGAGCAGGAGTACAAGCCGATATTAAAACAATCACATCTTTAGGAGGTTATGCGATGACAGCGATAACTGCCATTACTTCACAAAATACCACTGGTGTAAAATCAGTTCTTCCTATTCATCATAAGGAAATTGAAAAACAAATTCTTTTTTCATGTAAAGACATTGCACCTGACGCAATTAAAATAGGAATGCTTCATTCATCACAAGTTATATTTACAGTCATCAAAGCTTTAAAAAAAATACGAACAAAAAAAATTATCTTGGATCCAGTGATGGTGGCAAAAGGAGGGGCTAAATTAATAAATAAAAAAGCAATCCAAACTCTGAAAGATAAATTAATTCAAAAAACATATATAATTACACCAAATATACCTGAGGCTGAGGAATTAACACAAATTAAGATACAAAATGTTGAAGATATGATTAATTCAGCTAAAAGACTTTTAGAGATGGGAGCTAAAAATGTACTTTTAAAAGGCGGGCATCAAAGATCAAAATATTTAAAAGATGTTTTTTTAAATAAAAAAGATATAAAAATTTTTAAAAACAAAAAAATTATTACAAGAAATACTCATGGAACCGGATGTACATTATCAAGTGCTATTACAACATTCTTGTCTTGTGGAAAACCTTTAATAAAATCCTGTGAGTTAGGTATTAAATATGTTAATCACGCCATAGGATCAAGTCCCAGATACGGAAAAGGATACGGTCCTATAAACCATATAAACTCAATAGAACTTAATAAAAAATTTAAATAATGAAAAACGTAATTGTAGTTGGTTCTCAGTGGGGAGATGAAGGAAAAGGAAAGATTGTTGATTGGCTATCAAGTGAAGCAGATGTTGTAGTTCGTTTTCAAGGAGGACATAACGCAGGACATACATTAGTTATTGATAAAAAAATATTTAAATTAAGACTTTTGCCTTCCGGTATCGTAAGAGAAAAAAAAATATCAATTTTAGGTAATGGAGTTGTAATTGATCCGTGGGCATTATTAGATGAGATTAAAGAGATTAAAAAAAAAGGAATTAATGTGACTGAAGAAAATTTTATGATTTCAGAATCAGCATCTTTAATTCTACCTTTTCATCAAGAAATGGATGAAATTAGAGAAGATAGTGCAGGTAAAAGTAAAATTGGAACCACAAGACGGGGGATTGGCCCATGTTATGAGGATAAAGTGGGAAGAAGATCTATTCGTGTTATGGACTTAAGATCTGAAAGTAATCTTGACAGTAGACTAAAAAATGTTCTTGCTCATCATAATGCTATTAGAAAAGGATTAAATAAAAAAATTTATAAAAAGGACGAACTTAAAAAAAAGCTTTTAAAAATTGCTCCAACGATATTAAAATATGCAAAACCTGTTTGGATAGAACTTGACAAATTCATTCAAAATAGAAAAAAAATTCTATTTGAAGGTGCGCAAGGAATTTTACTTGATGTGGATCATGGTACTTATCCTTATGTGACGTCATCAAATACAGTTCCATCAATGGCATCAACAGGGACAGGATTAGGCCCAGATAAATTAAATTATATATTAGGAATTACAAAGGCTTATACAACTCGTGTTGGAAGTGGGCCTTTTCCTACTGAATTAAAAAATAAAATTGGAGAAAGTTTAGGAAAAAAAGGTAAAGAGTTTGGAACAGTCACAGCAAGAAAAAGAAGGTGTGGCTGGTTTGATGGAGTCTTAGTAAGGCAGACAATTAAAATTTCAGGAATTAACGGAATAGCTTTGACAAAATTAGATGTATTAGATGACCTGGAGGAGATCAAAATTTGTGTTCAATATGAACTTCATGGAAAGAAAATAGATTACTTACCATCAGCCTCTGAAGATCAATTTAATATAAAACCTGTTTATAAAACTTTTCCAGGATGGAAAACCAAGACACAAGGCATTAGACACATGAAAGATCTGCCTGAAAATGCAAAAAAATATATTTATGCTTTAGAAGATTTCATTGGAGCGAAAATTTCAAGTATTTCAACTAGCCCCGAAAGAGATGACACAATTTTGCTAGAAGATCCTTTTAACATTTAATCAGATGTTAAAAGATTTTTTGATTTACTAGCACTGATCATTGATTTTTGAAGTTTTTCAAAAGCTTTAGTTTCTATTTGCCTAATTCTCTCTCTACTAATTTTATATTTTTTACTTAAATCTTCAAGAGTTGAAGGATTTTCAGCTAACCTTCTAGCAATAATAATCTCTTTCTCTCTATCATTCAAAATTTTCATTGCACTATTAAGAAGTTCTTTTTTGTCATTATACTCCTGTTGTTGGGAGACTAATAATTCTTGATCTAAACCTTCATCTGTAAGCCAATCTTGCCACTCTTCTGTTTCACCAACTTTGATCGGATCATTTAGGGATTTTTCTTGTCCCATCATTCTTCTATTCATATTAACAACTTCATCTGAGTCAACGTCTAGCCTTTTTGAAATTTCCTTAACTTGTTCATCCCGTAAGTCACCTTCCTGACCAGGAGCGATTTGATTTTTTATTTTTTTTAAATTAAAAAAAAGTTTTTTTTGTGCGGACGTAGTGCCCATTTTTACTAAACTCCAGGATCTTAAAACATATTCTTGAATAGCAGCTTTTATCCACCACATTGCGTAAGTTGCTAACCTAAAACCTTTATCAGGATCAAATTTTTTCACTGCTTGCATTAAACCAATATTACCCTCAGAAATAAGCTCATTAACTGGCAATCCGTAACCTCGGTAACCCATAGCAATTTTAGCTACTAATCTTAGATGACTAGTAACAAGTTTGTGAGCAGATTGTAAATTACCATTTTCTTTCCAATTTTTTGCAAGCATATATTCCTCTTCAGCATCCAACATAGGAAATTTTTTAATTTGAGCAAGGTAGACTGATAACCCTCCTGAAGTAGGAACTGGGAAATTTGATATTTGATTTTTATCGTTCATTCTGAAGATTTATATATAAATATCATTTTTTCAACTATTAAGTTTACTTAAGAAATCTAATATTTTTTGAAAGTCATCAGGAAGAGGGGACTTAAAACTCATCCATTTTTTTTTTGTTGGATGTGAAAATTCTAAAGTTTGAGCGTGTAAAACTTGACCGCTAATACTGGACAAGATGCTATAAAAATCTTTATTAATTTTTTTAAATTTTATATTCTTTTTACCGTATTTTTGATCACCTAAAATAGCTCCACCTTTATATTTCAAATGAACTCTAATCTGATGAGTTCTTCCAGTTTCTAATTGACATTGAATTAAGCTTATTTTTGGAATTTCTTTAGTATCAAATACTTTTAAAGTTTTATAATTTGTAATTGCAGTCTTGCCCTTAATCTCACTTACAGCCATAAGCTGTCTGTTTTTTGGATTTCTACTAATTAAAGTTTCAATTTTACCATTTAAAGGCCTCACAATTCCCCAAATTAAACATTGATAAGTTCTTTTTATAGAGTGATCATTAAATTGCTTGCTCAAATTTGAATGTGAAAGATTATTTTTTGCAATCACTAATAATCCACTTGTGTCTTTGTCAATTCTATGAACTATTCCTGGTCGAATTTTCCCATTAATGTTCGATAAATTATCCTTATATTTGAACATTAACGCATTCACTAAAGTATTTTCAAAATTTCCTGCGCCGGGATGAACAACTAAACCTTTAGGCTTATTTATTACTATTAAATCATCATCCTCAAATATTATGTTTAAATCAATTTTATTAGGTAGGATTTTACTCTCATTTTTTTCAATTATATTTATTACTATTTCATCATTAGTTTTTATTTTGGTAGCTGGGGTTTTCACAGTTTTTTTATTGATTTCTAACTGAGAATTTTCAATTAACTTTTTTATATAAGTACGAGTAATAAAATTAATCTTTTTTGACAAAATAAAATCAACTCGCTTGTTGTGATCTTGTTTTGCAACTAATAATTTTATTGTTTTATTCATAAATTGATCTAAATTACAAATTATGCGCCGGTAGCTTCAACTGGATAGAGCGCCGGATTTCGGCTCCGGAGGTTATGGGTTCGACTCCTATCCGGCGCACAATAAATCAAATTATCCATTTTGAAAATTTTGCTTTATTATTAACAATAAAGTTGGGGTAACTGTTATCTATTTCAACTTTTTTTAATTTAAAACCTCTGTCAAATAGATCCTGATTTTTATTTATTTTTTTTTCTATTTCTTCTACATTAATATTTTCATTATTAAACTCTCCATGTGAAAATGATTTGATTTTATTTAAAATTTTTTCAGGTGTTTGTAAGTATGAAAAATGCCAGCCACCATCTAATATTTGCAAATGTCTTTTATCAATTCTCCAAAATGGAAATTTTTTAAATTTTAAATTTCTTAGATCTTGCATCGATGTAAGATACTTTTTTTTTGTTATTCTTGACCCTATCCAATTGCTTTCATCTAGATTTTGAAGATTAAGTTTGTATGTATACATCTTTTGTGAAAAGGCAATAAATTTTTTTCCTTTTTTTATAAATTTAAGTTTTTCAAGATCAGGTATTTCATCTGAGTCAGACAAAATAATCAAATCGTCTGGTTTTGCATCTTTAACCCCCTCAATCAAAAAATTTCTCTGGTGCTGTTCGACTATTGACTCTCCACCTTTATGATTCTGAAAATTAATTTTATCTTCGTATTTAGCCTTAAGAAATCTAATTTTATTTTTAAATTTTGGAAAATTCTCAATTTTGAAATTAATTTCTTTCTCTTTTCCCTGATGATTTTTTGTTGACTCTGATATTACAAAATAATCTACATACTTATCTAAAATGTTAAACCGAAGTTCAACAATATGATCCTCATTGAAGTATTGAAAACAATCATAAATTGCCATTTTTTTAATTACTTTTTTGTAAAGGTTGCAATTCCAATTTTTTTCCCCTCAATAACTGATGAAGAGCAGTGTAGATGAGTCCTGTCAAATATTAACATAGAACCTACTTCCCATTTATATATCAATTCAACTTCCAAACCTTTTAAATTATTAATATCCTCATGTTGCAAGTACTTTTGATGAATTTTTTTATCAAAAGATTTATTTCCATACATTTTTAAATGAATATCTGACCTTTTATTTTGGCCATACTTGAGATCTTTTTTTCCTAATTCTATTGGATCCTGAGTAAAATTTGTAGAACCCTCGTAATATCTATTCTTAAAAATTACTGTGCTACCGACAGATGATAAAGGGATTAAAGTTTGTTTATAAATTTGATTTTTTAATTCAAAACCTCCATCAACATGAAGACCTATTGGAGCATAGCTTTCCTGAATTAAACCTAAAATATCTCTTCCTTCATCGTCTTTTAAGTTATCCATTTTAAATGAACCAATTTCTTTTTCTAATCTTTCATTAAATATTTTTTCTAAATTTTTATTAAAACCCTGTAACCATCTTTTTTTTATCACATTTTGTTTTTTATTATGCACTGTTATAGGCAAGTCATGATATAATTTTAAAAATTCTTTTATCTCGTTTTCCGAAAATAAATTTTTTATCACTTTTGGCGGTGACTCTTGTTCTTTAATCTTGGTAATTAAACTATTCATAAGTTATTCGCCCATGTTAATTAGAGTTCCCCTTTTTTTTGCTCCAAAATAAGAAATGTAAAAAATTATAACACCAAAAATAAAATATATCACTGATATAGAAATTGACTTAAAAATATTTAAATAGTTTACAGTATTATTCATTAAAATACTTCTCATTTCCTCAAAAATGTGAACCAAAGGTAGACCTTTGGCAATTATTTGTAGGGATAGAGGCAAAATATCTATCGGGTAATATATACAGCCAAGAGGTGCTAAAAAAAATAAACTTGCCCATGCAATATTTTCAAAAGATGGGCCGTATCTTAGAAGACCTGATGTGACTAGAAGTCCTAAAGTTACCCCGAAAAGGTACAAAGATAAAAGTAAAAAAATTAAAGGCATTCCTAAGCTAAGAACAGATACACCAAATAGAGGAATTGCAATTAAAACAGCAGGAATTAGACCAATCAAAGTTCTTAAAATAGCAGTTATTGTTAGAGCAGCTATAATTTCTCTTATCTTTATCGGTGCGATAAATAAATTAGTAAAATTTCTACTCCAAATTTCCTCTAAAAACATCATATTAAAACTTATGCTAGCTCTAAACAAAAAATCATACAAAATTGCTGCAGTTAATATTATACCCACAGTGTTGTTATAGTATTCCGAATTTAATGTAAAAAATTTGGAAATAAACCCCCAGAGAAAAATTTGAACAGTAGGCCAATAAATCAGATCTAATACTCTTGGAAAAGAGTTCATAATCAAATATAGATGCCTTAAACCTAATGCATAAATTTTATTAAAATTCATCTTAACTCCTAGCCAATTTCAAAAACGTTTCCTCTAGATTATTTCTTCCATGTTTTTTTATTAAATCTTCACAGGAACCACTATCTATAATTTTACCTTTTCTCATCATGATAACACTGTCACAAAGTCTCTCAACTTCACTCATATTATGTGATGCCAATAAAACTGTTATTCTATTATTTTTTTTATATTCTTGAATGTAACTTCTTATAAAGTCACCTATATCAGGATCAAGACTCGCTGTGGGCTCATCTAACAAAAGAATTTCAGGTTTATTAATTAAAGATTTAGCTAAAGAGACTCTATTTTTCTGTCCGGAGGACAGTTCTCCGGTTTTTCTCTCGTAAAAATTTTTAATATCTAAATCACTCGATATTTCATTCATCCTCTCATTTAGATTTTTTATACCATAGAGCCTCCCATAAATTTCAAGATTTTGTTTGACCGTTAGTTTTTTTGGTAATTCAACATAAGGAGAGGCAAAATTAAATCTTTTTAAAATATCGTCCCTCTTAAATGATCTTATACTTTTGTTTTCTATTAATATTTCGCCCTCAGTCGGAGTAACAAGACCAAGCATCATACCAATAGTTGTAGTTTTTCCGCATCCATTAGGTCCTAAAAGTCCTATTGTTTTATTCTTTTCAATTTGAAAATTGATTTTGTTAACAGCACAAAAATTATTGTAATTTTTTGTTAAATCTTTTATTTTGATAAACATTAATTTGAAGCTCTCTTTAAACGATCATTTATGGCAAGGCCAAGTCCCTTATTGGGAATTTTAGTAACGTAAATTTTTTTATATCCAATTTTTTTTATTTTTCTCATGGTTTTATATAGATTAGCTGCAGCCTCTTTCAAGTCGGCTTTTTTACTCAAATTGAAATAATTTTTATAATTTTGAAATTTTTTACCAAATACAATATATGCATGATTGGAATATTTTGGTTTTTTATTAAGTATAACTGGAATTCCCGGAGAATAATGTTTTTTTAACATACCTGGAGATTTGATTTTGAATTTATTATTAGAAAGATCTATTTTAAAAAAACGATTTAATTTGCTTTTAGTGATTATACCCGGTCTTAAAATCTTTGGTTTGCCGGTAAGATCAACAACAGTAGACTCAATGCCAATTTTAGTATTTCCACCATCTATTATAATATTAATTTTTTTTTTAAATTCTTCGAAAACATCTAGTGCATTGACTGGACTAAGGCCTGATGAAAGATTAGCGCTAGGCATAGCAAGTGGAAATTTAATTAATTTTAACACAGATCGTATGATCCTATTTTTAGGAAATCTTATTGCCACTGTTTTTAAACTTGAAGTAGCAAAAGGAGTAATTTTTGAATTTTTGCTTTTTTTCAAAATGAAAGTTAAAGGTCCTGGACAAAACTTTTTATAAAGCAAAAAAAAGTTTTTATTAAAAATGACATCTTTTTCGGCATCCGAAATATTATGATAATGAATAATTAAAGGATTTTTTTTTGGTCTCTTTTTTACTTTAAAAATATTTTTTACAGCTTTTTTTGAGTAGGCATTTCCTGCTAATCCATAGACAGTCTCAGTTGGAATAGCTACTAAATTACCCTGACTGAGATATTTAACAGTTTTTTTCAATATCCTTAAATTAAAAGAATAAATATTTGAATAGAAGTTTTTCATAATGTAATTATTATTTAATTTATGAAAATTGAAAATATTCCAGCTGGAATTAAAAGTAAATCCTTAAAAGAGGCTAGAGACGAAATCAATCAAATACTAACAAAACTTGAAAATGAAGATTTTGACTTAAATAAGACTGAGGAAATGTACAAAAGATTAATAAACTTGAATAAACATGTAGAAAGTCTTTTTAAGATAAAATCAAAAAAAATTTTAGGCCCCAGATGACCATTAAGTCAAAACTAAAAAAAAACGCAAAAAAAATTGATAAATTTTTACTTAAGTATCTGAAAAAGCAAAAAAAATCTTTGCTAATTGCACCAATGAAGTATGGAGTTATATCTGGTGGTAAAAAAATTAGATCTACAATTATTTTTGATACTGGCAAAATGTTAAAAGTAGACCAGAAAAAGCTTTTAAGTGTTTGTGCTGCAGTTGAATGTATTCACTCTTACTCTCTTATACACGATGACCTACCATGTATGGATAACGACCTAACAAGAAGAGGAAAACCATCTACACATAAAAAATTTGGTGAAGCCACAGCAGTATTGGCTGGTAATTCTCTATTAACATTGGCTTTTGAAATAATTTCTAATAAAAAAAATTTTTTATCCCCAAAACAAAAAAATGAAATAATAAACTTATTATCTTACTGTTCTGGCCACACAGGAATAGCTGGAGGACAGGAATTAGATTTAAAATTTGAAAACAAAAGAAAAAAACTTAGTCAAATTATTGATATGCAGAAGAAAAAAACCGGCAAGTTATTTAATTTTTGTATTCAATCAGTTGCCATAATTGCAAATAGAAATAGAGGAGAAAGAGAACTTTTAGGAAAACTTGGTGAAGAAATAGGTTTTTTGTTTCAACTAGCTGATGATTTTTTAGACTTGAAGGGTTCAAAAAAATTATTAGGAAAACCAATTAAAAAAGACAACAAAAAAGGAAAATCGACTTTAATTAATCTACTAGGTAGTAAAAAAGCACACAAGTATGCAGAAAACTTAAAGAAAAAAATATTGCTTAAGTTAAAAAAACATGGAAAAAATAGCAGTAATTTAATAGAGACAATAAATTTTATTAAAGAAAGAAATTTTTAATGGTTAGACTTATCAAACAAATTGATTTTCCTCATGATTTAAGGAAGTTTAAAAAAGAAAATTTAAAACAAATTTCTGACGAGCTTAGAGATGAATTAATTGAAGTTGTTTCAGAAACCGGTGGTCATCTTGGAGCTGGTTTAGGTGTCGTAGAACTTACAGTTGCTTTACATTATGTTTTTGATACTCCAAAAGATAAATTAGTTTGGGACGTTAGTCACCAATGCTACCCTCATAAAATTATTACTGGAAGAAGGGATAGGATTAAGACTTTAAGAAAAGGCGGAGGTTTGTCAGGATTTACAAAAAGGACCGAAAGTGAATACGATCCGTTTGGTGCAGCTCATAGCTCAACATCTATTTCTTCAACTCTTGGAATTGCAGTAGCAAAGAAATTGTCTAATAATAATAATAATGTTATTGCAGTAATTGGTGATGGAGCAATGAGCGCTGGAATGGCCTATGAAGCTATGAATAATGCAGGTGCTTTAAAGTCAAATTTAATTGTTGTGTTAAATGATAATGATATGTCGATTGCAAGACCAGTTGGCGCAATGAGTAAGTATTTAGCTAATCTTCTTTCAGGGAAATTATATTTTAATTTTAGAGAGACGGTAAAAATGGTTATATCGGCTTTTTCGAAAAGGTTTAGCCAAAAAGCAGGTAAAGCTGAGGATTTATTAAGAAATATAGTGACTGGAGGTACTCTATTTAGTGAATTAGGATTTTATTATGTTGGACCTATTGACGGACATGATGTTGAAAGTCTGGTTCGAATATTTGAGAATGTGAAAAACTCTAATCATCAAGGTCCTGTATTAATACATGTAAGAACAGAAAAAGGAAAAGGCTATAAACCAGCTGAAGATTCTGGTGATAAATATCATGGAGTTTCTAAATTTAATGTTTCAACTGGTGAACAAACTAAATCAAGATCTAATACTCCGTCATACACAAAAGTTTTCGCAGAAACTTTGATTAAGCATGCTGAGCAAGATACTAAAATAATTGGAATTACAGGAGCAATGCCATCTGGTACTGGATTAAACCTTTTTGGAAAAAAATTTCCTGATCGAACCTTTGATGTTGGTATAGCTGAACAACATGCTGTAACATTTGCTGCAGGATTAGCAACTGAGGGATATAAGCCTTATGCAGCTATTTATTCTACTTTTCTTCAAAGGGCTTATGATCAAGTAGTACATGATGTTGCATTGCAATCACTTCCTGTAAGATTTGCAATTGATAGAGCAGGATTAGTTGGAGCAGATGGACCAACTCATGCAGGATCTTTTGATATAACTTATTTATCTACTTTGCCCAATTTTGTTGTTATGGCTGCAAGCGATGAAGCAGAGCTTGTAAAAATGATTAATACCTCAGTGGAAATAAATGACAGACCATCTGCTTTCAGATATCCGAGAGGAAATGGTTTAGGTATTCAATTACCATCAATAAAAGAAGTTTTGGAAATTGGAAAAGCAAAAATTATTCAGGAAGGGAAAAAAGTAGCCTTATTGAACTTTGGAACAAGGTTAAAGGAATGTAAAAAAGCTTCAGAAAAACTTAAAGTAAAGGGAGTCAATTGTACAATTATAGATGCTAGATTTGCTAAGCCGTTAGACGAAAAATTAATTATGGAGGTAGCAACTAATCACGAAGTGCTAATAACAATAGAGGAAGGTTCTATAGGAGGTTTCGGATCTCATGTAATGCAATTATTGTCAGATAGAGGTGTTTTTGATACTGGATTAAAGTTTAGATCTATGATTTTGCCAGATATCTTTATAGACCAAGACACTCCAGAAAAAATGTATGAATTAGCAGGTTTAGATAGTTTGTCTATAACAACTAAGGTAGAAGAAACATTAAATTCAAAAATAATTTTAGCTAAAAATAAAAATAAGATTTCTAATTAACTACATTGTGCTCTATTTAAAAGATAGTGATCTAATAGCACGCAATTAATCATCGCTTCACCAATTGGCACTGCTCTAATACCAACGCACGGATCATGTCTCCCCTTGACAGAAATTTTTGTATTTTTACCTTTTTTATCTATCGTATTTCGACTAGTTAAAATTGAGGAAGTAGGTTTCACCGCGAAAGAAGCCACAATGTTTTGACCAGATGAAATTCCACCTAAAATTCCTCCAGCTTGATTAGTTTTAAATTTCACCCTTCCAGATCCTTTGCTCATCTCATCCGAGTTTTCTTCACCACTTAAAAAAGCTGCATTCATTCCAGCTCCAATATTGACACCTTTAACTGCGTTGATACTCATTAATGCAGCGGCTATATCAGTATCTAGTTTTGAATAAATAGGAGCCCCAAGGCCAACTGGAATACCAGACGCCCTCAACTCAATTATTGCACCACATGAAGATCCTGCTTTCCTGACAGCGAGAAGATATTTTTCCCAAAGTTTTACAGACTTTTTATCAGGACAGAAAAAAGGGTTTTTTCTTATTTCACTATCTTTCCAATTAGATTTATCACAAGACATCAAACCTAGTTGTGTTACTGCTCCAACAACATTAAACTTACTACCAATTAATTTTTTTAATACTAATTTTGCTACTGCTCCAGCAGCAACTCTGCATGCGGTTTCTCTAGCAGACTGTCTTCCGCCTCCTCTATAATCCCTTATACCATATTTTTTAAAATACGTATAATCAGCATGTCCAGGTCTAAATTTATTTTTAATTGTTTCATAATCTCTAGATCTTTTATCTTCATTATGTATTATTATTGAGATAGGCGTCCCGGTAGTTTTACCTTCGAAAACACCAGATAAAATTATAGCTTTATCAGACTCTTTTCTTTGTGTTGTAAACTTTGATTGTCCAGGTCTTCTCATGTCCATATCTTTCTGAATATCCTTCTCAGATATAGTGATATTTGGTGGGCATCCATCAATTACACACCCAATAGCTGGCCCATGTGACTCTCCCCAAGTAGTAAACCTAAAAATTTTCCCAAAAGTATTAAAAGACATAAATAAATAATGTATAAATTATTTTAAACAAATTATGAATCAAAAAAATGGCAAAAATACACTAGGTTTAGATATTATCTTTGAAGATTTAGATAATCCCATTGAATTATTTAAAAAATGGTTTTCAAAAGCTGAAGAAAGTGAAGTTAATGACCCTAATGCAGTAGCGGTTGCTACTTCAAATAAAGATAATCAGCCTAATGTTAGGATGGTTCTCCTTAAGGGTTTGAGCGAAAAAGGATTCGTTTTTTATACTAATTTTAATAGTAAAAAAGGAAATGAGCTTAAAGAAAATAAAAAAGCCTCAATGTGCTTTCACTGGAAAAGCTTAAGACGCCAAGTAAGGGTAATTGGTAAAGTAGAAGAAGTTTCAGTTAAAGAGGCAGATGATTATTATAATTCTCGCCCGTATAAAAATAGAATTGGCGCGTGGGCATCATCCCAATCAGAAATTTTAAACAAAAGAGAAACATTTACAGAAAAAATTAAAGAATTTGAAAAAAAATTTCCCGATCAAAAAAAAGTTCCTAGACCGCCGCACTGGTCAGGATGGAGATTATTGCCTAAAGAAATAGAATTTTGGTTAGATGGCGAAGGTAGAATACACGAAAGATTAAATTATAAAAAAAAAAATGGAGGTTGGGAAAAAGAACTGCTTTATCCTTAAAAGGATCTGTTAAGACTAAAACTTGTTAAGTTTTGTAAAATTCGTTTATCTACAGTTTCAGGAAAAATAGCCAAGGCATCAAAAGAAACATTAACAAAATATTCTGCTTTTTTAAATGTAGCCTCAACTGCTTTATATTTATTAATTAATGAGAGAGTTTCATCAAAATCTTCATCAGTTCGGTTTTCTTTTTTCATTATTTCATCCAAAAATTTTTTTTCTTTATCATTGCCTTTCTGAAATATTGAAATTAAGGGCAGTGTTACCTTTCCCTCAAAAAAATCTTTACCGATTTCTTTCCCAAATAATTTTTCTTTTGCATAATAATCAAGAGCGTCATCCGCAATTTGAAATGCTAAACCTAAATTTTTTCCATATGACTCTAATGCTTTTTTTTCTTTTTCATTGCTTTGAGATAAACATGCGCCTGTTTTAGTAGCAGCTGAGAAAAGTGAGGCGGTTTTTAAATTAATTATATCTAGATATGTTTCTTCTAATAAATCAGCCTCTCCTTTGTGCTGAAGTTGCATAACCTCACCTTGGGCAATCTTTGCAGATGTAGAAGATAACAATTTTAAAATTTCTAAATCACCGTCCTCTACCATCATTTCGAAACACCTACTTAATAAATAATCACCAACTAAAATTGAAGATTGATTCCCCCAAATAGAATTTGTTGTTTGTGATCCTCTTCTTAATTTACTTTCATCAATCACATCATCATGCAATAATGTTGCAGAATGAATTAGTTCTACGCAAGCCGCTAAATTTACATCTCTACCGTTTTCTTTGTATCCTGTTAATTTTGCAGATCCTAGCGTTAATAAAGCTCTTAATCTTTTTCCACCTGAACTAAGATGGTGATTACTCATTTTTTCAATAAGATTTACATCACTTTTTAGCTTTTGCAGTATAAGGGTCTCTACATTCTGAAGTTTTTCACTTAGAAGATTTTTCAATTCTAAGTAAGCTGAACTCGCTGATTTTTTAAGTGGTATTACTGATCCCATTGTTAATATTTATATTTGTTTTTAGCTAATTATAAATTTTTAATTGGAAACGTGGTGACGCACCTATAATTCAACTACAAGTAGCGTAATTATTAATTAAAATTTAATTTTTTGCTGTTATAAGTTTAAATAATCTTCGTAAATATATGTTTTCATTTTTTAAGAAAAAAAAAGTTGTACCGCATGTCAGACTAACTGGGATAATTGGCTCAGGCGGCAGATTCAAACAAGGCATGGAGTTAGCTAATCAAAGAGATATTTTAAAGAAAGCGTTTTCAGTAAAAAAAATATCTCATGTGGCTATTTCCATTAATTCACCAGGAGGATCACCAGTTCAATCACACTTAATTTATAGTTATATAAGACAACTTGCAGAAAAAAATAAAACTAAAGTAATTGTTTTTGCAGAAGATGTCGCTGCTTCGGGAGGATATTTTATTGCTTGTGCCGGCGATGAAATATATGCAAACTCTAGCTCAATAATAGGCTCCATAGGAGTAATATCAGCTTCTTTTGGTTTCAAAGAGTTAATTCAAAAGATTGGAGTTGAAAGAAGAGTTTATACTGCTGGAAAAAACAAAAGCACTCTTGACCCTTTTAAAGAGGAAAAAGAAGAGGATATAAAAAGGTTAAAGAATATTCAATTAGAGCTACATGAGGATTTTATAAAAGTCGTAGAAAAAAGCAGAGGATCGAAGCTAAAAGATCCCGAAAAAAATAATATTTTTACTGGAGAATTTTGGACAGGAAAAGCCTCGCTCAAACTTGGATTAGTTGATGGCTTAGGCAATGCAGATCAAATTTTAAAAGAAAAATTTGGCGATAAGGTTGTTATTAAAACTTTTGAAAAACCAAAAGGTTTTTTAGCAAAGAAATTATCTTCGTCTGCTCAAGATCCAGTTGAAAAAATTGCAAACATAATTGAAGAAAAGTCGATGTGGCAAAAATTTGGTTTATAAATGCCAGCAAAAAAAAAAGTAAAAAAAAAAAAATTTGACAAATTAAATTTTTTGTCTTTTCAAGACTTAACTATGAGTCTCCAAAAATTTTGGGGTAAATATGGATGTGTTATTTTACAACCCTATGACATAGAAGTTGGGGCAGGAACATTTCATCCAGCGACAACTTTAAGATCGCTTGGCCCTAAACCTTGGAAAGCTGCGTATGTACAGCCTTCAAGAAGACCAACAGATGGCAGGTACGGTGAAAATCCAAATCGATTACAACACTATTATCAATATCAAGTAATTATAAAACCATCACCAAAAAATATTAAACAACTTTATTTAAAAAGCTTAGCGGCTATAGGTATTGATGTAAAAAATCATGACATCCGTTTTATTGAAGATGATTGGGAAAGTCCAACTTTAGGAGCAGCAGGATTGGGATGGGAAGTTTGGTGTGACGGAATGGAGATTACTCAATTTACTTACTTTCAACAAATGACAGGCATAGAGTGTAAACCTGTTCCAGTTGAAATTACCTACGGTTTAGAGAGACTATGTATGTTTGTTCAAAGGAAAAATAATGTTTTTGAACTTGATTGGAATAATGATGGTGTGAAATATAAAGATGTTTTTTTTCAATCCGAAAAAGAATTTTCTGCTTATAACTTCGAGTTTGCGGATACTGATACTTTATTAAAAAGTTTTGACAATACAGAAAAAGAATGTAAATCTTTACTCGAAAAAAAACTCTCATTGCCAGCCTATGATCAATGTCTTAAAGCAAGTCATATTTTTAATTTATTAGACGCGCGTGGTGTTGTTGGTGTTGCGGAAAGAACTGGCTATATTACAAGAATTAGGGAGCTCGCAAAAGGTTGCGGTGCTTTATGGTTAAGTTCACAAAGTTAAATTATGGCAGAACTTTTATTGGAATTATATAGCGAGGAAATTCCACCACAATTACAAATAGCAGCAAGGTCTCAAATAAAACAATATATTGAAAATTCTTTTAAGGAGGACAATATAAATTATAAGAGATTATCAGTTTACTCTTCACCCACAAGACTAACAATATTTATAAAAGATCTTACTGAAAAAATTAAAATAGAGGCTAAAGAAATCAAAGGACCCAAAGTAGGTTCTCCTGATCAAGTATTACAAGGTTTCATAAGAGCAAAAAATGTAAATGAGAAAGACTTAATTGAAAAAAATACTGATAAAGGAAAATTTTACTTTGTTAAAATACAATCTCAATCTATTTTGGTTGAAGACTTGTTAATCAAAATTATTCCAAAGGCAATAGGATCAATTAATTGGAAAAAGTCAATGAAATGGTCAGACCATAATTTGATGTGGGGTAGGCCTCTCAGGTCAATTTTTGCAAGGTTCAACAATAAAAAATTAGCGTTTAAATTTGAACATCTCGATACTACAGATGAGGTAATTATTGAACAAGATTTAAGTGTTAAAACTAAAAAGATAAAAGACTCTAGGGATTACTTAAATTTTTTAAAAATTAACAAAATAATCGTAGATCATAAGGAAAGAGAGGAGATTATTCTTAAAAAAATAAGTTCATTTTCTCAATCTAAACAGTACAAAGAAAGTCTAAATCTGAAACTTTTAGAGGAAGTCGTTAATATTGTTGAGAATCCAAATTTACTACATGTGAGTTTTAGTAAAGATTATTTAGAGATACCTAAAGAAATTATAATCTCAACACTTGAGAAACATCAGAGATATTTTCCAATTTTTGATAGTAGAGATCGATTAACTAATTATTTTTTTGTTGTAGCAAATAAAAAAGATGAAAAAAAGTTAATTACCCAAGGAAATAGAAGAGTTGTTGAAGCTAGACTAGCAGATGCTAAATTTTTCTGGGATAAAGATAGATCTAAAAATTTAATTAAACAAATAGCAAATCTTAAAACAGTAACTTTTTACGAAAAACTAGGGACTATTTATGATAAAACACAAAGGCTAAGACAGTTGGCTGGCTTATTATCAGATGACTTAAATATCAATAAAGAAAAAGTTCAAGTTGCTGCTTCCATTTCAAAATCCGATTTATGTTCCGACCTAGTTGGAGAGTATCCTGAACTTCAAGGTGTGATGGGAAAATATTTTGCATTAGCACAAGGTTTTGATGAAGATGTGGCAAATTCAGTAAGTGATCATTATTTGCCAATAGGTCTTACTTCAGTAATACCCAAAAAACCTTTTAGCTATTCTATTTCAATTGTTGATAAGATAGATACTTTAGTAGGCTTTTTTGTCATTGATGAAAAGCCTACGAGTTCAAAAGATCCTTTTGCTTTAAGACGTTCTGCAATTGGATTGCTTAGAATAATTATCGAAAATAAATTATCTTTTAAACTTAGAGATTTAATTAGTTACGCTATAAGACTTTATCAAGAACAAGGAGTTAAAATTATAAACGGGAAAACAGAACACGAGATTTTAGAATTTATAAAGGAAAGAATGCGAAACGTATTAAAATTGAAAAATATTAAAACTGATATCATTGAGGCATCAATTAGCTCTCACGCTGGAGATAATTTCTTAGCACTTTATACAAAAACAATTTTAATGAATAAATATAAAAATAAAGGAATTGGGCTTAATGCTATAAGTTCGTATAAAAGAGCTTCAAATATTTTAGATAAAGTTGGAAAGGGCATTACTGGTAGACCCGATGCTGTATTATTTAGAAAAGACGAAGAAAAAATACTTCATGAAAAAATAAATGATATACGTAAAGCTTTTACAGTCAAAGATGATAATAAAGACTATGAAAGCTTGTTAATAAAGCTTTCAGATACTAAAGAAACTACAGATAATTTTTTTGAAAATGTGGTAGTAAATGATGAAAATCAAGATATTAAAAATAATCGATTAGAGTTGTTAAAAATGTTCTGTAATACATTTGATAATTTTATCGATTTTTCAAAATTAGAGGGATTGTAATGGCAAAAGTTATATTTAGCTTTGATGATAAATCTGCCAAAAAGTTAAAAAATAAAAAAAATATTTTGGGTGGAAAAGGAGCAAACCTTGGTGAAATGGGAAGATTAGGTTTACCTGTTCCCCCTGGATTCACTATTACGACTGAAGTATGTGATTTATTTTATAAAAACAAAAAAAAATTACCCAAGAAAGTAATAAAGAATATTGAGTCAGAGCTTAAGAATATTGAAAAGAAAACTCGAAAAAAATTCGGTGATCTTAAAAATCCATTATTAGTATCAGTTAGATCAGGTGCTAGAATTTCAATGCCTGGCATGATGGATACAATTTTAAATCTTGGTCTTAATGACAGAACAGTTGAGTCGTTAAAAAAAAGAACTTCTAACGGACGGTTTGCTAAAGATAGCTATAGAAGATTTATACAAATGTACAGTAATGTAGTTTTGGGGGTAGAGGGTCATTTGTTTGAGGAACTAATTGATAATTACAAGTTAACTAAAGGAGTTTTATTAGATACAGATTTAGATGAGAGCGATTGGGATGGCTTAATTATTAATTTTAAAGAGTTAGTAAAAAAAGAAAAAAAAATTAATTTTCCTCAAGACGTAAAAGAGCAATTATTAGGAGCAATAAACGCAGTATTTTTATCTTGGAACAGCCAAAGAGCAAAAACTTATAGAAAATTAAATCAAATTCCAGATCATTGGGGGACAGCTGTAAACGTTCAAGCTATGGTTTTTGGAAATATGGGTGATGATTGTTCAACAGGTGTTGCCTTTACAAGAAATCCTTCGACAGGAGAAAATTCTTTCTTTGGAGAATTTCTAATTAATGCACAAGGTGAAGATGTTGTAGCGGGTACTAGAACTCCTCAATACATCACTAAAAAAGCAAAAAAAGATTCAGGATCTAAAGATCCTTCAATGGAAGAGTCTATGCCCAAAGTTTATAATGAGCTCACAAAAGTATTTCTTAAGCTAGAAAGGCATTATAAAGATATGCAAGACATTGAGTTTACAGTTGAAAATAATAAACTTTGGATGTTGCAAACCAGATCTGGAAAAAGAACAGCCAAAGCTGCAATTAAAATTGCAGTGGATATGGTTAGAGAGAAATTGATTTCAAAAAAAGAAGCAATCAAAAGAATTGATCCAAATACTCTAGATACTTTACTACATCCTACTTTAGACGAAAAAGTTGAGAAAGAGGTAATTGCTTCGGGATTACCGGCATCCCCAGGAGCTGCAAGTGGTAAAGTTGTTTTCACTGCTGATGAAGCAGAGAAATTAAATGGGATGATGCAAGATACAATATTAGTGAGGCTAGAAACTTCACCAGAGGATATTCATGGAATGCATGCAGCTAAAGGAATTCTTACTGCAAGAGGTGGCATGACTAGTCATGCTGCAGTTGTAGCGCGAGGAATGGGGAGACCATGTGTTTCAGGTTCAAGTGAAATTACAATCGATTATGAGTTAAAACAATTTAAAGCTGGTGAAGTAATTATTAAAGAGGGAGATATTATTACTATAGACGGGGGAAGTGGAAAAGTAATGAAAGGATTAGTTCCTACTGTTCAACCTGAAATTTCTGGATACTTTTCCACAATCATGAAATGGGCTGACGAATTTAGAAAATTAAAAGTAAGAACAAATGCAGAAACAGAGGAGGACAGTAAAACGGCTAGAGAGTTTGGAGCTGAAGGTATTGGCCTATGTAGAACTGAGCATATGTTTTTTGATGAAGAGAGAATTTTATCTGTTAGACAAATGATTTTATCTAAATCAAAAGAAGATAGAAATAGCGCACTAGATAAACTTCAACCCCACCAAAAAGAAGACTTTAAAAAAATATTTAAAGTTATGTCAGGTTTACCTGTTACAGTAAGATTATTAGATCCACCACTTCATGAGTTTTTACCAAAAGCTGACAAAGATATTGACGAAGTCGCAAGATCCTTAAACTTATCAGCGAAAGAAGTTAAAGATAGAATAGCAGAACTTCATGAAGAAAATCCTATGCTTGGTCATAGAGGATGTAGGCTTGGTATTTCTTTTCCAGAGATTTACGAGATGCAATGCAGAGCAATATTTGAAGCTATAGTTGAACTAAAAAAACAAAAAGTAAAAGCAGCTTTTGTGGAAATCATGATACCGTTGGTTTCAACTGAGTCTGAATTAAAAATTTTAAGAGCTTTAGTTAATAAAATTGCGAAAGAAATAGAAAAGGAAAACAAATCGAAACTTGAATATATGGTTGGCACTATGATTGAATTACCACGTGCTGCTTTACAAGCAAAGTCTATCTCAAAACATGCTGACTTCTTCAGTTTTGGAACAAATGATTTAACACAAACAACCTTTGGGATAAGTAGAGATGACTCAGGAAAATTTTTAAACGATTATATTGATAATAAAATTTTTGATGTAGATCCATTTGTAAGCATCGATCAAAATGGAGTAGGTGAGTTAGTGGAAATAGCCTCCTCAAGAGGCAGAAAAACAAATAAAAATATTAAGTTAGGTATTTGCGGCGAACACGGTGGTGATCCAAAGAGTATTGAATTTTGTTCTAGAACAGGACTAAACTATGTTTCTTGTTCTCCATTTAGAGTCCCTGTTGCAAGACTTGCGGCTGCACAAGCAGAATTATCTAAATAATAAAGTAGTATCAAATGATCTGGTGCTATGAGTAATTGCACCAACTGAAATTCTATTCACACCTGTTTTGGATATTTGTTTAATATTATTTAAAGTAGCATTTCCAGAATATTCTGTTTCGTATTTATTTTTACAAAGTTTTAAACAATATTTTAATTGTGAAGATTTCATATTATCAAAAAGTATTCTTTTAAATTTTAAGCCTAAAATTTGTTTAAGTTGATTTACATCTTCAACTTCAACTGTAACAATTTTTTTTGTTTTAATAGCTTTCTTAACTAATTCCCTAAGACTATTAGATACACTTATATGATTATCTTTAATAAGAATTTCATCGCTTAAATTGTATCTATGATTATGGCCACCACCTTTCTTGACAGCATATTTTTCAAGTGTTCTCAAATTAGGTGTAGTTTTTCTTGTACAACAAATCTTTGTTTTTTTACTAATTTTTTTCACGAATTGATTAGTGATTGTTGCAATACCTGAGGCATGATTAAGAAAGTTTAAAGCAGTTCTCTCAGCGGTTAAAATTGTTTTTGTTTTAGCTTTTATATTAGCAATTACTTTATTTTTTTTTATTTTTTCTCCATCAGAAACTTTCTTTGTAAAAATAGTTTCTCTCCCAATTAATTTAAACGCTGTTTTACAAAACTCTAAACCAGCAATTACACCATCTTGTTTAGCTATTATTCTAGCTTCAATAATTTTATTTTTTGAGCTTACGATGTTTGTAGTGATATCACCTCTAGGTTTGAGGTCTTCCTCTAGAGCTTTTCTTACAACTGATTTTATATAAAATTGATTTAATATTTGCACTGAGCTAACGACCGATCTCGGTCATTCTGATTACAGATTTTCTCGCAGCCTTTATAGTTTTACTATCTAAAATAATCTCATTAGTTTCATTTTCTAAACAATCTAATATTTTTTTTAAATTAATTTTTTTCATATAAGGACATAAATTACATGGTTTGATAAAAGATACGTTCGGATTATCAGCTTCTACGTTATCACTCATTGAACATTCTGTAACTAACATTACTTTTTTAGGTTGTTTATTTTTTACATAATCAATCATTCCAGACGTTGATCCTGCAAAATCAGAAGCAGCAATTACATCTGGTGGACATTCAGGATGAGCTATAATTTTAATTCCAGGATTTTCGGATTTAATTTCTTCAATTTCTTTTCCTGTAAATTGTTCATGCACTATACAAGTTCCTTTCCAAGAAATTATTTTTACCTTAGTTTTTTTTTGCTACGTAGTCTGCTAAATATTGATCAGGTAAAAAAATTACTTTATCTACATTTAAAGATTCGACTACTTTTACTGCATTAGCTGAAGTACAACAAACATCAGTTTCTGCTTTAACGTCCGCAGAAGTATTTACGTAAGATACAACAGGGACACCTGGAAACTTCTGTTTTAGTAATTTTACATCTTCACCTGTTATAGAATTAGATAAAGAACAGCCTGCTTGCATGTCAGGAAGAAAAACTTTTTTCTCTGGACACATTAATTTTGCTGTTTCTGCCATAAAGTGAACCCCGCACATTATAATTTTTTCAGCTTTTGTTTTAGATGCTTCGATAGCTAGTGCTAATGAGTCAGCAGATATATCTGCTACACCATGATAAATTTCTGGGGTTTGATAATTATGAGCAAGTATAATTGCATTTTTCTCTTTCTTAATTTTATTAATTCTCTCTATTAATGGAGCATGAATTTTCCATTCAGCTTCAGGAACGAATTTTGAGATTTTCTTATAAATCTCTTGCGCAGGGCTCAAATTTTGCTGTTGTATAGACATACTAATTCCAATTTACCAACTTGAGATTAAATTGTCATTCATTTATTGTCGCATTATTACAGCGGTCGTGCTGAAATTGGTAGACAGGCACGCTTGAGGGGCGTGTGGGTTTCCCGTGAGAGTTCGAGTCTCTCCGACCGCACCAAAAAAGGTATTTATGATTGATTATTTAAGAAAGCATAAAAGAATTATATTTATAATTTTAGTAATAGCTTTTATTGAATTGAGTGGATATGGAATACTAGCATCTTTATCTAGGTTACTTAACGTTCTCTAAAATTTTACACTTTTTATTGTTAGCTAACAATATTTCATTTTTAAAATCTTCAAGGTTAGGTTCGAGAACTTTAATTAATCCGAAGGGGTAAGGCTGATTAATAAGTATTTTTCCTATTTTAATATTATTAAAAGTAATTTCATCACCAATATTTAGTTCTTCAGACGATGATATGGGCAACAATCTTCTTCTAAGTTTGTTTTTTAATTTCATCCTCGCAGTATTTTCTTGCCCCACAAAACATCCTTTTTTAAAATCTATAGCTTGAAGCGTCTCAAAATTTGCTTCTAAACCAAACAATTGATCTTTTAAATTTATCAATCCTTTTTCAGGTACTCCTAATTTGTGAGCAAGAGAATAATATTCTTTATTATCGATAATTTTAAGACTCAATTTTTTAATTGTTAAGTAAAGTTTTTCAAGATTTGAAATTATTCTTGCTCCTAATTTTCTATTTCTTGGATCTAAAAAAATAGGAGTATCTCTGTAAGTAATAGTATTTTGATTTGATTTTAAATCTCCTTGTAATTCTTTGAATTTTGAGTCGTTTATAACTCCAATAACAAATTCAGTAGAAAAGTCTTCAATTTCAACTTTTGATCTTAATTTGTATTTTAATAAATCTTTAATTAGCTCCCCAGTGGAGTTTTCGCTACAGTCTAATAAATATCCTTTAACATTTTGAATTATAAAAAATTCATTCAAGTATTTGCCTTGAGGAGTTAACAAGGCTGAAAAAACAGAGTTTTTATTAGAAACTTTATTTATGTCGTTTGTAATTATATTTTGTAGAAAATCTTTAGAGTCTTCTCCACTTACTAAGATTACGCCTCTTTTTTCTAAAATTACAACTTGATCTTTTTTCATAATTGTTACTTATACAATATATTATATATAAAAAACATGTCTGATAATTATAGTCTTATTATTAAAAATGGTTCCTGTTATATCGATGGAAAATTGATTAAATCTGATATTGGGTTATATGAAAATCAAATTAAAAAAATAGGAAATATAGAGGAAAATAATTCTAAAGTTTACGACGCATCTGGGAAAGTAGTTTTGCCAGGGATCATAGACACCCAAGTGCATTTTAGAGAACCTGGATCAACTGATGCAGAAGATTTAGAAAGCGGAAGTAGAGCTGCAGTTCTTGGAGGAGTAACTTCTTTGTTTGAGATGCCTAATACTAACCCTCCAACAGCAAATTTGGTAGAGTTTGAAAAAAAATTAAAAGCTGCAAAAAATAGAATGCATAGTAATTATGCATTTTATTTTGGTGCAACTCCGCAAAATACTGAACAACTTGCGCAACTTAAAAACCTTGAAGGTTGTTGTGGAGTAAAACTTTTTGCAGGTTCATCGACTGGAAACTTATTAGTTGATAAAGAGGCTGATATTGAAAAAGTGATTTCAAGTAGTGACAGAATAGTTTCGATTCACTCTGAGGATGAAGATATTATAAAATTAAGGAAAAAATTTATTAGACGGGGAGATGTGCACTCTCATCCTGATTGGAGAAATGTCGAGTGCGCAATATCTTCAACTCGAAGGGTTGTAAAAATTGCTGAAAGATATGACAAAAGAATTCATGTACTTCACGTGACCACAAAAGAAGAAGTAGATTTTTTAGCTATGCATAAAAAAAATGTAACTTTTGAAACTACACCTCAACATTTGACATTATATGCTCCAGATTGCTACGATAAATTAGGCACCTATGCTCAAATGAATCCACCAATAAGATCCAAAGATCATTATGATCGTCTCTGGGTTGCTTTAAAAAATAACATTGTAGATGTTCTTGGGTCTGATCATGCACCGCATCTAAAAATAAATAAAGATAAAGAATACCCTTATACCCCATCAGGAATGCCAGGAGTTCAAACAATTTTTCCAGTCATGATTGACCATGTAAACAATGGAAAACTCTCATTAAATCAGCTTATAAATTTGATGTGTGAAAACCCATGCAAAATTTTTGGAATTAAGAATAAAGGTTTTATAAAAGAGGGTTTTGATGCAGATTTAACAATTGTTGATATGAATAAAGAAGTAACTATAAAGAACGAAATGATCGCTAGTAAATGTGGATGGACTCCTTTTCATAATTATAAAGTGAAGGGTTTTCCTGTAGGAACAATTGTAAATGGTATTTTAGTTATGTCTGAAGGCAAAATAATAGTTGAATCTAAAGGGCAGCCTTTAAAGTTTTAAAATATTATTATCTTTCAAGTCTTGTTTAATTTCATCTAAAATAGCAGGGTCATCTATAGTTGCAGGCATTTTATAAGGCTCATTATCTGCAATTTTTCTTACCGTTCCTCTTAGCACTTTCCCCGATCTTGTTTTTGGCAATCTCTTAACTACAATTGCTATTTTGAAAGCTGCAACAGGACCAACTTTTTCTCTAACCATTTTTACACATTCACTAATTATTTCTTTTTTATCTTTAGTTACCCCTGCTTTAAGTGCAAGCAAACCGATAGGTATCTGACCTTTAAGTTTATCGGCAATTCCTATTACTGCGCACTCCGCAACATTTGTATGTTCTGCCAAAACTTCCTCAATAGCCCCAGTAGACAATCTATGACCTGCAACATTAATAATATCATCTGTTCTTGACATGATCCAAACATAGCCATCCTCATCTATGTGTCCCGCATCATAAGTTTGATAATATCCAGGGTAAGTAGTCATGTAATTTTCCTTATATCTTTTATCTGCGCCCCACAATGTTGGAAATGTTCCTGGAGGAAGAGGGAGTTTTACAACGATATCCCCCATCTTACCCGGGCCTACTTCTTTACCTTCAGAATTTAAAACTTTGAGATCATAACCTGGCACTGGTTTAAAAGCTGAACCATATTTTACAGGAAAATTTTCTATACCTGTGCAACTTGATGTTATTGCCCAACTAGTTTCAGTTTGCCACCAATGATCTATAACAGGTGAGTTGGAAAGTTTTTCAAACCATTTTATTGTATCAGGGTCGGCCCTTTCTCCAGCAAGAAACAGTTTATCAAATTTGCTCAAATCATACTTTTTAAAAAATTCTCCGTTAGGATCTTCTTTTTTTATGGCTCTTATTGCTGTTGGTGCAGTGAAAAGAGATTTTACTTTGTGTTCTGAAATTACTCTCCAAAAAACTCCTGCATCAGGAGTTCCCACTGGTTTTCCTTCAAACAGAACAGTAGTACAACCATAAAATAATGGGCCATAAACTATGTAAGAGTGTCCAACAATCCAACCAATATCACTTGCAGACCACCACACGTCCTCCGGTTTTATATTATAAATATTTTTCATAGTCCATTTTAATGCCACAATATGTCCACCAATATCACGAACTATTCCTTTAGGAAGACCTGTAGTTCCCGATGTATACAGAATGTAAGCGTAATCATTTGCGTTCATTTTTTCACACTCTGCAGGTTTTACATCTTTGTGAGCATCATTCCATGTAATATCAACTTTAGGATTTAACTCTGCTTTATCTTTTTCTCTTTGAAAAATTATACATTTTTTTATTTTATGATTTGCTAATTCTAATGCCTTATTTACTAAAGGTTTGTAATGAACAGTTCGTCCAGGTTCATACCCACATGAGGCAGTGACAAGAATTTTAGCTTTTGAGTCGTCAATTCTACTAGCAAGCTCATTGGCAGCAAATCCTCCAAATACAACTGAGTGAACTGCACCAATTCTACCACAGGCAAGCATAGCCACTACAGCCTCAGGAATCATCGGCATATAGATTATAACCCTGTCCCCTTTGCTTACGCCTTGTTTTTTTAAAGCTCCAGCAAATAAAGCAACTTTTTCTTTTAGTTTACTGTAAGTTATTTTTTCTTTTGAACCAGTAATGGGGCTATCATAGATAATAGCGAGCTTTTCACCTTTACCCTGATCTACATGAAGATCTAGTGCGTTATAACATGTATTTGTTATCCCGTCTTCAAACCATTTATAAAATGGTGGATTATCAGAATTTAAAATTTTAGTTGGTTTTT
>CACJWN010000009.1 GCA_902597175.1 uncultured Pelagibacteraceae bacterium | reverse complement strand
AACAGCTGCGTTCTTAGCTTTCTTATCTAAAACTGATATTCAAGCTAAGTGGCACCAAGATACTGGTTACTTAGGTGTTACAACTGCTGCAGCTAAAAAAACTAAAAGTTCAGGTTTTTATAAAGCAAATCCTGGAACTGATTTAGCTGGAATACAGATGATGAGAAATAAAGTTACTCAAAACTCAAAAGGGTTACGTCTTGGATCTTTTGATCAGATAAGAGGTATTATCGATGAAGAGATGGAAGGAGTTTACAACGGCAGCAAAACTGCTCAAGTAGCTTTAGACAATGCTGTTAGAAGAGGTAACGTTCTTTTAAGAAGATTTGAGAGAGCAAACAAATAAATCAATTTAACGTATCAGGGGCGAAAGCCCCTGGTATACTTCTAAAGATCAAATGGAAAAAAGAGTTTTTTTTAAAGGCTGGTGGTTACCAGCGCTGCTAGTTGCACCTCAGCTACTCATTTCTTTTGTTTTCTTTTTTTATCCTTCCGGCCAAGCGATTTGGAATTCTTTATTTCTACCAGATCCTTTTGGTCTAAAGACAGAATTTGTAGGTTTAGATAATTTTAGATTTTTATTGTCCGACCCTTATTATTTAGCAAGTTTTAAAACGACAGTAATTTTTTCAACTGCAGTATCAGTTTCATCAATGGCTTTAGGTTTATACTTAGCAGCATTAGCCGATCGATTAATTAAAGGTGCAGGAGTTTATCAAACATTATTAATTTGGCCTTACGCTATAGCACCAGCTATCGCAGGTGTTCTATGGTTATTTATGTTCAATGGAAACATTGGGTTAGCTTCTTATTATCTTAAAGCTTTAGGTTATGAATGGAATCATACTTTAAAAGGTGATCAAGCAATGTTTCTAGTTATTTTAGCTTCGTCATGGGGAAGAATAAGTTATAACTTTTTATTTTTTTTAGCAGGACTACAAGCTATTCCAAAATCCATTATTGAGGCGGCTGCAATAGATGGTGCTAGTTTTTGGAAAAGGTTTGGAACGATTGTAATACCTCTACTTTCACCCATCACATTCTTTTTATTAGTAGTAAATATTGTTTATGCTTTTTTTGATACTTTTGGAGTAATTCATACAATAACTTCAGGCGGACCTGAACAATCGACTACTATACTAGTATATAAAGTATTCTCTGATGGGTTTGTGAGCCAAGATCTTGGATCAAGTGCCGCTCAGTCTGTAATCCTACTAGTTTTAGTCGGAATTTTAACCGTCATTCAATTTAAATATATAGAGAGAAAGGTTCATTACTAATGGTTGAAAAAAAGAAATCAGGTTATTGGTTAACTCACCTTGGTTTAATTCTTGGGGTATTATTCATATTTTTTCCGGTGTGGCTTACTTTCGTTGCATCCACTGTTACTCAAGATGCAATTATTTATCCTCCATTACCAATGTTACCAGGAACAGAGTTCTTTGAAAATTATGCTAATGCATTATTTAGAGGCTCACCAGAAGGGTATGGTGCAAAAGTGCCTGTTATAAAAATGATGATGAACTCAGCAATCATGGCAATCGGCATCACAGTTGGAAAAATTATTATCTCATTATTATCAGCTTTTGCATTTGTTTATTTCAGATTTCCTTTCAGGAATTTATGTTTTTGGTTAATTTTTATTACTCTAATGCTACCAGTAGAAGTAAGAATAGTGCCAACTTATGAAGTTGTTGCAAATTTAAATCTACTTAACTCTTACACAGGATTAATCTTCCCATTAATTGCATCAGCCACAGCAACTTTTTTATTTAGACAATTTTTTATGACCATACCTGATGAAATGGTTGAAGCAGCTAGAATGGACGGCTGTAGTCCAATGCGTTTCTTTTTTGATATATTAGTTCCAATTAGTAAAACTAATATTGCAGCTTTATTTGTTATTTTATTTATTTTTGGTTGGAATCAATATTTATGGCCGCTATTAATGACGACTGATCCTGACATGAGAACTATTGTGATGGCTATTGACTCAATGATACCTACGGGCGATGACTATGCACACTGGCCAACGGTTATGGCAACTGCGATGTTAGCTATGGTTCCTCCAGTCATAGTAGTAATTAGTATGCAAAAGTTTTTTGTTAAAGGATTATTAGAAAGCGATAAATAATGTCTCAAATTAGTTTACAAAATTTAAAGAAATCTTTCGGAAAAACTCAGGTTATTCACGATCTGAGTATTGATGTTAAAGATGGTGAGCTGATTGTAATAGTTGGACCATCAGGTTGCGGAAAATCAACTTTATTAAGAATGGTGGCAGGCTTAGAAGATGCTAATGAAGGAAATATTTTAATTGATAATAAAAAAGTAAACGAGCTTGAACCCATGGAGCGAAATATTGCAATGGTATTTCAAAATTACGCTCTTTATCCTCACATGACTGTTTTTGGTAACATGGCCTATGGTTTAAAAATTGCGAAAGTGCCAAAAGAAGAAATTGAGTCTAGAGTTCAAAAAGCTGCTGAAATTTTAGAGCTTGGAGAATTATTAGAGAGAAAACCCAATCAATTATCTGGTGGACAAAGACAAAGAGTTGCTATGGGAAGAGCCATTGTTAGAAACCCCGTGGCTTTTTTATTTGATGAACCCTTATCAAACCTTGATGCCAAATTGAGGGTTCAAATGAGATTAGAGATTAAAAAACTTCAAACTCAATTAAAAACTACTTCTCTTTATGTAACACATGATCAAGTTGAAGCGATGACTTTAGCTGATCGAATGATTGTAATGAATGAAGGTAATGTAGAACATATTGGAACACCTTTAGAAGTCTATACGAAACCTAAAACTTTATTCACGGCTCAATTTATTGGAAGTCCTGCAATGAATATTTTAAAAGGTAATTGTGGAGGCAACAAATTGATTTTAGCAAACAAAGCTTCACTTTCAGTGAATTCAAAATTTAATGGACCTGTTAATATAGGTATGCGACCTGAAGATTTTGAATTAGATCAAAATGGTCCAATCAAGTTAAAAGTTGAACTCGTAGAGCTGATCGGAGCTAATACACTTATTCATGGTAAACTTGAAAATAGTAATGAAATTTTAGTTGCAAGTATCTCAGGTGTTGTTAAAGAAGATACTATTGGAAAAAATATTAATCTTTCCATTCAAAATGACAAACTACACCTGTTTGATACTAATACTGATTTGAGGATTAATTGATCAATCCATTTTTAACGAAACCTAACTACATAAGAATTTACGGCCACAGGGGAGCTAGAGGTGATATTGTTGAAAACTCAATCTCCGGTTTTAAATATACTTTTGATCTTGGTATCAAAGCTGTTGAGTTCGATGTTGTAATTTCAAAAGATAATATTCCAACAATATTTCATGATTACAGATTAAATCCTGATTTAGTTAAAGATGCCTCAGGGAACTGGATCACAGATAAAAGCATGAAATTAGTAGAACTGAATTATGATGAAATAAGTAAGTATAGTATTGGAAGTATAAAGCCCGAAACAAAGTACGCAAAAAGATTTAAAAATCAAAAACCTATTACAGGTGAAAAAATACCAAAATTAACTGATTTCTTTAAATTAGTGACGGAAGATAAATATAAAGATGTATTTTTAAATTTAGAAATTAAATCAACTCCAACACAAGAAAACGTAACACCAGATCCAGAGAAAATGGTTTCTTTAATTCTTAAAGATATAAAAGACTATAATCTTGAGGATAGAACTTTAATCACTTCTTATGATTTTAGAATTTTGTATGCTCTTAAAAAACAAAACCCAAATATCCTAAGAGGATTTATTACTCTACAACAAGGACTTTCAATAACTAAAAAGAATATTTACGAGAACTCTCCATGGATGGTTAAAAATTATCCTATGGAAGAATTATTTTTGCTACCAAATATTATTAAATCGCTAGAGGGACATGTATGGAGTGTTTTCTACCGTGATGTGACTAAACAAAATGTAGAATTAGCACACAAACATGGTTTAGCTACTTGTGTTTGGACAGTGAATAGAGAAAAAGATATTATTAGAATGATCGAGTACGGAGTTGATGGAATTATCACTGACTATCCAAAAAAAGTTCAAGAAATTTGTAAATCCAAAAATATCTCTTGGTTTTAAGCTTGAAAACTTGAAAATATATTTATCGTCGTGCAAATAAACCCCTGATTTTTTAAATCAGGGGCATTTAATTTATTTATAAACTAATTATTTAAAGATGCTGTGATAGGTTCTTTATTTTTATTAGCTCTTTTTTCAGCGATTTTTTTCTCGATACTAGCTATCTTTAGATCAATCTTTGATAGTTTTTTTTGTTTAGTGCTTATCTTATTTTTAAGCTTATCGATTGATTTTAGTATTTTTTTCTTTTTCTTTTCGTTTTTTTTTAACTTTTTTTTCATATTGTTCCTCCAAAAAAGAAAAATCTAAAATAATCTAAAAAATTTTTCAAATGAAATTAAGAAAAATCTTTTAAACTAAAAGTTGAAAAAATTTAGAAAATCCTACGGAACTAATAAATTTATAAATCTGTCTGTTTTTTGGATCTCAAGACTGTTTACGTAACCACAATTTTCACCATCAACCTGTGATAGAACTTTATTGTTTACACCATTTATTTTTAATCTGTTCAATTCTTTTTTAATTACACTTTTTGCAGGAGTTAAGTCGCCTTTGGTTAAAATTAACCAAACATAATAAAGTAATTTTATTCTGGTCAGGTCTTTAAATATGTAAGCTACTATCCTGTTTTCAAATATATTGGTATCATTTGTTATAGAATGGGGACCAGCATAGTATTTTGAATTAGTACATAAAATCCAATCAGCCATAATTTTTTCATTATCTACCTCAACCTCCATTTTATTATTTTTTAAAAATAAAAAATGCTGAAAACCTTTTAAAGCGAAAATTACTTTTCCAAGATACTTTTTAATATTAGTATTTATGGACTCAACAATTCGAGAGTCAAAACCTACACCAGCCATCAAGAAAAAGTACTTATCATTTATTTTTGCTAATGAAATTTTCTTATGATTATCTGATACTAGGACGTTGTAAATCTCCTCCGCCTTTTTCTTAATTTGAGTTTCTATTTGTAAAATATTTGCAGTGCCAGCAGGTATGTATCCAACTAATTTGTCTTTTAGATTATCACTTTTAAACATTTCATTAATACCAAAACATACGCTCCCGTCACCGCCAGCAAATACTAACCGATCAAATTTTTTATTAGACAATTCTTTAAATACATTCCTTGCATGATCTTCGCTTTCAGTTTTAAAAAGATCTACAATATGATTTTTTTCTAAAAGATTAATGACCTTGTTAATTAATTTAAGTTTTCTACCACCTGCTGCATTTGCGTTAAATATCACCGCAAAATTCAATTTTTTATTCATATTTTAACAATTCTGTAACATATTTATGATTCTACTTTTACTAGAGATTCGTTTTATAAAAAATATGGAAACAATTCAAACTAAATCTAAGGGAAAGATTTTAAATTACAAAAGCATCTTTATTTCCGACTTGCACCTTGGGCATAGAAAAAGTGCAGCGAACAAATTATTAGAATTTTACAAACATTCAAGGTCAGAGAATTTATACCTTGTTGGTGATATCATTGATGTTTGGGCTTTAAAAACAAAATTTTACTGGCCTCAAGAACATAATGATGTGATTCAAAAAACATTAAGAAAAGCAAGACATGGAACAAAAGTAAAATATATTGTTGGAAATCATGATGATGTCTTCAGAAAATTTTTACCATTACATTTTGGCGATATTGAAGTTGTAAATAAAGCCATACATGTAAGCTCAGATAATAAAAAGTATATTGTTGTTCATGGTGATGCCTGGGATGGAGTCATGAAATATGCTCCATGGTTATCAAAAGTAGGAGCTGTCGCTTATAGTTTTTTACTTGAGTTTAATGTTGTTATCAATGTTTTTAGAAGATTATTTAAAAAGGGTAATTGGTCTTTAGCAAAATATTTAAAACACAAAGTAAAGAACGCTGTAAAATATATAGGTGATTATGAAAAAACTTTAGCAATTTATGCTAAAAGAAAAAATGTTGATGGCATAATTTGCGGCCATATTCATCATTCTGCCGATCAAGTCTTAGATGGTGTGAGATATTTAAATTGTGGTGATTGGGTAGAAGGTGCAACTTTCTTAGTAGAACATTTTGATGGTCGCATGGAAGTTATTGACTGGGACAAAATCAGAGGTGATGTTGTTGATTACGAGCCGTATCTAAAAGTAGTAAATAAATAAATGAAGATTTTAATCGTTACTGATGCCTGGTATCCGCAAGTGAACGGTGTTTGTAGAACTTTAAAAAATCTTGGCGATGAATTAAAAAAAATTGGACATCAGGTTGAATATATTGAACCTAATCAATTTTTTACTGTGCCAATGCCAAAATATAATGAAATAAAACTTTCTATTAATGTTTGGCCTAGAGTAGGCAGATTAATTTCTAAAGCTGATGCTGACATAATTCACATAGCTACAGAAGGTCCGATAGGAATATTTGCAAAAAGATATTGTGTAAAAAGTAAGCTTAAGTTTACCACGTCTTACCATACTCAATTTGATAAATATTTGAAGCTATACTATCCTTATTTGCCAATTAAGCTTGCTCAAAAGTTCCTTAAAGGATTTCACTCAAAGGCGGAAAAAATTTTAGTAACAACTCAGTCGATGAAAAATGAACTTCAAGAAATTGGTTTTGAAAAGGATAAGATGGTTGTTTGGACTAGAGGAGCAAACCACGGGGCATTTCAAAAGCCTAAAAAGATTAATTTAGAGTATAAAAGACCAATTTATCTTTATGTGGGAAGAGTATCTATTGAAAAGAATATAAGAGCATTTCTGGATTTAGATTTAGAAGGTACGAAATTAGTTGTCGGTAAAGGACCTGATTTAGATAAACTAAAAAAAGAATATCCTGAAGCGATATTTAAAGGAGAGAGAACAAATGGTGAGCTTGCAAGTTACTTTGCTTCTTCTGATGTTTTTGTTTTCCCGAGCAAAACAGATACTTTTGGAATTGTAATTATAGAAGCTTTAAAATGTGGATTGCCAGTAGCAGCGTACCCTGTTGCTGGACCAAAAGATATTTTTAACGGCACAAATATTGGCTCGTTAAACAACGATCTTAAAAAAGCAGCACTTGAAGCTCTTAAGTCAGATAGAAGCGCTTGCATTGAGCATGCAAAAAAATATACCTGGGAAAATTGCGCAAAAATCTTTTTAAATAGTGCGGTATCAAACCGCTAAAAAATATTTCTTTAGTCTATATCTTTAAAGTATAATCAAATCATGGAATTATTATTTTACTCTCTTGCTGGAATAATTGTGATCGTAGTAATTGCAGTATCCAGAAAATCAATTGTAGCAGGTATGGAGGCAAGATCCGATATTAAGAGAGAGAACAAACCAAGTAATAATGAAGAGGGAATAGAAGACATCACCAATGAAAATATTGAAAAAACTAATGAGCAAGTAAAGATTATAAATCAAATCGATGATCTAATTTTAATTGTAGATAAATTTAAAAATATCAAATTTTTTAATAGTAGTGCAAAAAAAAAATTTGGAGAAAATAATTTAAATAAGCACGTGGCTACTTTATTGAGAGTTCCTGATTTACTCCAAAATATTGATTTAGTGCTTTTAAAAAAAGAGACAATTACTATGGATTTAGAATTATCCTCTCCCTCATTTCAGTTCTTTAAAGTTCATCTATTCTCTGGACCGACCTCATATGTCGATGATCCTGACTCAGTTGTTTTATTTCTAAAAGATTTAACTGATATTATAAAAGCGCAAAGGTTCAAATCTGATTTTGTAGCCAATGTAAGCCATGAACTTAAAACGCCTTTAGTTTCTATTAAAGGATTTCTAGAAACTATAAGCGGACATGCGAAAGATGATTTAGAAGCACAAAAAAAATTCATACCGATAATGCTTGAGCAAGCTGATAGGATGGAAAGCTTAATTAAAGATTTACTTTCATTAAGTAGAATTGAGTTAGAGGAACATATACAGCCTCAAGATAAAGTAAATTTAAAAGAAATTTTAAGTAACGTTGAAGACATCCATCAAAAAAATTTAAAATCTTTTGAATTTAAAAATAATATAAAAGATGATTTCTTTATTAAAGGCGATCATGAAAAATTAATTGAAGTTTTTTCAAATATTATTGATAACAGTATAAAATATTCAGAAAAAAATAAAAAGATCGAAGTTAATTGTGGGCAAGGTAACGGAAAAGTAATAGGAGACTCTTATACCGTGTCCATTAAAGATAATGGTATTGGAATTCCAACTGAACAACTTCCGAGAATTACAGAAAGATTCTTTAGAGTTGATGCAGCTAAAAGTAAAAAAGTTGGTGGCACTGGACTTGGAATGGCGATCGTGAAGCACATTGTTAATCAGCATAGAGGTGAGTTAGAAATAAAAAGTGAGACTCAAAGGGGCACCGAAATAAAGGTTCACTTTTCTAAATTTTAGCAAATATCACAATTTTATTAAATTATATCTTGAGATAAACGGCAAAATAGTTAAAGTTTTAGTATGACTAGATTAATGAATTATATAAGTCTGGTTTTATTAACTTTAATTTTTACAACTGTTAAGGCAGATGTAAACTTAATTGAGAAAACTTTACGTTCTCAACCTCTTACAGTTTTTGATCTTGGACTTTTAAGACTTAAAAACGATCTTAGGCAAGCTAAAAACGATTTAGTTCTTGAAGTAGATAATAAAAATGTATCTACAATTTATACTGAAGCTATATTTTCTAGAAGAGACGATGGAATTCAATTAATTGTGTCAGCACCGATGAGCACTCATTTAAATGCTAACTCGTACATGGTGGACTCAATTAAATGTAGAAAAATTTTTGAAAAAGTTAAAAATAATCTTTTAAAAGGACAAAACGAGAGCAATATGATTCACTCAAAAGCTGCATCTTATTTAAGTGAAGTATTCACCGCTCCAACACAATGGAATGCTTGGAGATATGATAAAAGTTTTACACAAAAATTAGTTAACTTTGTACAACTAGAAGTTACATTAAAGCCAACTCAATCCTACGCAGTTAAAAATAAAGTAAGACCTTTTAGTTGCGGAGGGTCTTTAGCCTCTGATTATCAACAAATCGAGATAACTAGAAAGTTCAACTAAAAAGTTATCATTTTAATAAATTTGTAACATATCTGTAATAATTAAGAGTCCTCTTAATTTTATGAATCCAATGTTTGTTAATTAATTAATAAATGAAAGGATAAACAATGAAAAAACTATCAATCGCTTTAGCTTCATTAGTTGCAATGTTAGTTGTAACTTCTGCTCAAGCTAGAGATCAGATTAAAATCGTAGGTTCTTCAACTGTATTCCCTTATGCAACAATCGTTGCTGAAAGATTTGGTTCGTCTGGTAAATTTAAAACACCAGTAATCGAGTCAACAGGAACAGGTGGTGGAGCTAAATTATTCTGTGCTGGAGTTGGTACAGAGCACCCAGACATAACAAATGCATCTAGAGCTATGAAGGCTAAAGAGTATGCGCTATGTCAAAAAAATGGTGTTGAAGAAATCGTAGAGATTACAGTTGGTAACGACGGAATAACGTTAGCTTATTCTAAAGATGCTAAACCAGTAAACTTTACAAAAAAACAATTATGGGCAGCATTAGCAAAAGAGGTTGCTAAAGATGGTGCGTTAGTACCAAATCCATATAAAAATTGGAGTGATATCGACCCATCATTACCAAACTACCCTATCAAAGTTATGGTGCCTCCAGGAACATCAGGAACAAGAGATGCTTGGAATTCATTAGTAATGAAAAAAGGTATCGATGATGCTTCTAAAAAAGCTGGCGCTAAATATAAAGCGTTAAGAGAAGATGGTGCGGTAATTGAAGTTGGTGAGAACGACTCACTTATTATTCAAAAATTAGCTGCGGACAAAGAAATGTTCGGTTTCTTTGGTTTCAGTTATTTCTTAGCTGCAAAAGATAAATTGCAAGCTGCAAGCATTGAAGGTGGTCAACCAAGTCTATCTTCGATTCAAGATTACAGTTACGCAGTTGCAAGACCTTTATTCTTCTATGTGAAAAAAGCTCACGTGGGCGTTGTACCTGGCTTACATGAATTCGTAAAAGAGTTCACAAGTAAAAAAGCTATGGGTAATAAAGGTTATTTAACTGATATCGGGCTAGTACCTCTAGATGGCAAGTTATACAAAACATCTAGAACTAACGCTACGAAGTTAGTTAACATGCCTGCTAAGAAGTAGTAGTATCAATTAAACAAAAAGGGGGTATTTTACCCCCTTTTTATCTCTGGAAGCTCAATATGAATTTAATACTTGTAACTTTTATTATTCTCTTAGCTTTCACAAGTTATTATTTCGGTAGAAAAAAAGCTCTAGTTATTCAATCATCACAAAGACTTACGGCATTACCAAAATTTTATGGATATTATTTAGCTGCTTGGTGTGCTGCACCAGCATTAATAATTTTTGCTCTTTGGTCAGTTTTTGAACCATCAATAGTTAAAACATTTATTTTACAAGATTACACTGATCAGAACTTAACTAAAAATGAGCTTCAGCTTATTTACACGAAGGTTAAAGCATTAGCCGCAGGAACTTACACGGGAAATATTACTAATTTTCTAGATGAGTCTGCTAATAAGTACATTCAATTAAAAGGAATAGCTAACAGCGCTAAAGTAGCAATTATTTTAGCAATTTTAATTTTCTCTCTGAGTTTTGCGTATAGATCTGTTCAGAAAAATGATCGAATGAGAGAACCAGTAGAAATTTTTCTTAAATGGGTGTTATTTGTTGCATCATTAGGCGCAGTTTTAGTTACAATCGGAATAGTTTTTTCACTTTTATTCGAAGCGATTAGGTTTTTTCAAGCAGTAAAAATCTTTGACTTTATATTCGGAACTCATTGGTATCCTGCTAAAACTTTTGTAAGAGATGGCCAACCAGATCCTGAATTAATGAAGGATGCTTTCGGAGCTGTGCCTTTATTTGCTGGAACTTTTTTTATTGCTTTTATTGCAATGTGTGTTGCCATCCCCATAGGTTTGCTGAGTGGGATATATCTATCTGAGTATGCTGGAAGAGGCGTAAGAAAATATGCGAAACCTATTATTGAGATTTTAGCTGGTATTCCAACAGTGGTATATGGTTTTTTTGCAGCTTTAACCGTCGGTCCTTTTGTTAAAGAAATTGGTAACGCTATGGGTTTACAAGTTTCAGCGGAGAGCGCTTTAGCTGCAGGAGCAGTTATGGGAGTAATGATAATTCCTTTTATTTCAAGTCTAAGCGATGACGTTATGACGGCAGTACCTCAAAATTTAAGAGATGGGAGTTACGCAATGGGCGCAACAAAATCTGAAACTGTAAAAAAAGTAATTTTTCCAGCAGCCCTACCTGGTATCGTAGGTTCGATACTTTTAGCAGTATCGAGAGCGATAGGAGAAACAATGATTGTTGTAATGGCCTCAGGACTAGCGGCTAATCTTACAATGAATCCACTTGAGTCAACTTCTACCATTACAGCGCAAATTGTAGTAATTTTAATTGGAGACCAACAATTTGGAGATCCAAAAACTCAATCAGCTTTTGCATTAGGAATATCTTTATTTATAGTAACTTTATTCTTAAATGTAATCGCTCTTTCAGTTGTTAAAAAATATAGGGAAAAATATGAATAGTTTTAAGAAAAATTTATTAAAAAAAAGATATAACGCTGAAAGAAGATTTCAATGGTATGGCAAAATAGCTATAGGATTAGCTTTAAGCTTTTTAGCAGTTTTTATGTTTCAGATATTTTCAAAAGGTTACTCAGCTTTCCAAAAAACTTGGATAGTAACAGAAGTTCATTATGATAAAGAATTACTTTTAATCGATGCAGAAAGCCCATCAAAAGATGATTTAGAAAATGCAGACTATTATGACGTTGCTTACAAAGCTATGACCTCATTAGATCCTGGACTTCCTGAAGAAGAGGATCGTCAATTGATACAAATGGTTTCGTATAAATATGAGGCAGAGGTTAAAGATCTACTTTTAAAAAATCCAGACTATCTAGGTAAAATAGTGCCCATAAAATTAACAGCTTCTGATGATGTTGATCAAGTTCATAAGGGAAATTATCCAAGAGATATTCCTGAGCAGAATAGAAGAGTAAATGATTACCAGTTGCAGATTTACGATATGCTTAATGAAAGAGGAGATATTTTATCAGAGTTTAACATTAGTTTTTTTACAAGTCCTGATTCAAGAGAGGCAGAACTAGCAGGTATAGCTAGCTCGTTTATGGGAACAGTTTTTAGTATACTAGTATGTTTAGCGTTTTCATTTCCTGTTGCAGTGTTAGCTGCAATTTATCTCGAGGAATTCGCACCAAAAAATAAATTTACAGATTTTATAGAAGTAAACATTAATAATTTAGCAGCTGTTCCATCGATAGTATTTGGTTTGCTAGGTCTTGGTGTTTTATTAGCAGTTTTTAATTTACCAAGATCGACACCACTTGTTGGAGGAATTACTTTGTCTCTTATGACATTACCAACAATAATTATTGCTGCAAGAGCTTCTTTAAAAGCTGTTCCCCCAAGTATAAGAGAAGCTGCTTTAGCGATGGGTGCAAGTAATATGCAAACAACCATGCATCATACTGTGCCACTATCAATGCCTGGAACTTTATCTGGAACGATAATTGGCTTGGCTCAAGCTTTAGGGGAAACAGCCCCTTTAATTTTAATAGGAATGGTTGCTTTTGTGAATACAATACCTGGTACGCCAGTTGATCCTGCTGCAAGTTTACCAGTTCAGATATATATATGGTCAGAAAGTGCTGAGAGGGGTTTCGTTGAAAAAGTATCTGCATGTATTATGGTGCTTCTAGCTTTTTTAATTTTAATGAACTTGGCAGCTCAAATCGTTAGACACAAATTTGAAAAGAAATGGAGTTAAATGAGTAAAATAAAAGCGGAAAATGTAAATGTTTATTACGGATCCAAACAGGCATTATTTGACGTCTCTATAGATATAGCAGAAAAAGAAGTTACAGCTTTAATTGGACCATCTGGGTGTGGAAAGTCTACTTTCTTAAGATGCTTGAACAGGATGAACGACGTCATAGAAATTTGTAAAGTTGAAGGCAGTATTAAAATGGACAACCTAGAACTGAATTCTAGAAAGTTAGATGTTGTGAGACTTAGGGAGAACGTTGGTATGGTTTTTCAAAAACCCAATCCATTCCCTAAAACAATTTATGAAAATGTAGCTTATGGTCCTACTATTCACGGTATTGCACAGAGCAAAGAAGAAATGGATCAAATAGTTGAAACAAGTTTGAAAAAAGCTGCCTTGTGGAACGAAGTTAAAGATAGACTTGATGAAATCGGAACTGGCTTATCAGGAGGTCAACAGCAACGACTATGTATTGCTAGAGCTATATCTGTAAGTCCAGAAGTGATTCTTATGGACGAACCATGTTCAGCGCTTGACCCAATAGCAACAGCTCAAATTGAAGAACTTATAGATGATCTTAAAAAAGAGGTCACAATTGTGATAGTTACCCACTCAATGTCACAAGCAGCTAGGGTATCTCAAAAAACAGGTTTCTTTCATTTGGGAAAACTTATAGAATTTGGACCAACAGATAAAATATTTAAAAATCCTGATAATCAGCAAACTCAGGATTATATTACAGGAAGGTTTGGTTAATGAGTGAAAAACCGCACATTGTAAAATCTTACGAAGAGCAACTTCAGTTATTAAAAGATACAATAGTGAAAATGGGAACTGGAGTTGAGAAACAGCTTGAAAACACTATTCAATCTTTAGTTAAAAAAGACATTAGTTTAGCAGAAAAATCTATCAAAGATGACGAATTGACTGATAAGTATGAAATAAATATAGAAGAGCAAGTTGTAAATTTGATTGCCTTAAGGCAACCTATGGCAATAGATTTAAGAGAAACAGTTGTTGCCTTAAAAGTTTCTTCAGACTTAGAGAGAATTGGTGATTTAGCAAAAAACATCTCAAAACGATTAACTAAAATTGGAACTGATTTACCTAATGATATTACTAAAAATTTCGAAATAGCTGGTTTAAAAGCATCAAAACAAGTCAATGCAGTTTTAAATTCGTATTTACATAGAGCTAAAGATACAGCAGAAAATGTTTGGAATTCTGATGAAGAAATAGATCAAATGACTAATTCTAATATGGAAGCTGCAGTAAAGCATTTAGAAAAAAATAAAAACGATATACAAAAAGTAACCCAACTACTTTTCATGCTTAAAAATATTGAGAGGATTGGAGATCATGCAACCAATATTGCAGAGCAAGTTTATTTTCTGATTACAGGAGATTATTTAGAGGGAGACCGACCAAAAGGATAATGAGGGCAAATTTATTCATTGTTGAAGATGAAATACCCATCGTAACTTTACTTAAATACAATTTAGAAAAAGAGGGTCACAAAGTTGATTATGCAGTCAATGGAGAAGACGCTATTAGAAATATAAAGGAAAAAAATCCTGATTTAATTTTATTAGATTGGATGTTGCCAGATATTTCAGGTGTTGAAGTCTGTAAAAATTTGAAAAGAAGCAATCTTCACAAAAATATCCCAATCATTATGTTAACAGCCAAAGGTGAGGAAGAAGACAAACTTAAAGGATTTGAAACAGGAGCTGATGACTACGTAACTAAGCCATTCAGCCAAAAAGAACTTATTGCAAGAGTTAACGCTTTATTAAAGAGATCTAAACCAAGTGTTGCCGCTGATGTTGTAGTATTTGAGGATCTTAAAGTAGATAGAGTTCAACGAAGAGTTTATAGAGCAGATAAACAAGTTATAGTCGGCCCAACCGAATTTAAACTAATTGATTTTTTAATAAAGAATCCAAAAAGAGTATATTCGCGTGAGCAACTTCTAAATTCTGTATGGGGAGATGATATTTATGTTGAGTCCAGAACTATAGATGTTCATATAAGAAGACTAAGAAAAGCAATAAATATTGATGGCAAGAAAGATCTTATCAGAACAGTAAGATCTGCTGGCTATTCCTTAGATGTTTGAAGATCTTTTGGCTTTATAAATGATATTAATTTTCCTTTAACTTTTGATAACTTTTCCCAATCATTGAAATTAAAACTTACTTCAGCAACGGCTGCAGTAGGAAATTTTCTTTTTAAATTTTCAAATTGTTCGGAGTTTTCTTTAAGACAGATTCGATTTATGAGTTCACTAATTGAAGGTTCATGATTGATTAAAAGTAAAGTTTTATAATTATCAACTGTTTGTTTTAAGATATGAATAATTTCATCCTCACTAGCATGATAAAGCGCTTTTTTTTTAATAATTTTCTTAAAACTGATTTTTTCTGACAATATATTTAATGTTTGTATTGTCCTTTTTGAGGATGAGCAATAAACTAAATCAAATTTTAACTTCTTTTTAATAAAAAATTCACAAATTAATTTTGCTGAATTTTCCCCTCTTTTATTCAATGGCCTGTCATGATCATCTAAATCTGGAAAATCCCAACTAGATTTAGCATGTCTCATCGCATATAATTTAAACATATTTTTAATTTAACATTTAAATATGTCGAAAGCATCATTTTCAGAAAACGCTAATATTAGCAATCAACTCATAAACAGAGAATTATCTTGGCTTCAGTTTAATGATCGTGTTTTAGAAGAATCAAAAGATAAAACAAATCCTCTATTTGAAAGAGTAAAATTTTTATCAATCGCAGGTACAAATTTAGATGAATTTTTTATGGTAAGAGTCGCTGGACTTTTTAATCAAATTAAAGATGGTTTTGACGAATTAAGCGCAGATGGATTAACTGCAGAGGATCAATTGAATAGGGTCGTATTAAAAACTAAAGATCTATTAAAGAAGCAAAACGAAGCATTCCTAGAGTTGAAAAAAGAGCTATCGAAAGAAAAAATTTTCATTCGAAAAATGTCAGAACTAAATAAGAAGGATCTTATGTATCTAAGAGAATATTTTCAGGAAACAATTTATCCTATAATAACACCTACTGCCATTGACCCATCACATCCCTTTCCTTTTATACCAAATAAAGGCCAAGCAATTTTACTAAGAATGACTAGAATAAAAAAAAAAAGAGAACTAAATGCAATTATAGTTATACCAAGAGCACTTCCAAAATTTGTATCTCTAAACAATTCTGAAACAATAAATGAATTTGTCACAATTGATGACGTAATTTGTAAATTTGCTAATGAAATATTTCCAGACCATAATATCGAGGCAAGTTTGCAGTTTAAAATAATTAGAGACAGCGAAATTGAAATAGATGATGAAGCTGCTGATCTTGTGAGATATTTTGAAAAAGCAATTAAGAAAAGAAGAAGGGGAAACGTAGTTAAACTCGAAGTAATCACTAATTCAAACAAAAAACTTTTAAATTTTATTTCAAAAAAATTTAAAATGGATGAAGATCATATTTATGAGGTTGAAGGATTGGTTGGAATACAAGATATAGATGAAATTTGTAAAAAGAAAGATCCAAAGCTGAGATTTAAAAAGTTTAATCCTAGAGAAGTTGAAAGATTGAAGGAATTTGATGATAAATTTTTTTCAGCTATAAGAAGTAAAGATTTTGTTGTACACCACCCTTTTGAAACTTTTGATGTAGTAATTCAATTTTTAGAAGCTGCAGCAAAAGATCCCAAAGTTATCGGTATCAAACAAACTTTGTATCGAACCACACCTGACTCTCCTATCGTAAAAGCACTAAGTAGAGCAGCAGAAAACGGAAAAGTTGTTACAGCCGTAATAGAAATAAAAGCTCGATTTGATGAGGAAGCTAATATTGAATTATCTAGGAAACTAGAGAAAGCTGGCGTTCAAATTGTTTACGGATTCGCAAAATATAAAACGCATGCAAAGGCAAGTTTAGTTTTAAGAAAAGAGGGAGCTAAAACGCGAAGCTATGTTCACTTAGGTACAGGAAACTATCATCCAATTAACGCAAAAATTTATACTGACTTATCACTGTTTAGCTCTAATCAAGACTTGGCCAAAGATGTCGAAAAATTTTTCAATTATGTAACTGGTTATGCAAAACCAAAAAAATTGAATAAAATTTTTATGTCTCCATTAAATAGCAGGAATTTTTTTGAAGAAAAAATTGAAAATGAAATTGTAAATGCAAGTAAAGGAAAACCTGCAGAAATATGGGCAAAAATGAATTCTCTTGTAGACCCTGGAATTATTAAGAAATTTTATGAAGCTTCAAACGCAGGAGTAAAAATAAATTTATCAGTAAGAGGAGTGTGTTGCTTAAGACCTGGAATTAAAGGTCAATCTGAAAATATAAAAGTAAAAAGCCTTATTGGCAGATTTTTAGAACACTCAAGAATTTATTGTTTTGCAAATGGTAGTTCTATGCCCTCTCGAGAGAATCAGGTATATATTTCATCTGCAGATTTAATGCCTAGAAATTTAGATAGAAGAATTGAAATTATAATTCCGATAGAAAACAATACTGTGCATGAGCAAATTTTAGATCAAATTATGTTAGCTAACTTTAAAGATAAATCAGAAACATGGTATTTAGATAGTTTGGGAAACTATCATAAAGAACAAGAAAAAGGCTTTTCCGCACATTCCTATTTCATGAAGAACCCAAGTTTATCAGGTCGTGGTAAGTCAATTTTAAGAGCTAAACCTCAAAATTTAAGATTAGTAAAATGAAACCAGAATTAAAAAATCTTTTTAAATTTCAGTCTAATAAAAAGTCTAAGCAAGCCATAATAGATCTTGGATCAAATTCAGTAAGAATGCTCATATACGATAATTTTAAAATTTCTCCAATCCCAGTCTTTAATGAAAAAGCAGTTTGCAAACTTGGAAAAAATTTAGATAAATCTAAAAAACTAAATCCCGATGGAATTAAAGGTTCTTTAAAAGTTCTAAATAGATTTAAAGAAATTTTAGATATTTCAGACGTTCAAGATTTAGAAATTATTGCAACAGCAGCTTTTAGAGAGGCCACTGATGCAAGTGAATTTTTAAGAGAAATTGAAAAAATATTTAATAAAAAACCACTAGTATTATCTGGCGAGGAAGAAGCAAGAACATCAGCAAATGGTGTAATGGTAGGATTTGATGAAGTAGATGGATTAGTTGCAGATTTAGGAGGTGGAAGTTTAGAACTTGCCAGAGTTTCTAAAAATCAAATTTTTGAAACAACCTCTTTACCTCTTGGAGTATTAAGACTTGAAAATAATCCTATTATAAAAAAAAGAAATTTGGGAAAATATGTTAGAAAACTTTTAAGAGATGAAAAATGGCTTTCTAAAAAGAAATTTAAAAATATTTATTTGGTAGGAGGGACTTGGAGATCATTATTTAAATATCATCTCTTTAAAGAAAAACACCCATTACATATTTTGCATCAATATAAACTCTCAAAAGATGTAGCAGTAAAATACTTAAATAGAATTTCAAAATTTAATAAATCATCTTTGAAATCAATGGAATATATTACTAAATCTAGAACTCCCTATTTACCTTTTAGCTCTATAATACTAAACAAAATAATTGAAGCAGCAAGCCCCTCAAAAGTTATTTGCTCAATCAGTGGACTGAGAGAGGGACATATGAATACAATTATAAACCAAGGAATGAGCGAGGATGAAATTTTCAAATTAAAAACTGACGGTATATCTTTTAAAAAAGGGGACTATGGAAAGAGTTTTGAGAAATATTTTAATTTTATTTCACCATTATTTGAAGACAACGAATATTTTAATCGAAGATTACTAACCTTGGCTTGCATCTTAAGTAAAATGGATTGGGGCCTAGGAGCTTTTCAAAAAGCAGAATTAGTTTTTATGGAAGTGTTAAATACTCCATTACTAAAACTAGAACATAGAGATAGAGTAAAAGTTGCATCAGCAAGTTTTTGGAGACATTGTGGCTTAAAATATAATCCGAATTATCAGTTTTTATCCTTATTAAATAACAACGAAATTTTATCCTCAAAGCAAGTGGGATCTGCTTTAAGATTAGCAGAGTCACTCACTAGCATGTCTTCTTTGTTGTTAGATGAATTTAAAATTTATAAAAGAAATAAGACTATTTTTTTGAAAATACCTAACAATCATAGCGATATTGTCTCAAAACAAGTAACTAAAAGACTTAAAAACCTGGCAAGAGAGATGAATGTCGACTCCAATATCATTTATTCTTGAAAATTAATAAATCTTTAACTTAATTTAAATATTTTTTAAGCATTTATATATTATTAACTGATTAACAGTCTCCCAACTGTGTTGTTAATTAATTAGCCCATCAGCCCAAGGTATCAATATTTCCTTGGGCTGGCCTCCAATTACAAAATAATTTTTCTGATTAAATAGACAGCCAATATTCCACCAAGCATCTCAGCAATGATATAGCTAGGAGTATTTAAGTAATTAATTCCAGTAAATGTGTCTGTAAAAGTTCTTGCGATTGCTACCGCTGGATTTGCAAAAGAAGTTGAAGAGGTAAACCAATACCCCGCTGTTATAAAAGTAGCTACTGATGAAGCGACCGCAAGTTTGCCGCTCTTTAAAGATCCAAATATCACAAAAATTAATCCAAAAGTTGCAATGATCTCAGCTGTAAAAATATTTATTCCAGGTCTAATCTTCTGTGAAAGCTGCAACAAAGGAAGATCAAACATAAAATTTGCTAACATTACCCCTAACATGCAACCTAAGATTTGAGCAGAGATATAAGTGATAATTAAATTTTTTTTAATCTTGTTGGTAAAATACATTGCTAAAGTAACGACAGGATTGAAATGTGCGCCGGAGATATCACCGATTGAAGTAATCAGAACAAATAATCCTGCGCCTGTAGCTAAAGTATTCGCTATTAACATTACAGCGATATCATCAGTTAGATTTTGAGCCATAATACCTGAACCAACAATAATCATGACTAAAAAACAACTTCCTATAAATTCACCAATAAATATCTTTTTACTTTTCATTTTTTACCCAATGTTTAATTTTTTCATTAATTATATTATAAGTTTCTTCAGCTATTAAATTTATTTTATCTTTATTTTTAGTTTTTTTAATTTTTTCAACAGGGTCCGCGATGTCCCAGTGCGTAATGGTCTTTTTTTTGGGCCATACAGGACAAACTTCTTTATTGGCGTTATTACAAACTGTAATCACGTAATCAATATCAATATCATTTTTTAAAAATTCATCAAAATTTTTCGAATAATACGTGGCTAAATTAAATTTTTTTCCTTCAAGATACTCTTTAATGTAGGGATTGATTTTCCCTGAAGGATTACTTCCAGCACTAAATGCGATGAATTGATTTCGGAAATTATTGTTTACAATACTTTCCGCTATTATGCTTCTTGCAGAGTTTCCAGTACAAACAAATAATATTGTTTTTATTTTCCTCATAAAAAATGTATTGAAGTGTCCCGAACTTACGGAACCAAAATTTGATAAAAACCAATAATAAATAATGGAATCTGTAACCCAAAATTGGTTAATATTGCTTTATCCTTAGAAATAAAACCTGCAATAGTCCAACCAACAACTCCCGCTCCATGAAACATTATATTTATTGGATACATATTCAAATTTGTTAATAAAATACCTGTAAGTACTAAAAAAGTACTTAACCATTTAAGGTATTTTTTAATAAACTTCATAGTCAATTATATGATTGTAATGTTAAAGTTTTGTTAACCAGACGAGGCTTTAACTTTTTTCTCGATAAATTCTGGTATCTCATCACCAAGATCATCGTCTTTTTGGTTTTTAGGTTGAAAGGCATACAAAACATGAAGTTTACAATAAGGAAAATCTCCTTCAGGTTTTCTACCGCAAAAATAGAATTTTTCTTCATTAGGATGACCTATAGGCCACTTGCAAGTTTCATCTGTAAGTTCTTCAAGGGATTTCGGGTTTTCTGGCTCGAAGTTTTTATCTAATAATATTGATTGAAATTTAGCTTTTCTTGATGTTGGGGCTGGTCCTCTTCTAATCTGCTTGTTATCACTTGTTCTAGGTGAATTAGATTGCTTAGAAGGGGCTCTAGCTTCTAAATTTAACCTATGAGCTTTTCCAATGACTGCGTTTCTAGTGGTGTCACCTAATGCTTCAGCGATCTGACTTGCAGTATGGCCTTTAGACCAGAGTTCTTTTAATTTAGCGACTTTTTCTTCTGTCCAACTCATTGTATATAATTACAATATTTAGTAATTATGAAAAACTTAGGACATAATGTTGGGGTTTAAAACATTAAAACGCATTAAAGCTGTGAGTAGATTTAGTTTTGCACAGTTTTTTTAATAACAGGTTATAAGACTATCAATGGTTGAAATTTCGAAAAAATATAAAATTGGAAAAAGAAGATTCGGATTAGTTAATTGGTACGGAACATGGACTTTATACAAAAAAGAAGTTCTTAGATTCTTAATTGTGTGGATACAAACTATCTTTTCTCCACTAGTTTCATCTTTACTCTTTTTACTTGTTTTATCTTTAGCCATTGGTGCCGATAGAGGAGATGTTCTTGGCGTACCTTTTATTACTTTTTTAGCGCCAGGGTTGATTTCTATGCAAGTAATTCAACAATCTTTTTCTCATTCTTCTTCATCTTTTATGATTAAAAAAATTGATGGAACTATAGTTGATTTATTATTTGCCCCTTTATCTCCAGGAGAAGTTATTATTTCAATTTCACTCGGAGCTGTCACAAGAAGTGTCGTAATTGGAATAGTTTCAATTATTGTATTTAAATTAATTATAGATATTCAAATCAAAAACTATTTAACACTTATAGCCTTTACTTTGCTTTCTTCTTTTGTTTTAGGAAATATTGGAATAATCGCTGGACTATGGGCTGAAAAATTTGATCATATGGCAACAGTCACTAATTTTGTAATAGTTCCTTTATCTTTCTTATCAGGCACTTTTTATTCAATTGAGAGACTCCCTGACTTTTTGCAAATAGTAAGTAAAGTTAATCCATTTTTTTATATGATTGATGGTTTTAGATATAGTTTTATTGGCACGTCAGACGGCTCAATCACTATTGGTTTGGTTTATTTAACTGCCTTAAGCTTTGTAAGCTGGCTTGTTTGTTATTTATTGTATAAAAAAGGTTATAAAATAAAATCATGAGTAAAATTTTAAATACTTATAACAGAAAGAAAATCTCTTTTTCTAAAGGAAAAGGAAGTTTTTTATATACAACGAATGGCAAGAAATATTTAGATTTTGTACAAGGAATCGCTGTTAATTGCCTAGGCCATGCTAATGACTACTTAATTAGATCTATTAATAAACAATCTAAAAAATTATGGCACGTTTCAAACGTTTTTACAATTCCTGAGCAAGAAAGACTGGCAAAAAGATTAGCTCAAAAAACATTTGCAGATTATGTAACTTTTCAAAACTCTGGTGCTGAAGCGACAGAAGCAGCTATTAAATTTGCTAGAAGGTATTTTTATTCAAAAGGTCAACCAAGAAAAAATAGAGTTCTCTGTATTAATAATAGTTTTCATGGAAGAACTATCGCAGCTATTTTTGCTAGTAACAGTAAAAAAGCTATTGAAGGTTTTAAACCTAAAGTTGACGGTTTTGATCACTTTAACTTTGGCGATCATAAGGGTTTAGAAAAAGCGATAACTAGCAGAACCGCCGCTATCATGGTTGAGACAATCATGGGAGAAGGGGGCATTAAAGTTATTCCAGATTTTTGCCTCAAAGGTTTAAGAAAACTATGTAACAAGAAAAAAATTTTATTAATTCTTGATGAAGTGCAATGTGGAATTGGAAGAAGCGGTAAATTTTTTGCTTTTGAATACGCAAAAATTAAACCAGACATTGTACCAATAGCAAAAGGTATTGGAGGTGGTTTTCCCATAGGTGCAGTATTAGTTAATAAAAAAGTAGCCTCAGGTATGAAGCCAGGAACACACGGTTCAACATTTGGTGGAAACCCTTTAGCAATGAGCGCTGGAAACGCAGTTATGGATGTGATGTTTAAAAAAGGTTTTTTAAATAATGTAAGTAAAAATGGAAAATATTTTTTAAATCAACTTGATAAAATTAAAAATAAGTATCCTAAAATTATTAAAGAGGTTAGAGGCAAAGGACTACTCATCGGTCTTTGTCTTCATGTAAATCAAACTAAATTTATTCAAAAACTTTTAGATAATAATTTATTGACAGTAAGAGCTGCTGAAAATGTTGTCAGACTTTTGCCTCCTTTAAATGTAACAAAGAGCGAGATAAACTTAGGTTTAAAAATAATAGAGAAAGTTTGCAAAACATTTTAAATGAAAAATTTTATAAATATCTCTGACTGTTCTTCAACAGAGCTTAGAGCGATTATTGAAGAAGCAAAAAAGAGAAAACAAAATAGATCTGGACTAAATAAATCTGCGCCTGATGAAGATAAGCCCTTTGAAGGTAAGTCTATGGCTATGATTTTTGAGAAACCCTCAACAAGAACAAGAATGTCATTTGACATCGCTATTAAACAATTAGGTGGATCATCAATTATTTTAAATCCAGATGGCATACATTACGGCAAGGGAGAAGAGACTTTAAAAGATACAGCAAAAGTTTTATCTGAGTATGTCGATATCGTTATGCTGAGAACTTCCTCCCACAAAAATTTGGAAGAGTTTGGAAAACATTTGGATATTCCGATTATCAACGGTCTTTCTGATGTTAGTCATCCATGTCAGATTATGTCTGATATTCTCACTTACGAAGAAAGCAATGGCTCTATTGAAGGTAAAACTGTTTCTTGGATTGGAGATGGTAATAATAATATGTCAAATTCTTTAATTGAAGCTGCAGCTAAATTCAATTTTAAACTCAAAATTGGTTGTCCAAAAAAATATTCTCCAAATAAGAGGATTTTAAAACTTGCTAAAAAAGAAAAAGTAAAACTTACAATCACTTCAAAACCTTTAGAAGCAGTTACTGGCGCGGACTGTGTAATGACCGACAAATGGGTTTCAATGAATGATAAAGTAAATAAAGTTTCTAAAAAGAAAACTTTAAAACCTTACCAAGTTAACAAGAAACTAATGAGCAAAGCCAATTCAGATGCAATTTTTATGCATTGTCTTCCAGTAGGAAGAGGAGAAGAAGTTACAAATGAAGTAATAGATGGAAAGCAATCAGTAGTTTGGAGACAAGCGCTAAATAGAGTTCACGCTCAAAAAAGTATTATCAAATGGTGTCTTGATTAAGGTAGAGGTTTTGGATTATCACCTTTTGAATTCATATATAAAATAACTGAGGCTCTATCCTTTTCTTTTCTAAGTCCAGCAAATGCCATTTTAGTTCCTTTAATATAGGCTTGTGGCTTAATTAAGTAACTATTCATTTCTTCAAAAGACCATTCTTTAGCATAAGCAACCATTGCTTTGGAATATTTATAATCACTTACTGATCCAGCTGTTCTTCCAATCACATTCCACAAATTTGGACCTATCATATTTTTTCCACCCGCTGCAATCATATGGCAAGCGCTACATTTTTTAAAAACTTTTTCTCCATGAGCTAAATCTCCCATAGCCAGTAGTGCTTTTATGTCAACAACTTCAGGTGTCATTGCATCTGTTTCTGTTGCTACATTAGCTGTGGCGACCTCCAAACCTTCAACTTTATAAGCTGACTGCTCTGGTTTTTTTACATGAAATAATATGTCGGTAAATTTTCCAATACCAATAACAATTAAAGCAGTTAGAAGCACTGCAGCTATTATTTTATTTATTTCAAAACTATCCATAATTTTGGTAAATATTATTTAGACGTATAACATGAGTTTTTAAAAAAAAACTTAAAATTACCAAATTTTTTTGCGTCTCTAAGACGCATAATTATGAATAAAACTGCAATAATAATACCATCAAGATTAGACGCTCAGAGATTACCAAATAAACCTCTTAAACTTATAAACAATAAAGAGATGATTCTCCATGTTTACGAAGCAGCAATGAGGTCTAATTCAGGTGAAGTCTTTGTAGCATCACCTGATGAAAAAATTGTAGATCTAGTTAAAAAATTTGGTGGGAAAGGTATATTGACAAAAGATAATCATGAAACAGGAACAGATCGAGTTTTTGAAGTTTTTAAGGAAACTTTAAATAGTGAAGCTGAAATAATTATTAATCTACAAGGAGATATGCCTAATATTGACCCTCAAGATATAAAAGGTTTAATTAAATATATGACTTTAGGAAAATGTGAGATAGGGACATTAGCGAGTGAAATTAATTCAGAAACTGAACTCAAAGATCATAATGTTGTTAAAGTAGTAGTAGAGAAAAAAATGAGTCCAGGAATTTTTACAAAAGCTTTAGATTTTGTGAGAAGTAAAACCAATCAAGAACATCAAGTTTATCATCATGTAGGTATATATGCCTTTACTAATAAAGCTTTATTAAGGTATGTGAGCTTGAAAAGATCAAAACTTGAGTTAGAGAGAAGATTAGAGCAGCTTAGAGCTATGGAAAATAAGATGTCCATACACGTTGGCTATATCAATTCCTCACCTTTAAGTGTAGATACAGAAAAAGATTTAATAAAAATAAAAAAACTTATGGAAAAAAATGAGTAAAACGAAAATAGCTATACAAGGTGAACTCGGAGCATACTCACATATTGCAGCTGAGAGCCTTTATAAAGAGGCTGAAATAAAAACGTGCGCAACATTTGAGGAGACGTTCAAATGTGCATATAACGATCAGAACTTTAAAGTAGTGATACCGATAGAAAATTCATTAGCAGGGAGAGTTGCTGATATACATTATTTACTACCTAAATATAAATTACAAATTCATGGTGAGCACTTCCAAGCTGTTGAACATAATTTGTTGTGTAAACTAGAGGCTAGCATCGACGATATCAAATTTGTAAGAAGTCACGCGCAAGCTATTGGCCAATGCCAAAACATAATTAATAAAAGAAAATTTAAACCAATAATTTCTGCTGACACAGCTGGATCTGCAAAAGATTTGGCTGAAGGAGAAGACAAATCGATTGCAGCAATTGCTTCAGAGCTTTCAGCAAAAATTTATAATTTAAAGATTTTAGAAAAAAACATAGAGGATGAGAAAGGTAACGTTACTCGTTTTTTAATAATGGGAAAAAATATTGAGCAACCTGAATTTTCTAAAAACAAAAAGTTTATAACTAGTTGTATTTTTAGAGTAAAAAGTGAGCCTTCAGCACTTTATAAGTGTTTAGGTGGATTTGCTACAAATCAAGTAAATTTAACAAAACTCGAAAGTTTCTCTGTAAAAAATACTTTCGATCAGGCAAACTTTTATTTGGATCTCGAAGGCCATATTGAACAACCTGGGGTAAAAAAAGCTCTTGAGGAACTAGGTTTTCATACTGAAACTTTAGATATTCTGGGTGTTTACGAGGCTTCCTCATTTAGGCAAAAATAGTCCACAAAATTCAAATCAAGTCTTGTAGTATTTAATTTTATCTTGATATACTCCTATTGAGGTTGGCATCAGGTGGATGTTTCATAAACCCGGTCAGGTCTGAAAAGAAGCAGCCGTAGTGAAAATTATTCAGGTTGTTGCCTGCCTCTTTAAAATGAAAAATAAAATTTTAGCACTCAAATATAGACCTCAAGAATTTAAAGATTTAATTGGCCAAGAGGTAATGTCTGAAACTATTACTAATGCTATTAAACTTGACAAAACTCCTAATGCATATTTGTTGACTGGAATACGAGGTGTAGGGAAAACTACTACAGCAAGATTAATAGCCAAAGCATTAAACTGTACAAAAAATTTTTCTAAGGGTGAAAAGTGTAAATCTGATGAAAACTGCCATTGCGCAGAGATCGTAAACTCAAATCATATGGATGTTTTAGAAATGGATGCAGCTTCTAAAACTGGAATAGACGATATCAGAGAATTAATTGAGAATTCAAAATATAGCCCTACAAGTGCAAAATATAAAATATTTATTATTGATGAAGTACATATGCTATCAAAACAAGCTTTTAATGGCTTATTGAAAACTTTAGAGGAACCACCACCAAGTTTAAAATTTATATTAGCCACGACAGAAGTTAGAAAAATTCCTGTTACAATATTATCTCGATGTCAAAGATTTGATCTAAAAAGAGTGAGCATTAATAAAATTTGTGATCATTTGAAAAATATATCTAATAATGAGACAGGAAATATATCAGACGAAGCGATCCAACTGATTGCTAGAACTTCTGAGGGATCAGTGAGAGATGCGATCTCTTTGCTTGATCGTGCCTTAATTTCTCAGTCAATAAATCCAAATAAAAAAATAACTGAGCAAGATGTTAGAAAAATGTTAGGTCTTGCCGACAAAAGCAAAGTAATTAGTTTATTTAAGGAAATTTTAAGTGGAAATGAGAAAGAAGCTATTAGATCTTTGAACGAACTTATAAGTGATGGATTAGATGCAAAAAATTTTCTCAACGATATTTTAGAAGTTCTCTACCTTTTTTCAAGAAGAATAAATTTAGGACCAATTGAAAAAGATTTATCAATTTCAGAAACAGAAGTTGAAATGGTTGACAAATATTCTAAAAATATAGACATACAAGACATATCATTATTTTGGCAACTCACAATAAAGACAATCGATGATCTCAGAATCGTAAGTAATGAAAATTTAACTTTAGAGATGTACATTATACAACTAGTTCATTTGAAAGGCCTTGGTATGGAAAAAAAAGATAGCGATAGAAATGAACAGGATATTTTAAGTCGAGAAAACTATTCAGATGAAAAGATTGAAGAAAAAAACATAGAAACGAAATTATCTAATGGAACAAAAAGTCAGTTAAAAAGCACGAACCAAATAAAGACTAGCCCAATAAAAAAAATTAACGAAAAAAATCAAAATCCAAAAATTGAAATAACAAGCTTTCAGGATTTAATTGATCAATCGAACAAAGAAAAAGAAATAGAGCTCAAATATGATTTAGAGAGAAATGTTAAGTTAGTAAGTTTTAATAAAGGTAAAATTGATATAAGCTTCAATGAAAAGTTAAATAAAAATTTCATTAAGAATTTAACTGAAAAATTACTTCAATGGACTGGTGAAAGATGGATAATTTCGTTGAGTAAAAATGTAGAGGCAAAAAGTATTTATGAAAAGAATTTAGAAAATCAAAATAAAACAATTGAGGAATTTAAAAAAAGTAAAATTGCAAAAGATTTAGAGACTGCTTTTCCAGACGCTAAACTTTTAGAAATTAAAGAGGAGGAGTAAATGAATAATTTTTCAGAAATGTTATCTAAAGCTAAAGAAATGCAAACAAAAATGAAGGAGGCTCAAGATCAAATTAAAAAAATCGAAGTTCACGGAGTGTCAGGGGGTAATTTAGTTAAAGTTACTTTGACTGGGGACTATGAAATTAAATCAATTGAAATTACAGATGCTGCAAAAAAAGAAAGTCAGGAAATAATAAACGATCTAATCATTGCAGCATTTAATAATGCAAAAGAAAACTTAAAAAAAAAATCGGCAGAGGAATTATCTAAAGTTACAGGTGGTTTAAATCTGCCGTTGGATTTTAAATTACCTTTTTAATGGATAACGATATTCCTGAAATCAAAGAATTAATAAGGCAATTCTCAAAACTTCCCGGTTTAGGCCCTAAATCTGCAAAAAGAATAATTTTAAAATTAATTAATAACAAAGAAAATATGATTAAGCCTTTAGCTAAGTCATTGGCACAAGTATATAAAAAAGTTGTTCGCTGTGAAGACTGCGGAAATTTGAAACTAATTGATAAGATTTGTATATGCTCATCAGATAATTCGTATGATAAAATATGTGTAGTAGAAAATTTAGCAGACATGTGGGTAATAGACTCAGCTAATATATTTAAAGGTCACTATCATATTTTAGGCGGGACAATGAATTCCAATGAAAACTATGAACAAAAAAATTTACTGATCAAATCTTTAATAAAGCGAATAAAAAAAAATAATCTTAAAGAGGTAATTATAGCTACTAGTGCCACTGTTGAAGGTCAGACAACTGCACATTATATTGAAGATACAATTAAAAACGACAAAATTAAAATAACTAAATTAGCCCAAGGTCTCCCAGTGGGAGGTGAAATAGAACAACTCGATGATGGGACTTTATTTTCAGCATTTAAAAACAGAGTGCCTGTGACTGATTAATTTGTTTTTTTTGCTTCTAATCTTTTCTGGTGCAATAAAGGCTCAGTATATCCAGAGGGCTGAACTCTACCTTTAAAAATCAAATCGCAGGCAGCTGAAAATGCTATTGATTTTTCAAAATCATCCGACATTTTTTTGTAATTGGGGTCATCTTTGTTTTGTTCATCTACTATTTTTGCCATCTTCTTCATAATACTCTTTACTTGCTCTTCTTTACAAATCCCATGAAACAACCAATTAGCAATATGTTGAGAAGATATCCTTAATGTAGCTCTATCTTCCATAAGGCCTACATTATTTACATCTGGAACTTTAGAACATCCAACACCTTGATCAATCCATCTAACAACATATCCTAAAATACCTTGAGCATTATTTTCTAATTCACGATTAATATTTTCTAAGGACCAGTTGGGTCTATCAGCTGTTGGTATTTCTAAAATATCTTTCACTTGCGCTTTAGCCCGTGATTTAATTTTTTTTTGTTCCTCAAATACATTTATTTCATGATAATGAAGCGAATGAAGAGTGGCTGCAGTTGGAGATGGTACCCAAGCACAGTTTGCACCTGATTTAGGATGACCAATTTTTTGTTTCATCATATTTCCCATTTGATCTGGCATAGCCCACATGCCTTTACCAATTTGAGCCTTACCGGAAAAACCACACTCAAGTCCAACATCGACATTCCAATTTTCATATGCATTCAACCATTTTGATTTTTTCATATCCCCTTTAAATATCATTGGTCCAGCTTCAAAAGAGGTATGCATCTCATCCCCAGTTCTATCTAAAAAACCTGTGTTTATAAAAACAATTCTATTTTTTACTTGCCTTATACACTCCTTTAAGTTCACCGTTGTTCTTCTCTCTTCATCCATTATACCAACTTTTATAGAATATTTTTTCATACCTAGGACTTCCTCTATTTTTTCAAATAACTTATCTGTGAAAGCCACCTCCTTTGGACCATGCATTTTTGGTTTAACTATGTAAGTGGATCCAGTCCTTGAATTTTTTTTATTTTTAAAATCATGCAAAGCACATAAATTGGAAACAAATCCATCTAATATGCCTTCAGGAATTTCAGATCCATCTCTTAATATAACTGAAGGGTTCGTCATTAAATGTCCGACATTTCTATTTAAAAGCAAAGCGCGGCCGTGTAAAATAATTTTCTTACCTTCTTTTGAAATATAATTTTTGTCTGGATTTAATCTTCTTGTAAACTTTTTTCCATTTTTTTCGAAATTTGCCACTAAGTCACCTTTCATAAGGCCTAACCAATTTCTGTAACATTTCACTTTATCTTCAGCATCAACCGCGGCAACCGAGTCCTCATTATCTATAATTGTAGATAAAGCTGACTCAACAACTACATCAGAAATAGATGCTTGATCGTTCTTACCTACAACACTGTTCGGATCAATTATGATATCAATGTGTAAATTATTATTTTTTAACAAGATTGACTTTGGATTGTTTTTATCCCCATTAAAGCCTATAAATTGATTATTGTTTTTTAGATAATCTTGATCTGAGCCTTTCTTAACAACTAATTTTTCATTCTCAACTTCAATTTTTGTAATTTCTTTCCAATCAAATTTGGAAAGTGAAAAATTCTTATTGAAGAAAATTCTCACATAATCAACAACCTTTGAAGCTCTTAACTTGTTATATTCCTTAAATTTGTCACCTGGTATCACATCAGTACCATATAGCGCGTCGTAAAGACTACCCCATCTCGCATTTGCAGCATTAAGCGCATACCTAGCGTTGTCAACTGGAACAACAAGTTGTGGTCCGGCTATAGATGATATTTCTTCATCCACATCTGAAGTTTCAATGTTAAAGTTATTTTTTTCTTCAATTAAATAATCAATTGATTTCAAAAAACTAAAATATTCGTTTTTATCAAATTCAGAACCTTTCTTAGATTTATGCCAATCATCAATTTTTTTCTGTATTGATTCTCTCTTTTTAATTAAATCCTTATTTATTGGAGTCAGCTCGTGAACGATTTTTGAAAAATTTGACCAAAACTTATCTGAGTCCACATTAGTACCTGGAATTGCTTCATTATTAATGAATTCAAACAATGTTGAGCTTATTTTTAACTCATTTTTTTCAATCATTTTCATATCGAGCCGACCTTTACATTATTCTATAATATAATAATACTGTACTTATTGTACCATTTTTTATGAAAAATTATTTAGATTTTGAAAAAGAAATTAAAGCATTAGAGCAAGAAGTTGATGGTTTAAAAAGCCCTTTTGGTTCAGAGGGGATATCCGAAGTTGACACTGATAAGATTAAAAACACTCAACAAGAAATTAATCAAAAATTAGAAGAAATTTATTCTAACTTAAACAGCTGGCAAAGAACTCAAGTAGCTAGACACGAAGATCGTCCGAAAGCTAATTTTTATATCAAAAAAATATTTTCTCAATTTACTTTGTTATCAGGTGATAGATATTTTGGTGATGATAAATCTGTTATCGCTGGATTTGGATTAATAGACAACAAATCAGTTTTAGTTATTGGGCAAGAAAAAGGTGAAGACTTAAATAGTAGGATAGAAAGAAATTTCGGTATGATGAGACCAGAGGGATACAGGAAGTGTATCAGACTAATGAAGTTAGCTGATAGATTTCAAATACCAGTTATAAGTTTTATTGATACACCTGGAGCTTATCCAGGTATTGGAGCTGAACAAAGAGGACAAGCTTCAGCTATAGCTAATTCGATAGAGTGCTGCATGTCACTAACAGTTCCAAATATTTCTATAATTATTGGTGAAGGCGGCTCAGGTGGAGCGATAGCACTTGCATCTTCAAACAAAGTAATAATGTTAGAGAATTCAATTTATTCAGTTATTTCACCGGAAGGATGTGCTTCCATACTTTGGCGAGACCCTAGTAAATCTTTACAGGCAGCTGAAGCAATGAAGTTAACAGCTAATGATTTACTAAAATTAAAAATTATAGATGAAGTAGTTCCAGAGCCACTTGGTGGAGCGCATAGAGATCCAGATAGTATTGCTGCCGATATAAAGTATTCTATCATAAAAAATTTAAAAAATTTTGAAAGCCTGACCAAAGAAGAGATATATGATCATAGAAAATCAAAGTTTCTTCAGATCGGAAGAGATCAAGGATTTAATAAATCTTCAACTTCAAGTGAGGGCAACTTAACCTATAAAGACTCACCAGCAAGAAAATTAAGTAATCACATACAAAAAAATAAATTAGTCTATGGAGGCTTAGGATTAGTAGCTTTAGCCGCATTAATAGCGCTTATTACTTAATATTGTTGCAAAAAAACAATTGCGTCAAATAATATATTTCTGCTATTGACTTTTACAAAGCAAATCTATTAATGGTGATCAAGACTAACTTTTGGTTAGTTAAAGTTAATAATAATAAGGAAATAAAGTAAATATGAGTACACTAAAAGGTAAAGTAAAGTGGTTCAATGGTACTAAAGGATATGGTTTCATTGAAAGAGAAGACAAAGAGAAAGACGTGTTCGTCCATTCTTCTGCGGTTAGAGAAGCTGGTTTAAAATATTTAAACGAGGGTGATGAGTTAACGTTTGAAGTGGAGAGCACAGAAAAAGGTCCTTCAGCAGTCAAACTGCAGAAAACATCTTAATCTAAATTTCCAAAATCACTGATTATCGGGACATTAAATTAGTCTATACTATTTTCTTTGTCCCGCTAATTTCATCTTGAAAAAGTCACAATTATTTTCTAAATTTAGAATCATGATTATAAAAATGAGAAACATTTCAACATCAAGATCACATTCGCACAGAATGCATGCTAGGCTATTGCTTAGCTTATAATCAAAAATATATAAATTTAATTAAAATTGAGATAAAAATAATAGGGATGCAGCAGTAGCTCAGTTGGTTAGAGCACTAGTTTGTGGAACTAGGGGTCGGTGGTTCGAATCCACCCTGCTGTACCAAACAATGACAAAAGAAAAAAATAACAAACCTTCTAAAGAGCTTCCATTAGGTTTTGTAGACAGACAAGAAAAAGAATTACTCGTACGAGATTTCGTAATTTCAAATATTAAAGAGGTTATGATTAAATACGGATTTCAGTATCTCGAAACTCCTAGTTTTGAGTATTCAGACAGTATTGGAAAATTTTTACCTGATAAAGAAAGACCAGATGAAGGGGTTTTTTCATTCAAAGATGAAAATAAATGGTTATCTTTGAGATACGATCTTACAGCTCCACTTGCTCGGTATGTAGCAAAAAATTATTTAGAAATTCCTAAACCATTTAAAAGATACCAACTAGGAACTGTTTGGAGAAATGAAAAGCCGGGACCTGGTAGGTTTAGAGAGTTTTTACAATTTGATGCAGATTATGTTGGAACAAAAAGTTTGCAGGCAGATGCCGAATTATGTGTCATGATTTCAGAAATTCTTGAAAAATGCGGGCTTACTAAATCAGAATATATAATCAAAATCTCATCAAGAAAAATCACTGAAGAATTATTTAAAAAGGTAAATATAAATGATAATCAACAAAGGCTAATTGCCCTTAGAGCTCTAGATAAAATAGATAGACTTGGTTGGAGTGGAGTAAAAGAATTATTAGGTGAGGGAAGAAAAGATAAATCAGGTGATTTCACAAAAGGGGCAAAATTAAATCCTAAGGATATAAAAATAATAGAAGAAACACTTAAGAAGAATTCACCTGAAACAGAAGATTTAGTTGAAATATTAAAAATTTTTAAGGATTACAATTTTAATAATTTTGAATTCGATCCATCAGTCATACGGGGACTTGAATATTACACAGGAGCAATTTTTGAAGTGAATTTAAAATTCGATGTAAAAAACAATAAAGGGCAAGTCATTCAATTTGGATCTATAGGCGGTGGTGGGAGGTACGATAATCTAGTGAGTAATTTTGGTAATTATGATGCGCCTGCTACAGGGATATCAATTGGTTTGGATCGTTTAGTTTATGCATTGATGCAAAAAAAAGAATTTAAAGTAAAACAATCTAAACCAATCGTAATTTGTGTTTTTGACAAAAAATCAATGAAAGATTATATAAATGTTCAAGCGATATTAAGAGAGGCTGGTGTCAGCGCTGAAATTTATCCTGGAGAAAGTAAACTAAAAAAACAAATGGAGTATGCGAACAAAATAAAATCTCCGGCAGTAATTTTATATGGTGAAAATGAAATTAAATCAGGGATGCCGACTTTGAGAAATTTAAGTTCAGGTGAAGAAAAATCAATTGAAATAAAAGAATTAGTGAATGAAATCAAAAAAATTATCTGAAGTAATAATTAAGACCTTTAAGAGTAATGGTTTTGTTTTATCAGAACCTGATGTTCTTTTAGACTCAAATTATATCATTGAAAGGTCGGGTGAAAAATTTAGAAGCTCAATGCTAACTTTTGATAGAGAAGATGGAAAAACAATGTGCTTAAGACCAGACTTAACAGTTGCATCATGTATAAGTTTCTTACAAAACAGGTCTTCCTCTAAAATTTATTACTCTGGACAAGCTTATAGAAGATCATCCGACAAAGGCGCAAACTTCATTAATGATCAATTAGGTATCGAAATCCTAGGTTCAAAAAATCTCATTAACGATGATTTTAAAGTAATCAGTACAATCTTAAATTCAGTAAAAAAAATTAAAATAAAAAAAATTAAAATTAAAATAGGCGACATAAGTTTATTTAAGAGCTTGATCAATTCTCTTGAGATGCCCGAGAGATGGAAGCTAAGATTAATAAGACACTTTTGGAGACCAGGTTACTTTGAAGAACTTTTAAAACGATTAGAAAATAATACAGATATTGATGCCGTAACTTTTGATACAGATAAGAAAAGATTTTATGAAATGAAAAAATTTGATCAAAATAAAGTAATTGCTGGGAGGTCAATTTCAGAAATTTTAAAAAGATTTGATAAAAAAATTAAAGATCCAAGATCGTTTGTAGATGGAAAAAAAATTGTAAGAATTATTAAAGCTTTTTTAAAAATTAATTGTAAACTTTCAAAACTAGATGATGAGCTATTAAATTTTGCAAAAAAAAACAACCTTAAAATAAATATATTTAAAGACTTTAAATCTTTTCAAAATTTTAAAAAACTTAATTATGATATAAATTTCGTTACAAATTTTGGCAGGGACGTTGAATATTATACTGGAATTGTCTTTGAAGTATTTTCCGGCAAAAAAGAAATTGCTTCAGGTGGTCGTTATGATGATTTGCTTAAAAGCTTAGGAGCTAAAAAAAAAATACCTGCCGTCGGTGCAGCAATAAACTTAAAAAATATATGAGAGATTTGATTACCATAGGTTTGCCAAGTAAAGGACGATTAAAAGAGAAATCACTATCATTTTTTAACGATAAAGGATTTAAGATTGTACAAAATGAAAAAGAAAGAAATTATTTTGGCACTATTGAAAATAATCCCAACATTAAAATTATTTTTCTACACGCTAAAGAAATTATTCAAAGATTAGGAGATGGAACTCTAGATATTGGTGTATCTGGTTTAGATCTGTTAAAAGAGTCAGACAAAAATTTACAAGGTAAAATAAATATCCAAAAAAAACTTGGTTATGGAAATGCTAATCTAGTTATTGCTGTGCCAGACGACTGGATAGATGTACAGACAATAGCTGATCTTGAAGAAATATCATTTGACATAAAATCAAAAAGAAATACCAGGCTGAGAGTAGCAACTAAGTATCCAAATTTAACTAATGATTTTTTGATTTCAAAAGGAGTTACCCAGTACAAATTAATACCTAGTCTTGGTGCTACAGAAACATATCCTTTTATAGGCTCTTCAGAAATAATTACTGATATTACATCTACAGGGAAAACTTTGGCTGATAATAATCTAAGAGTTCTTAAAGATGGATTGATACTTAGCTCTAAAGCGTGTTTATTTATTGCAAAAAAAAAGGCTGCGAAACTGCAGCCTTTTTTAAAATCTTTAGGTAGGTGAAATTACATTCCCATTCCACCCATGCCGCCCATTCCACCCATGCCGCCACCCATTGGAGGCATTGCAGGACCAGCATCTTTTTCCTCAGGTTTGTCTGCGATCATCGCTTCTGTTGTAATTAATAGTCCAGCTATTGAAGCAGCATCTTGTAAAGCTGATCTTACAACTTTAGTCGGATCAATAATTCCTTTAGCGAACATATCTACATAGTCTTCGTTCTGAGCGTCGTAACCTTGAGAAGCCTTTTTACCTTCTAAAAGTTTACCTACAACTACTGAACCATCGACACCTGCGTTAGCAGTAATTTGTCTGATTGGAGCTTGAAGAGCTTTTTTTACAATCTCAACACCAGCTTTTTGGTCATCACCTTTTACTTTAACACTGTCTAAATCCTGCGCAGCATAAAGTAGGGCACAACCGCCACCGATTACTACTCCTTCTTCAACAGCAGCTCTCGTTGCGTTAAGTGCATCTTCAACTCTATCTTTTCTCTCTTTAACTTCAACTTCAGTAGCACCGCCAACTTTAATTACAGCAACACCACCAGCAAGTTTAGCTAATCTTTCTTGAAGTTTTTCTTTATCGTAGTCAGATGTTGTTTCATTAATCTCAGATCTAATTTGATTACATCTTGCCTCAATGTCAGATTTTTTACCTTCACCTGCTACAATAGTACTATTCTCCTTATCAATTTTTACTTTCTTACAAGAACCTAAGTCTCCAATTTTAACGTTCTCTAATTTGATACCAAGATCTTCAGAGATTACTTGTCCACCAGTTAGAATAGCAATATCCTCTAACATTGCTTTTCTTCTGTCACCAAAGCCTGGAGCTTTAACAGCTACAACCTTTAAACCACCTCTTAACTTGTTCACTACTAAAGTTGCCAAAGCTTCACCTTCAACATCCTCAGAAATAATCATTAATGGTCTGTTAGCTTGAACCACTGACTCTAAAAGTGGAACCATCGGTTGTAAGTTAGTTAATTTTTTCTCAACTAAAAGAACTAAAGGGTTTTCAAGTTCAGTAGTCATTTTTTCTGCATTAGTTACGAAGTAAGGTGATAGGTACCCTCTATCGAACTGCATACCTTCAACTACATCAAGCTCAGTTTCTACACCTTTTGCTTCTTCAACTGTAATTACACCTTCATTACCAACTTTTTGCATTGCTTTTGAAATCATATCTCCGATTGATTTCTCACCGTTCGCCGAGATAGTACCAACCTGGGCAACTTCTTCGTTCGCTTTTACTTTTTTAGAAGAGGTTTTTAATTTATTGATTACACTTTCTACAGCTTTGTCTATACCTCGCTTAATATCCATTGGGTTCATTCCAGCTGTAACGTATTTTAAACCTTCGTTTACTATCGCTTGAGTAAGTATAGTAGCAGTCGTAGTTCCGTCACCAGCGTTGTCGTTAGTTTTGCTAGCAACTTCTTTAACCATTTGAGCTCCCATATTTTCAAATTTATCCTCTAATTCGATCTCTTTAGCGACTGATACACCGTCTTTTGTAGTTCGTGGAGCTCCATAAGATTTATCCATTACCACGTTTCGCCCTTTTGGTCCTAAAGTAACCTTAACAGCATTAGCTAAAGTGTTTACTCCAGTAAGCATTTTTGACCTTGCTTCAGTATCAAATTTTATAATTTTTGCCATTTTTTCTCCTAAGTGTTATTTTTTACTTTTTGAAATTCCCATTATGTCAGACTCTTTCATAATGCTATATTCTTTACCGTCGATTTTTACATCAGTTCCAGACCACTTTCCAAAAAGAACAATATCTCCAACTTTCACATCCATTGGAGCAACTTTACCATTGTCATTTTTTAAACCAGGTCCAACTGCAACGACTTCACCTTCTTGAGGCTTCTCTTTTGCTGTATCAGGAATTATAATTCCGCCTGCTGTCTTTTCTTCACTATCCAATACTTTAATAAGCACGCGATCATGTAAAGGTCTAAATTTCATATGTATTTTCTCCTATAAATTTTAATGTAGTGCTGATATGGTGTGTTTTTAACGATTTTTCAAGGGGCAAAAATCATTAAAATACCCTGAAAATACAATATTTTTTTGATTATTTTAAAAGAATAGAAAGATAAATAAATTGAGAAAGCTTAATCACCTGTCAGAAATATCCAACAACTACGACACTTTTATAATCGACCTTTGGGGCGTCATGCATGATGGAATCAAATTGAATTCTAACGCAATAGAAGCGATAGAAAACTTGACCAACAGTTCAAAAAAAATTGTTTTCCTATCTAATGCTCCAAGGCCTAGTTTAAAAGTAATAAATTTTTTACTAAAAATGGGAATGGATAAAAAATATTTATCAAATGTAATAACCTCTGGCGAAGCTGCAATGTATGCAATTAACCAGAATAAATTTGGTAAAACTTTTTTTCATTTAGGACCACCAAGAGATACGTCGGTTTTTGAAAAGGTAAAAGAAAATAAAACTAATATCGATCAATGTGATTTTATTTTGTGCACTGGTTTATTTGATGATTACGATAATGACTTAAATTTTTATAGAGAATTTTTAAAAAAATATATTTCAAAACAATTTATTTGCACAAATCCTGATTTAACTGTTCATAGAGGTAATATTGAGGAATTGTGTGCAGGTTCAATAGCAAAAGTCTTTGAAGAGCTTGGAGGTAAAGTTTCATATTTTGGAAAACCTCATCCTGAAGTTTATAACCTATGCTTTAATAAAAAAGAAAAAGTTCTTGCTATAGGAGATAATTTAAGAACTGACATTAAAGGTGCAAATAATTTAAATTTAGATTGTATATTTATTACAGATGGAGTTCATAGAGATGAGATGAATAAAATTTCTGATTTAAATAAACTTTTAGAAACACACAACGTAAAAATTGATTTTTTTCAAAAAGAACTAATCTGGTAATATGAAAATATATAACAACGCAAATTTAATAAGAAAACATCAAAAAGGCGTTCTTGCAATTGGAAATTTTGATGGAATACATCTAGGTCATCAGAAAGTTATTCAAGATGCAAAAAAAAAGGCAATAAAAAATAAATTACCATTTGGCATAATGACTTTTGAGCCAGTACCCGTCATGTTTTTTGATAAGAGAATTAAAAGTCACAGAATTAATTCTTTGTACCAAAAAATAAATCAATTTAAAAAATTTAAACTTGATTTTCTCATAATTATAAAATTTAACAAAAAATTTTCAAAATTATCAGCTGAGCAATTTATTGAAAAAATAATATTTAAAAAAACAAAATGTAAATACTTGTACGTTAGTAAAAATTTTAGATTTGGTTTCAAAAGAAGAGGAAATATAAAAACACTCAAAAAATTTGAAAACAAATTTAATTACAAAAATTTAATCATCAAACCTTACAAAAAGAAAAAAAAAGTTATTTCTTCAACCTTAATAAGAAAAAAAATAAGAGAGGGAAAAATTAAAGATGTAAACAAACTTCTTAATAGAAATTGGGTTGTAGATGGCAAGGTTATCAAAGGAAATAAAAGGGGTCGAAAAATTGGTTTCCCAACATGCAATCTTAAAATGGGAAATTATGTAATTCCAAGACTTGGTGTCTATGCGGTAAAAGTAAAATCAAGTGATTTCAATAAAAAGGGTGTGGCTAATATTGGCTACAGACCCACTTTCAATGGTCAAAATTTATTACTAGAAACAAATATCTTTGGAATTAATAAAAATTTATATAATAAAGTAATTAGCGTAAGTTTTAGAAAATTTATAAGAGGTGAGAAAAAATTTAAAGATATTGAATATCTTAAAAAGCAAATAAAGATTGATATTAAACATGCAAAAAAACAATAATGTCTAAAGATTCTTTACAATTACCTAAAACAGCTTTTTCTATGAAAGCTAGTTTGCCAACTAAGGAACCAGAAATTTTAAAAAAATGGGATCAAAATAAAATTTTTGAAAAATTAAGAAAAATTTCAAAAGGAAAAGAAAAATTTGTCCTACATGATGGCCCTCCATATGCCAATGGTCATATACATATGGGAACTGCCCTTAATAAAATATTGAAAGATATGATTTCTCGCTTTCATCAAATGGATGGTAAAGATTCAATTTACGTGCCCGGGTGGGATTGCCATGGATTGCCCATAGAGTGGAAAATCGAGGAGCAGTACAAAAAAAAGAAGAGAAATAAAGATGATGTTCCAATTAAAGATTTTAGACAAGAATGTAGGGAATTTGCAAAAAATTGGATAGGTGTTCACATTAAAGAATTTAAAAGACTTGGCGTAGTCGGCGACTTTGAAAATTATTATTCTACGATGAGTTTTGAAGCTGAAGCCCAAATAGTCAGAGAGCTTGGAAAGTTTCTTTTAGATGGAAGTTTATACCAGGGTTTCAAGCCTGTTTTATGGTCAACAGTGGAAAAAACTGCCTTGGCTGATGCAGAGGTCGAATATTTGGATCATACTTCAAATACAATTTACGCTGCTTTTAAGATTAAGTCATCCAACAAAGACTATTTAAAAGATGCTAACGTAGTAATTTGGACCACGACTCCATGGACTATCCCTGCAAATAAAGCTTTAGCATTTAATAGCAATATCGAATATTCCGTTTTACAAATAGATGAGCTTGAAAACTTCAAGGAAAAGAAAATTGTAGTTGCAAAAAACTTGATTAATTCAATTGTAAAAGATTGTGATATTAAAAACTACAGAGAAATTAAAACCTTTAAAGGCTCAGACTTCACAGGAGCTATTTGCAATCATCCATTTTTTAATATGAAATTTGACTATGATATACCCATGCTAGATGCCCAGTTTGTTAATTTAGAACAAGGAACTGGAATTGTACACTGCGCCCCAAGCCATGGTCCTGATGATTTTAATTTATGTTTAAAAAATAATATTCCTTCACTCTATACTGTTGATAGTTCAGGACTTTATACTAACGAAATACCTTACTTCCAAAATACACATATTTTTAAAGCAGATAAAGTTGTGATTGAAAAATTAAAAGAGCAAAATAAATTACTTAAAGATGGAAAGTTAAACCATAGCTACCCACACTCATGGAGATCAAAAGCCCCTCTAATTTATAGGGCGACACCTCAATGGTTTATTTCAATGAAGCAAAATGATTTAAGATCTAAAGCGATAAAAGCTATCAATGAAACTACTTTTTACCCTAACAAAGGAAAAGAACGATTGTTATCTATGATCGAGGGAAGGCCAGATTGGTGTGTTTCAAGACAAAGAGTTTGGGGAGTTCCATTACCAATTTTTATAAATAAAAAAACCAAAAAACCTTTAAAAGATCAAAAAGTTATAGATAGAATTGCAACTATTTATGAAAAACAAGGTTCAGACTGCTGGTTCTCAGATGATCCAAAAATTTTTCTTGGGGAAGATTATAATCCTGCTGATTATGAAAAATTGAATGATATTGTCGAGGTGTGGTTTGATAGTGGTTCTACTCACAGCTTTGTTCTTGAAAAAAGAAAAGAATTAAAATGGCCAGCAGACATGTATTTAGAAGGCTCCGATCAACATAGAGGCTGGTTTCATTCTTCATTGTTAGAGTCATGTGGAACTAGAGGAAAAGCACCCTTTAAAAATATTTTATCGCATGGTTTTGTTGTAGACGGAAAAGGGTTAAAAATGTCAAAATCATTAGGCAATGTAATTTCCCCTGAAGATATTCTTAAAAACTATGGAGCAGATATACTTAGGCTTTGGGTTGCGGCTTCCGATTATGCTGAAGATATAAGAATTGACAAGACTATACTATCTCAACACGCGGAGTCTTATAGAAAAATTAGAAATACTTTTAGGTATATGCTTGGAAATTTAAAAGATGAGTTTAATCCACAAAATTTTCAAGAGATAAAATTCAAAGAATTTGACGAGTTGGAACAGTTTATATTGCATAGATTATTTGAAATAGAAAAATCTTTTAAGGAAAATTTTTATAAATATAATTTCCATAAGCTTTATAAAGAGCTAATAAATTTTTGTACTTTAGATCTATCGTCATTTTACTTTGATATCAGAAAAGACTCTCTTTATTGTGATAGTTTAAATTCAAAAAAAAGAAAAAATTGTGTAATTGTTTTAAACATTATTTTAGAATGTCTTTTAAAATGGTTTGCTCCGATATTAGTCTTCACTTCAGAGGAAATTTATAATTTGGTAGGAAACGAAAAAAATAGTATTCACGAGAAAAATTTTCCAATAATTCCAAAGGTTTGGGAAAATCCAAAATTAAATGAAAAATGGATAAATTTGTTCAAAATAAAACAAGCTGCAAACATAGCTATTGAGGAAAAAAGATCAAAAAAAATAATAGGTTCTAGTTTAGAAGCTGACTTAACTATTTCTATTGATGAGAAAAATTTTAATTTTTTAGAGGGATTAGATTTAGCGGAATACTTCATTACCTCTAAAGCTGTAAAACAAAAAACTGATAAAAAAGATGATCTCAAAATTGAAGTAAAAAAAGCAGAGGGGTCTAAATGTCCTAGATGTTGGAAAATTTTAGAAACAAAATGCGATCGTTGTCAAAAAGTAAACATATAATGAATAAAGTTATTTTTTTAAAAGAAAACATTTTAATGTTTTTTCTAATTATTCTTGTTTTTTTTTTAGATAGGTACTCCAAAAACTTCATGCTTAGTAATTTAAATGAAAATCTCATTTACATAAACGATTTTATAAATTTTGATTTAGTTTGGAACACTGGAATTGGATTTGGCTTTTTAAGTTCTAGCTCTAGCTTAATATATAATACTATTTCGATAATAGTGGGAATAATTATAGTTGCTTTAATTTATATTTCATTAAAATCGGACAAGTTTGATAAAACTGTATTTTCTCTAATAATCGGTGGAGCACTTGGAAATTTTTACGATAGAATTTTTTTTAATGCTGTGCCAGATTTTATTGATATTTATTATGGGAATTTTCACTGGTTTACCTTCAATATTGCAGATATTTTTATTACAATTGGCGTTATATGTTTCATAATAAAAGGCTTTTTTATAAAAGATAAATAAATGAAAAAAATTATATTAACTTTATTTTTACCTTTTATCCTGCTTTCTTGTGCTAGCTTTCAGGAAGCAGGAAAAGTTTTAAGAAATGAAAAAATAAAGTCTACAGATGAATTTTTAGTGAAGAAAAAAGAGCCTTTAGTTTTACCACCAGATTTTAATAAAATTCCAGAGCCAGGTTCTTTGTCTAAAAAAAAAGAGGACGAAGATGAGAATAGAATTAAGAAAATTTTAAAATCCCCAAGCTCAAATAAACCAAAAGAAAATAAATCATCTTCAGTTGAGGACGCTATAATAGATAGAATACGTAAGTGAAAAATAATAAATTCATATTCGAAAATAATATAAATCCAAAATATTTAAGCAAAAAATTATCTAAAAAATTTTATAGAAGATATTTTAAAATTGAAAAAGAAGTAACAGCTCAAATTGACGAACCTGAGAATGTTTATAATATTTTAAGTGAAAAATTCAGATTAAGTTTCAAAATAAAAGATTTGCAAAAATTTAAAAAGTACAAAAATATCGCGATTATTGGAATGGGAGGTTCAGTTCTTGGATCTAATGCAATATTTAAATTTTTAGAAAAAAAAATTCAAAAAAACTTATTTTTTTTTGATAACATCGATTATGAGAAAGTCTTGGATTTTAAACGAAAAATAAATAAAAAATCTGTTCTTTTTATCGTAATTTCAAAATCAGGTAATACTATTGAAACCATTTCAAATTTCTTTTTCATAAATAAAATAAAAAAAAATCAAAAAAATTTAATTTTAATTTCGGAAAAAAAAAATAATGTATTATTTGAAATATCAAAAAAATATAATTTATTTCATATTGAACATAAACATTTTATTGGGGGGAGATATTCAGTTTTGTCCGAAGTTGGTATTTTGCCAGCATATCTTATGGGAGTAAATATTTTTTCTTTTAGAAAAAATCTAAAAAATTTCTTTTTATCAATAAAAAAAACTTTTCTCAAAGAGAGTAGCGTTAAAATTGCTAATATAGTTTACCACAAAAAATTGAATAGCCTTATATTTTTGAATTACTCACCAAGATTAGAAAAATTTCTGTATTGGTGTCAGCAACTTATTGCTGAAAGTTTAGGCAAAAAAGGAAAGGGACTAATGCCTGTAATATCTTCAACCCCGAAAGACCACCATAGTGCGTTACAACTATACCTTGATGGACCAAAAGATAAATTATTTCATATTTTTAGCTTAGAAGAGAATACAAAAAAAAAAATTAATGTAAAAAAAGTCTCTAAACATATAAACTATCTCCATAACAAAGATTTAATTGAAATTAGAAATGCACAAAAAGAGGCGTTAATAAAAACGCTTAAAAAAAATAAAATTCCTTTCAGGGAACTTAAAATAAAAAAATGTGATGAAGAAACTCTAGGTCAATTATTCTCTTATTTTATTTTAGAAATTTCTATTGTTGGAAAAATATTGGGTATTAACCCATTTGATCAACCAGCAGTTGAGCAAGTAAAAAAAATTACAAAAATTAATCTTAATTAAATTTGCCAAATATAATCTTAGAACGTGCATATTGACGTACCATTAAAATATTTAAAATTTCATCAAATTTATCGTGAGTATTTTTTTCTCGATGAATGATAACAAGATGTTTGTTGTTGAAAGATTTATTCTTTTTTAATTTTTGTAGAACCTTAATAAAATCATTCTCCCTAAAAGGAGGGTCAAGAAAAAGTAAATCATATTTATATTTAAAAAAATTATTTGTATTTTTTATTTCTTGATTGAAAACTTGCGCTTGGTTAGTGATTGACAAATTAATTAAATTTTCTCTCAATAAATTAATTGTTTTTTGTTCTTTTTCAACAAAGGTTACATTTTCAGCCCCACGAGATATACACTCTATTCCAAAAGATCCGATACCTGAATATAAGTCTAATATTTTTGCTTTATTAATTTGGATATCAATTTTGTTAGAGTGTTTCAAAATATTAAAAATATTTTCTTTCACCGAATCTTTTAAAGGTCTAGTAATCTTTGATTTTATAAATTGTATTTGTCTACCTTTTAATTTACCACTAATTATCCTCATTTTAATTTATTATCTTCCAACCTATATCTTTTCTGAAAAAACCGGATTTCCAATTAATCTTTTTTATAATTTTAATTATATCGTTTCTTACTTTGGCTAGATTATTTCCAATAGATGTAATATTGAGAACCCTTCCACCAACTGAATAAATCTTATTTTGGAAAAATTTAGTACCAGCATGAAAAATAAAACTATTTTTTCTTAATTTTAAATTGTTAAGATTATTAATTCTAATATTTTTTTTATACTTTCCTGGATAACCCTTTGAACATAAAACTATTGTCATACTTTTTTCTTTTCGCCATTTAATTTTAATATTTTTTAAGTTGTCATTAATAGTATTTTTGATAATTGAAACTAAATCTGTTTTTAATCTTGGTAAAATTACTTGACACTCTGGGTCTCCCATTCTCACATTATATTCTATTAAATAAGGCTCGTTATTTTTTATCATTAAGCCCACGTATAAAATACCTTTGTAAGGTTGTTTTTTTTTCTTTAGCGCAGTTAAAGTTGGCTTAACAATTTTTTCAATAATTTTATTTTCTACTTCTTTATTTATGATAGGTGCTGGAGAATATGCGCCCATCCCCCCTGTATTGGGCCCTCTATCTTTTTCTCCTACACGTTTATGATCTTGTGCTGTACCGAAAAATTTAAAATCATTTTTGTCCACGATCAAAAAATAGCTTGCTTCCTCGCCTTTAAGAAATTCCTCTAAAACAACCTTTTTTGAAGATTTAAACTTACCTTTAAAAATTTCATCCGAGATCTTTAATACTGCTTTTTTGTTTTTGCAAATCGCTACACCCTTTCCAGCAGCAAGACCATCTGCTTTTACTACTATTGGAAATTTACTAATTTTTAAAAAATTTTTGACATGATTTAAAGATCTACAAATTTTAAAATTTGCAGTTGGAATTTTATTAGCTTTGCATAAATTTTTCATAAATGCCTTTGACCCTTCTAATTTTGAAGCATATTTATTTGGTCCAAAAACCTTCACTTTTTTTTTATTTAGGAAGTTTACTAACCCTTTTACCAAAGGTTCTTCTGGTCCAATAATAACAATATCAATTTTATGAAACTTTATAAGTTTATAAATCTTATTAAAGTTTAGAATATCTACGTCAATATTAGTTGCTAAATCTGCGGTGCCGGCATTGCCTGGAAAACAAAAGATTTTTTTTGAGGACCGGGACTTAAACAGTTTTTGACATAAAGCATGTTCTCTTCCTCCACTCCCTATTAATCCAATATTCATATCTGTAGATATAATGTATAATTTAAACATGAATGAAAAAAAAGCTAAACTTCTTTTCAAACACAATTCTTTTGAGATTATCGAAGAAGGAGATTATGTCTTGTGTGCTGTTTCAGGAAAAAAAATTAAATTACAAGATTTAAATTATTGGAATGTAGATTTACAAGAAGCTTATTATTCTCCTATTGAGGTAGACAAAAAATACCAAAAATTAAATAAATAAACTATTTCCATCTATTATGAGTCCAAATCCATTGAGTTGGATTTCTTGCTACCATTTTTTCAAGAACTTCATTCAACTTTTTTGTAAGCTCTAGTTTATCATGAAAGTCTTCAGACTTTATCTCATTATGAAACTCTAATACAAATTTACTATTTGATTTTCGTTGAATAAAAACTGGAACAATTGATAATTTATATTTTAATGCTAGTTGAGCTGGAAGAGTAGTGGTTAAAGCTGGTGTCTTATAAAAATTGATTTTTACTCCCTCACTTACTCTTTGATCAATCATCAAAGCAATACTAAAATCATTTTTTATGTATTCAATAGCATCTCTTACCCCGTTCAATCCTTTTTTTATTTGATTCTTGCAAATAAACTTTTTCCTCAGAATCTCCATAAATGGATTTAAGAAAATGTTATTCAAAGGCCTATAGATTGTAGCTAATTTAATATTTCTTTTTGTTATTTCCATAGACATCAATTCAAAATTTGCAAAATGACCTGACACAAAGATCAAAGGCTTTTTTTTAGAGATTGCAATATTTAAATTTTCATCACCCTTAACTTCTATATGGGAAGAATTTTTTCTAAAAGTATTTAAAAACATATACTCGATAAATGTCATTCCATAGTTTTTCCACATTTCTGATATGATTTGATTTTTATCAACATTTGGGACTTCTGAAGCAAAGATACTAAGATTTTTATCTATAATT
>CACJWN010000008.1 GCA_902597175.1 uncultured Pelagibacteraceae bacterium | reverse complement strand
TTGTTGGCTAATTCTTTTTTTGGATGATTTGCTGGAAGCATAGCATCTAAAATTTTTGTATCATTTTTTTTGACACCAATTAGTTGCTCATCAAAACCTTTTAGAAAAAGATCTTTTCCTAATTCGATTTGTACGCCTTTTCCTTCACTGCCTTCAAATTTATTTCCGTTAATTGTAGCTGAGTAATCAAAAGTAATTTGATCTCCATTAATTGCTTTTTCATTTTCAGTTTTGCTTTCAAATTGTTTATTTTGACTAGCTATTTGTTTTAGTTTTTCATCAATAATTTTATCTTCAATCTTTATTGTAAAGTTTGTTGCCTTAAATTTATCAAAATTTTTCAAAGTTACATTTGGCAAACAATCAATCTGAAGTTCATAGCTTAAGTCCTTGCCCTCGCCAAACTGTTTCAGATCTATTTTTGGTTGTCCGGCAACTTTTAGTTTTTTTTCATCAATAGCTTTTGTAGAAGTTTCTCTTAAAATTTTATCTACTACCTCTCCATAGATTGATTTGCCAAATTGACTTTTAATTACATTTGGGGGAACTTTCCCCGGTCTGAAACCTTTCAAGGCTACTTCCTTTTGAAGCTCTTTAAGCCTTTCCTCCATTTTTGTCTGTATATTTTTTTTTTCAACTATTACAGATAAAATTGTCCTTAGTCCTTTTTTTGATTTTATATCTACTTTCATATTTATTTGGTGGGCAAGAAGAGACTCGAACTCTTAAGCCTTGCGGCACTGGTTTCTAAGACCAGCGCGTATACCAATTCCGCCACTTGCCCGATATTAAAATGTTTTATATATCAAATTAATTTTTTGTTAAACGGTAAAGTCTAAAATAAATGATCATATAAATTAATAAAAGTACAAAAAACCAATATCTACTTAAATATGGATTTTCTGAAAAATATATCCCCGGAAGAATAGAAATTAAAAAACCAAAATTAATGATAATTGAGTTTAAGAAATTACTTTTTTCTTTTCCAAAAACTTTAGAAATTTTATAAAAACTAAGCATGTGCAAGTGACTGTCATCTGGATAAAAGGGTGATTTTCCACTATATAATTTTCTAAAAAAAGAAAAGAATACTTCAAAAAAAAGATAGAACAACAGCGTACAGAAAAAAAATGACGAAATATTAGGATATAAATTATTAGTAATAATTACATTTAACGCAATTAAAGATCCTAAAAGATACGCCCCTCCATCACCAAGAAAGATTTTTGCTGTGGGAAAATTAAATAATAAAAACGAAAATAAAATTATTATTTGACTAATGAGTATAAACGAAAATTCTAAGTTTGAATTTTCTAAATTAATATAAGCTAATATAGAATTAATAATAATAAGGTGGATTGTTAACATCCCATTAAATCCATCTATTAAATTAGCGCCATTTACTACAAATAAAAAACACAAAAGTACAAAAATTGAAGATAGAAAATGATTTTCAGTAATTAATTTTAAAAAGATTAAATCTACATGTAGAATTTGAAGCTGAAATATATAGCTAAATGAAAATAAAATTAAAATCATCATTATAAGTCTTTTTGCTGGCGTAATTTTAATTTTTAGATCATCTAAAAAACCTACAAAAAATATTAATGAACTTAAGAAGAAATAATCGTATAAAATTTTAGAAAAAAGCAGGTAATATATTCCAAAAAAGATTAAGAGAGAAAACATAATTCCTATTCCTCCACTTCTAGTGATTGGCTGTTCGTGAAACGCTTGGGGTTTTACAAAGTCTGCGTCTAATAATATCCCACTTTTGAATTTATGAGAGAACTTACTTGTTATTAGAAAAATAAAAAAACTAATTAATGCAAAAACAGATAAAAAGCTTGCTTCAATCGACTCGTTTCCCATTTTCTTTTAAACCTTTATTATTTTTTTTAAAAATATAAATCCCAGTAAGAATTATAACCAATGATACTAAAACTCTCCATGTAATAATTTCATTCATTAAGAAATAACCAAAAAAAATTCCAAAAATTGGAATTAAATATGCTACTTGTGTTTGAAAAACTAATCCGTTAACAGTTAAAATTCTAAATCTTATAAGCCAAGCAAAACCAGTTGCTACGACACCCAAATAAAGTAATGAAATAGTCGAGGCTAAAGTTGGACTTGAATTCCAAGGTGTCTCAATGATTAAAGAAAGCGGAAGAAGAAAAATTACAGACCATAAAGTTGTTGATGTTGTCACATTCTCATTTTTCTTATATTTTAATTTTAAGGTTAACAAGCCCCCAATACAGTAGAATGTTGATCCTAATATCGTAATTAAAGCATAAAGATAATTTTCACTGTTTATAATTACTTTATCAAAAAACAATAAAACTATACCGCTAAATCCAATTAAAACTCCAAGAGATTTTGGTAGAGATAGTTTTTCATCTTTTAAAAAAAAATGTGCTAAAAGAGATCCGCTCAAAGGTGTCGTGCTCATTAAAATTGCAGCCAAATAACTGTTTATCATTGAAGTGCCTATCGCAATTAAAACAAATGGTATGGAAATATTGCACAACCCTATTAAAGCGAATAATTTCCAATTATCGCCAAAGGCTTCAATTTTAATTTCTTTCAATTTGCATAACAGAAGTAAGGGTATACTGGCAAATATTACCCTAACCAATGCAAGTGTAATAGGTTCGTAAGAATAAGTTGCTATTTTTATATTAAAGAAAGCAGAGCCCCAAATAACGGCTAAAAGTATTAATAAGGATAAATCAAAAGAGTTTGCTTCTCTCATTTCAAGTCAAAATTGTATTCATGTAATTAATGCATAGCTGGTATATATTTTTAGTTATACTCTAAAAAAACACCTTATATATTGTCTGCACAAAATTAAAACATTTTAAACACTAAAAGGAGCAAAATGAGTTCAAAAAATATTCTCAAGCTTATGAAAGATAAGCAAGTTGAGTTCGTAGATCTAAGATTTACTGATCCAAAAGGTAAATTACAACATTTAACTATGGACGCGACAGTGGTTGACGAGGACATGCTTGATAAGGGAGTTTTTTTTGACGGTTCATCTATCGCTGGCTGGAAAGCAATAAACGAGTCAGATATGATTTTAAAACCTGATTTAGAGAGGCCAATAATTGATCCTTTTAATTCTCACACAACTTTAAATATCTTTTGTGATATCCTTGATGCGGTAAAAAAAGACCCTTATGAAAGAGATCCTAGGGGTACAGCAAAAAAAGCTGAGGCTTATCTAAAAAAAACAGGGATAGGTGACAAATCTTATTTCGGACCTGAACCAGAATTTTTTGTGTTCGACGATGTTAGATTCAAAAATGATATGAACGAAACAAGTTTTGTCATAGACAGTTCAGAAGGTCCTTATAACACAGGCAAGAAATATGAAAATGGAAATCTAGGTCATAGACCCGGCATTAAGGGTGGTTATTTTCCAGTACCTCCAGTAGACAGCGCTCAAGATATGAGAGGAGAATATTTAAAAGCTTTGAAAGATATGGGGGTTAAAGTGGAAAAGCATCACCATGAAGTTGCTCCAAGTCAACATGAACTAGGAATGTATTTTGGCACACTAACTGATCAAGCTGATAACGTTCAACTCTATAAATATGCAGTTCAGATGGTAACTCATTCTTTTGGAAAAACAGCAACTTTTATGCCAAAACCAGTTAAGGGAGATAATGGATCAGGAATGCACTGTCACCAATCTATTTGGAAAGGTAACACCCCGTTATTCATGGGTAAAGAATACGCGGGGCTGTCAAAAGAGGCGCTGTATTATATTGGAGGAATTTTAAAGCACGCAAGAGCTATTAATGCCTTTTCTAACGCAACCACTAATAGTTATAAAAGATTAATTCCTGGTTTTGAAGCACCAGTGATATTAGCCTACTCTGCAAGAAACAGATCTGCGTCATGCAGAATACCAGTAATAATGAATCCGAAAGCTGCAAGAATGGAAATTAGATTTCCCGATGCTGCAGGAAATCCATATTTAACTTTTGCATCAATGTTAATGGCAGGTATTGACGGAATTAAAAATAAAATAGATCCAGGTAAAGCTTTTGATCAAGATCTATATTCATTATCTGAAGATGAAGTAAAGAAACTTCCGACAGTTTGCGGATCTTTAAGAGAAGCAATGCAAAATCTTGATAAAGACCGAAAATTTCTAACTGAAGGTGGAGTTTTCACCGATGACCAGATCGACGCGTACATTGAGCTTAAGTTTCAAGAAATATATAATTTTGAGCATACGCCTCATCCTATAGAATTTGAGATGTATTATAGTGGTTAAACTTTAAAAGACTCTCCACAACCGCATCGCTCACTCTCATTAGGATTTTTGAAAATAAATTGCGAGGAAAACTCTTCTTTTTTATAATCCATTTCTGTGCCGAGTAAGTAGATTATAGCTTTAGGATCTATGAAAACTTTAACTCCTTTGTCTTCAATTATCTCCTCGTTAGGTTTAATTTCTTTCGCATACTCCATAACATAGGACATTCCAGCACAACCTCCGGATTTCACTCCTACTCTCACCCCAATCGCAGAGCTATCCGCTTTAGACATTATTTGTTTTATTTTTTCAGCAGCATTATCACTTAATTTAATTATTTGTTCGCTCATAAATTTAATTCTAGCTTAGCTGCTTCGGACATTTTTTCCTTTGTCCATGGGGGATCCCAAACTAATTTTAGTTCAACATCCTCTACCCCATCAATATTTAATATATTCTTTTTTACAGAATTAGGCAAACTCTCTGCTACAGGACAATTAGGAGAGGTTAAAGTCATTTCTATTAGTACTTTTTTGTTATCAAATACATCGATTTTATAGATTAGGCCCAACTCAAAAATATTAACTGGGATTTCTGGATCATAAATTTTCTTGATCTCTTTAATTATTTTTTCTTTTATATCATGCATAATTTTATACTTTTTTTTCTAAGGCTGATAAAAGAGTATGCCATGCCATGGTAGCACATTTAATTCGCATTGGAAATTCCTGGACTCCTGATAAAGAAGATATAGTCGTTAATTGGTTTTCTGATAAGCTGTTTAAAGTAATCTTTGATTTATTTTTTAACATATTTAAAAAGTCACTTGTAATTTTTTTTGAGAATTGTAAATCTCTACCTTTTAAAGTATCTGTGAGAATAGAAGCTGATGCTAAAGAAATTGCACATCCCTCGCCCTCAAAACTTAGGTCTGAAATATTTTTGTCTTTTTCTAATTTTAAATAAATATGTACTTTATCTCCGCAAAGAGGGTTATGTGCTTTGGCGTCATGATTATACCCTTCACACTTACCTTTATTTCTGGGATTCTTTGCATGATCTAAAATAATTTCTTGATATAGTTCTTTTAGTTCCATTTAAATCTGAAATACTTTCTTACATTTTTTAATTGACTCACTTAAAATATCAATATCCTCTTTGCTATTATAAACTCCAATTGAAGCTCTTGCAGAAGCAGGTATTCCTAATTTGTCATGTAAAATTTGACAGCAATGATGACCGGCTCGAATTGCAACTCCGTCATCATCTAAAATTGTTGCTATATCATGGGGATGAATTCCATTTATTGTGAAAGAAATTATTGATGCTCTATTTTTAGGATTGCCAATAATATTGACAGAATTGTCATTTCTTAATTTTTCTAAACCATACTCAAGAATTTGACTTTCATGTTTTTCAATATTTTTTATTCCAAAATCTTGAATAAACTTTATTGAATTTGCAAAAGCCACTACTTCTGCTGTTTGCATTGTTCCTGCTTCGAATTTATTAGGAGAGTCAGCGTAAGTAATTTCGTCCTTTTTTACTTCATTAATCATTCCTCCGCCTCCTTGATATGGCGGCAATTCTTCTACCCATTTTTTTTTAGCATACAGAATGCCTAGTCCATTTGGACCATACATTTTATGACAAGAAATAGCATAAAAATCACAGCCTAAATCTTGCACATCTAGAACTGAGTGAGGGGCGCCCTGCGTCCCGTCAATTAAAACTGGAATATTTTTTGATTTTGCTAAATCTACAATCTTTTTTATTGGCAAAATGGTTCCAATAACATTAGAAATATGAGTTAAGGCAATCATCTTGGTTTTTTCAGTAACTTTTTTTTTAAACTCATCGACATCTATTTCTCCATTTTCATCTGTTGAAGCAAATTTAATAACTGCTCCTTTTTTTTTTCTCAAATAATGCCAAGGTACATAATTTGAATGATGCTCTAACTCAGTCACAAGAATTTCATCACCCTCTTTTATAAATTTTTCTCCATAAGTGTTTGCCACTAAGTTGATTGCCTCTGTAGCTCCTTTTGTAAAAATTATTTCCTCCCTATATTGAGCATTAACATACGATTTGACTATATCTCTGGTCTCCTCAAATTTGTTTGTGGCTTTAACTGCTAGGGTATGCACGCTTCTTCCTACATTCGAAAATTCGGTTTCATAAAATCTAGACATCCCATCTATAACTACTTTTGGTTTTTGTGAAGAATTAGCGCTATCCAGGTATATTAAAGGTTTGCCTTTAATCTTTTGTTTAAAAATTGGGAATTTTGATTTTATATTATCGAATTTCATCAATCTGTATCGCTATGCTTTTTTCTAAAAAAGTTCTTATTTTCTCTTCAGGTATGTTGTCAAAAATTTCATTTAAAAAACCTTTAATCAAAAGTTTTTTTGCTGTCCTCAATTCGATGCCTCTAGTCATTAAATAGTGTATAGCGTCGGCATCTATGCTGCCAGAGGTAGATCCATGAGAACACTTTACATCATCGGCATAAATTTCTAACTCTGGTTTAGCATTGAATTCAGCCTTATCATTTAAAATTAAAGCCTTGCTTAATTGATATGCATCTGTTTTTTGAGCAACATCTTTAACAAATATTTTTCCTTGATAAACTCCGTTACTATCACTTTCTAAAACATTTTTAATTTTTTGATAACTTTTGCAATTCGGTGCCAAATGATTAATTTGAGTTTTGATTTCCTGATGTTCCTCTTTGCTTAAATTCAATCCAGATAAGATATAACAACTACTTTTTTCTTTTGCTAAATTCATGTCAATTTCAATTTTATTAAATTTAAGTCCTGAACTTAATATAAAATTTTGATAACTCGAATTATAATCTTGCGTACCAGAAATATTCCTGTAAAAATAACCATCGCTTTTTGTTTTTTGTAAAACAATATTTTTTAAGACTGCGCCTTTATCAATGTTAATTTTTTCAAAAGTGTTTTTTATAAATTTACTTTTTCCACCAATATTATAGTCAATTATAGTTAGTTCTGAGTTTTGACTTAATTTTATCTTGTTTGAATTATTAATAATCTTATTATCTAGATTTACAGTAAAATAATTATAAATTATTATTGGTTTTTTACATTTATAGTCTTTTTGTACTTCCAGGTTAAACCCGCCAGTAGATAAAGCTTTATTAAGATAATCTAGATTATTTTTTATTTTATCGTAAAAACCCTCAAATGTTTTTAAACTTTCGATTGTTACTTTTCCACTTTCCTCAAATTGTAAATCACAGGATTCCAGTGATCCGTTTATGAGAATAATCTTATTATGATCAAAGTCATTGATTAACTCAATTTTTTCATCAAATTTATAATCATCGTTGTTTGTAATATTCTTAAAATTCTTTCTTATTATATAATTAAGATCAGAAAATTTCCAATTTTCATCTTTTTTATTTGGAAAACCTCTTTTTAAAAACAATTCAAAATTTTTTTCTCTCTCTGCAGCCTCTTTGTCATTGAAGGAGGGTATTCTTTTAAAATCTATGTTAAATAAATTTTCCATTATTTCAAATTTTCATAACCTGTTTTTTCTAGTTCTAGACCTAATTCGGCACATCCTGTTTTAATAATTTTGCCTTTTGATAGCACATGAATGAAATCTGGTTTAATGTAATCAAGTAGTCTTTGATAATGTGTAATAATTAGAAAAGCGTTATCCTTATTTTTGTGGGAATTCACCCCATCAGCAACGACTCTTAATGCATCTATATCTAAACCTGAGTCTGTCTCATCCAAGATAGCTAATTTTGGCTCTAAGAGTTTCATTTGAAGTATTTCATTTTTCTTTTTCTCCCCTCCTGAGAAACCTACATTTAATTGTCTAGATAAAAATTTTTCATCGATGTTTAATTCAGACGCTTTTTCTTTGATTAATTTCAAAAGATTTAATGTATCTAATTCTTTTTCACCTTTAGCTTTTCTAATTGAATTTAATGAAGTTTTAAGAAAATTAGTTGTATTAACACCTGGTATTTCTAAAGGATATTGAAAAGCTAAAAAGATTCCTTTTTGAGCTCGCTCCTCAATAGGAATTTCTTGTAAGTTTTTTCCCTCGTATTTAAGGCTCCCACTTACATCATACCCACTTTTACCAGATAAAATATTTGCTAAGGTACTTTTTCCAGACCCGTTTGGTCCCATGATAGCATGTACTTCTCCGGGTTTAATTTCTAGGTTTAATCCATTTAAAATTGACTTATCATTAACTGAAGCCTTTAGGTTTTGCAATTGTAGCATTATCCGACACTCCCCTCTAAACTAATAGAAACCAATTTTTGTGCCTCGACTGCAAATTCCATTGGAAGTTGCTGAAGCACTTCTTTACAGAAACCATTTACGATAAGACTTACCGCTTCCTCTTGATTTAGTCCTCTTTGATTGCAATAAAATAATTGATCCTCGTTGATTTTAGATGTTGTAGCTTCATGTTCAACTGTCGAAGATGAGTTTTTATTTCTTATATACGGTACTGTATGTGCTCCACATTTATTGCCCATTAAAAGTGAGTCGCATTGAGTGTAATTTCTGGAATTTTTAGCCTTTGCTCCAATATCTACAAGACCTCTATATGTATTATCAGCTTGACCTGCTGAAATTCCTTTTGAAATAATTTTACTCTTTGTATTTTTGCCTAAGTGAATCATTTTAGTTCCAGTGTCTGCTTTCTGATGGTTATTAGTTATAGCAATTGAATAAAATTCACCTACAGAGTTATCTCCTTGTAAAATACAACTTGGGTATTTCCAAGTTATTGCGGAACCAGTCTCTACTTGCGTCCATGAGATTTTTGAATTTTTCCCTCTACATGCGCCTCTCTTTGTCACGAAATTATAAATTCCACCAACTCCATCTTTGTCTCCAGGATACCAATTTTGAACTGTTGAATATTTTATTTCTGCGTCATCTAAAGCAACTAATTCCACGTTAGCTGCGTGTAATTGATTTTCATCTCTCATTGGAGCTGTGCAACCTTCTAAATAACTAACATAGCTACCTTTGTCTGCAATAATGAGTGTTCTTTCGAATTGACCTGTTTCTGATGCATTTATTCTAAAATAGGTAGAAAGTTCCATCGGACATCTTGTATTAGGTGGAATGTAAACAAAAGATCCATCTGTAAATACTGCTGAGTTTAGCGTTGCAAAATAATGGTCACTTAGAGGAATAACGGAGCCTAGATATTTTTTAACTAAATCTGGATGTTTTTGAATAGCTTCAGAAATTGGACAAAAAATTATTCCCTTTTTATCTAGTTCTCCCTTAAAAGTTGTCGCTACAGAAACAGAGTCAAAAACTGCATCTACTGCTACTCCGCTTAATCTTTTTTGTTCATTTAGAGGAATGCCAAGTTTATTATATGTTTCGATAAGTTTTGGATCTACCTCGTCTAAACTTTTAGGTTTATCTTTCATGCTTTTTGGAGCTGAATAATAATAAAAATCTTGATAATTAATTTTAGGATATTTTGGTTTTTGCCAGTTAGGCTCTTTCAAAACCTTTAATCTGTTAAATGCCTTTAATCTCCAATCTAGCATCCATTTAGGTTCTTTTTTAATTTCAGAAATAAACCTTATAGTTTTCTCAGAAAGCCCTTTGGGAGCTTTAAAATTTTCGATCTCTGTAGTGAAACCGTATTTATAATCCTGATTGTTTAATTCTTCACTCTTCATTGTTATTTTTCAACTGTTTTAGTAAGATCTTGTAATTTTACTTTTTCAAAAAAACCATTTATGTGTTGGTCTAATTGGTCCCATAAATCATGAGTAATGCATTTAATTGGTTTGTTGTTGCACCCTCTTTTTGAATTTTTTTTGCAATTTAATGTCTTAACTTCCTCATCAACCGCATGAATAATATTAGATAATTTTATTTCGGCTGCTGGTTTTTCTAAAAAATATCCTCCAGCAGCTCCTCTTGAGCTCCTTACCAATTTATTGCTTTTTAACTTTAAAAAGATTTGTTCTAAGTAAGCCAGTGAAATATTTTGTCTCAAAGATATTTCAGCAAGACTTATTGGCCTATCCTTGGCATTAATTGCTAAGTCTGCCATAGCCATTACTGCGTATCTCCCTTTATTTGTTAGTTTCATAATTAACGGTGTAATATAATAGTTTTAGGTCAATTCCTACTATTTTAGTCAGGATTAAAAAAAAATATTTGTCGCATAAAAACGTGTTATAAATCTGTACTTTTTTTTTTAATAATAATCATTATCAATTATGAAACCAAAAAGTTTAGAGATTTTCATTCCGGGACCAGCTGGAAGACTTGAGGCAAAATATTATAAAAATCCAAAATTTGGTTCTCCTGTTGCAATTGTTCTTCATCCTCATCCTCAGTACGGTGGAACTATGAACAATAGAATTGTCCAACTGATGTATAACATTTTTTTAGAAAATGGTTTTTCAGTAATAAAGGTGAATTTTAGAGGTGTTGGTAAAAGTGATGGAGTGTTTGATAATGGTCAAGGAGAACTTTCTGACGCTGCAGCAGCTTTAGATTGGATTGAAAGACAAAATTTAGATTATAGTCAATGCTGGGTTTCCGGTTTTTCTTTTGGCTCATTAATTTGTATGCAATTGATAATGAGAAGGCCAGAAGTGAACAATTTCATAGCAGTTTCTCCACAACCCAACGTCTACGACTTTTCTTTTTTAGCTCCATGTCCTACCTCTGGTCAAGTAATTTATAGTGAGAATGATGAATTAGTTACTAAGGAAAGCATTAATGATCTTGATAATAGAATTAAAAATCAAAAAGGCGTTGAGGTAATTTTTTCTAAAATAAAAAATTCAAATCATTTTTTTAAAGATAAGGAAAAAGAATTAGTAATAGAAATTGAAAAATATTTAAAAGAAAAGACCGCTCTTATTTAATTTTCAATTATTTTACCACCAGTACAAGGTTTTTTACAATTTGTTGTACTTGGAAAAGTTATTGGCAATTTTTTATATGATCTAATTGCAAGAAAAGCAAATGCCTTGGACTCGACGAAATCTCCATCTATACCGTAGTCGTCAATCATCTTTATTTTTATTTTTTGTGAAAGATTTTTTTTAATAATTTTCATTAACATTTTATTTTTCCTACCTCCGCCGCAAATAATTATATTGTTAAACGTTTTTCCGTTTTTTGCTAAAAGAGAAATCGTTTCGGCAATTATACTTCCTGTAAACTCGGTAAGAGTAGTTGTCCCATCCTCTAGTGATAAACCTCTAGAAAAAGATATATCAAAATCATTGGTGTCGAAAGATTTTTTTTCTTTATTTCTGTTAAAATATAATTCTTGTGCTTGTTCGAAAATTATTTCATTTTTTTTTCCTATACTTGCTAAGTATCCATCATGGTCAAATTTTTTCTTCGAATTTTTTCTTACCCAAGTGTCAATTAAACAATTTCCAGGTCCGATATCTTTGCTAAATAATTCATCGAGGCCCACTATTGTGACATTTGAGATTCCTCCAATATTGAGAATACATGTAGGAAGTTTTATTTTTTTTTGGGTGGCTATTAATTTATGAAATAAAGGTGTCAAAGGCGCTCCTTCACCACCATTCAAAATGTCATTTTCTCTAAAATTATAAATTATCTTTCTTTTTGTTAGTTGATAAAGTAATTTTCCATCTCCTAATTGTCTTGAGATTTTTTCCATTGCATTGTGGTAGATTGTCTGACCGTGAAAGCCGACCAAAATTTCCTCTTTGTTAATTGATAACTCTTTTATAATTTTAGCATGAAATAAGGTAATTTTTCTCTCTAATCCATTAACTTCTTTTGAGAGTTTTTTAAGATCGTGAAAGTTAAAGATTCTATCTTTTAAAAAATGGAAATCTTTATAAATAATAGAATCATATTCATAATACTTATCTTTTATTGTCTCAAATTTATTAACACCGTCTGAATTTATTATAGATGCATCTATTCCATCTCCAGATGTTCCGCTCATTAAGCCCAAAGATGTATATTTTTCACTCATATTTTTATTTATTTATAACAATTTTCGTATAATAGTAGTTTAAACAGTAAGTGCTATGAAAAATAAATTTTTAGCTGAGATGAGCTCTAGGGGATATTTAAGTCAATGCACAGACTTTGAAAAACTGAGTGAAATCAGTGATAAAAAATCAATCTCCGCCTATATAGGTTTTGATTGCACAGCTAAAAGCCTACATGTTGGAAGCCTACTTCAAATAATGATCCTCAAGATGATGCAAAAATATGGCCACCGCCCAATCGTTTTATTAGGAGGAGGCACAACGCTTATTGGTGACCCATCAGGTAAAGACACGACAAGAAAAATTCTCGAGAAAAAAGAAATTGATAAAAATATAAAGAGTATAAAAAAAGCTTTTAATAAAATTTTAGATACATCAAACAAAAAAACTAAGCCTATTTATGTTAATAATGCAAAATGGCTTACAAAATTAAATTACATAAAATTTTTGCGCGATATAGGTAGTCATTTTACTATTAACAAAATGCTTACTTTTGAAAGTGTCAAACTCAGATTAGAGAGAGAGCAATCGCTAAGTTATATGGAATTTAACTACATGATTTTACAAGCTTACGATTTTTATCAATTGTATAAAAAAAATAATTGTATTTTACAAATTGGAGGCTCAGATCAGTGGGGTAATATTGTTAATGGAGTTGAACTTATAAGAAGAATCCTTAAAAAAGAAGCATATGGTATAACTTCACCATTGATTACTTTGGCATCAGGCGCAAAGATGGGTAAAACAGAGTCGGGAGCAGTTTGGCTTAACGAAGATATGTTTTCTGCTTATGATTATTGGCAATTTTGGAGAAATACTGATGATAGGGATGTAAAAAAATTTTTAAACTTTTTTACTGAAATAGAAACTAAAGAAATTGATAATTTATTCAAAAGAGAGACAAATATCAATGATCTTAAAATTTTATTAGCTAATGAAGCAACAAAAATTTTACATGGGAACGTGGCATCAAAAAAAGCAGAACAAACTGCTAAAGATACTTTCCATGGAAAAGGATTAGGGTCGAGTCTGCCGGAGATTATTATTAAACAAACAGATATAACAAAAGGAATAAAAATTTTAGAATTTTTATCAAATAATCAAATTGTACATTCAAAGAGTGAGGCAAGAAGAATTATTGAAAATAAAGGTTTGAAAATAAATGATATTTTAGTCGGTGATACCAATAAAATTTTAGAATATAAAGATTTTATAAATAAAGTTTTGAAGATTTCTTACGGAAAGAAAAAACATTATATTGTTAAGATTAATTAATTTTTTTTGTTCTTTTCTATAATTTTTTGAATAAATCTTGGAGTAATTGTTCTAATTGGATTTATTGTAGTTTTTATTTGTCCTTTGGGACCTTTCATTTTAAAACTTACTCCAAACAATCCTTCTCCTACTTCTTTAGGAATTACTATATCTCCAATCAAAGGTATTCTTGAAATCATTTTATTTAGTGTCTTTGCGGGAATTAACGTGCCTCTTAAGCTTGTCGTATTTTTATCTTTATAGCCATCCACTAAAACCGAGATACTGGGTCCTAAAGCTAAAATTTCATTAATCTTAATTAATTCACCTGTTTGTTCAAAGTCTATTTCTAATGATTCAAATGATATTCCTTCTCCTTCGGCTAAGTCTGCTAAACCTCCTAGGTCAGCTAGAGTAAGGAGCTTGACCATACCTGGGGCGTTTACGACTTTAAAATTTTCTATTTTAAGTTTTGAGGTCGAAGATCTGTCATCAATTATTGCTGAATATAATAGCTTTCCCCCCGTTAAACCTCTGAAAAAACTATACTCAGTCAACAATGGCTTTGTAATGTCTGAGTAAATTTCTAGATATTTTTTCTTTTTAAGTTCGTCATTTTTCATTGTGATATCTAAAAAATTATTATTTCCAAAATCACCTTTAGAGGAAATTTTTATAAATTTTCCCTTTTCAATTTTTCCAATAAGTCTAAATTTCGAAAGATTTTCAGATACTGGAGCAATTACATTATCAAAATCAATTTCAATATTCTTATTTAAGTTCTCAAAATTATTATCATTTTTTTTCTGTGTTAAAATCCTAGGTAAATTACTTGCATCAAACTTATTGCCTTTAATCTTAATTGTTTTTCCAAATAAAATTGTAAAATCATTATTTAATATTTTTTCAGAAAATGTTTTAATTGATATTTTTTTAAGATTTGAAAATTTACCTTTTTGAAATTTTAGATCATTAATAACAATTGAACTTTTTCCTTCCTTATAATTTATATATTTGAATTTAAGATTATCTTTAAATTTTTCAAATTCAAAAGAAACCTCAGCAATTTTTTTTTTAGGTTTTAAATAATTTATAGAATCTATTTTTATATTTTCATCTATGTCTGCATTTATTTTGAATTTTAACATTTCTTTTTTGATTGAATTGTTAGTATTAAAGTCTAAAAAATTATTGTTATTAAACGAATATTTACCTTTAATATTTATGTTATTTAGATTGGGTTTAATTGATGTAATTATATCAGTATCTTTAAATGTGACAAATTTTGGGTTTTGATCAAATAGAAAGGTTTCAATAGAATTTTGTAGATTAAATTTTGCTTTAAATATTTTACCACTATTTTTAAAATCATAATCTTTTATTTTTAAAGTCTTGTCTAAATTAATTAAAAGACTATTGCTGAACCTTCCAGTAAAATCTTCTAAAGAACTAAAATTAAAAAACTTTTTTAAAAAATTAAGTTCTTGAATATATTTTCTATCCATTTTTATATTACTTAAAAAATTAGTTTCTATTAAAATTTCTGAGGAAACTTGGATTCTTGCATCTCCATCCTCAATAACTAATGGACCGAATTTACTATTAAATTTTTTAATTAAGATGTCTGTATTATCAGCAAAAAAAGAAAAGTTAGTTTCCACAAAGTTCAAATCTTTTTCGAAATTAACTTTTGCATCAACAATTGATCCTTTTGTTATAAAATTTTCTATTACATTATTTTTATTAAAATAAAGTTCAACTTGTGTATTTAATTTTCCTTCTACAAGTTTATTATTTAAAAAACTCGAAAAATTTGATGGTTTCAATATTGGTGCAATCGTTTTAATTTTTTCAAAACTTATTTGATCAAAATTTAAACTTATTTTTTCAAACTTATTTTCAGATTTTATAAATGAAAGAAAATTTACATAAGCTTTAACATTTTTAACAGGCAGGTTAATTTCTTTAAAATTTATACTTGGGTTTTTTGCCTCCAAAAATAAACTAATTTCTTTTATATCAAGCTTAAATCTAATAGTGTTTAAAATTAGATTAATGTCTTCATTTTTCGTTTTAATTTTTTTGGTAATTAAGTTATTAAATTTTTTTGTTTCTACTCCAGTTGTTGATAAAATTGCTAATAACAAAACTACAATACTTAAAATTGATATTATTAAAAAATTAAGTATATTTTTCATTATTTATTTTTTATCCCCTCCTCAATAAATTCATCAATATTTCCATCCAGAACGCTTGAAGGATTTGTGCTTTCGATTTTATTACGTAAATCTTTTACTAATTGATAAGGTTGTAGAACATAAGATCTTATTTGATGGCCCCAACCTATATCAGTTTTGGAATCTAAATTTTTTTGATTTTTTTCATCCCTTTTTTGTATCTCATGTTCGTACAACCTTGCTTTAAGCATTTTATAACAAGTCTCTTTATTTTTGTGTTGTGACCTTTCATTTTGACATTGTACAACTATTTTAGTCGGAAGATGAGTAATCCTAACTGCACTATCTGTTGTATTGACATGTTGACCACCGGCACCACTAGATCTGTAAGTATCAATTCTTAAGTCTTTTTCGTCGATTTTAATATCTATATCATCATCAACGACCGGATAAACCCAAACACTAGCAAAACTTGTATGTCTTCTCGCGCCACTATCAAAAGGGGATATCCTTACTAATCTGTGAACACCTGATTCAGCTCTCATTAGTCCATACAAATAATCTCCATCTGCTCTTAAAATTGAGGACTTTATTCCAGCTTCATCTCCTTTATGCTCGCTAATAATTTCGTATTTATAATTTTTTTTATCGAGCCATTTTATGTACATCCTTCTTAACATATCTGCCCAGTCTTGACTTTCTGTTCCTCCGGCGCCTGCATGTATTTCTAAATAAATATTTAAATCGTCATTGTCTCCTGATAGAAAACAAATTTTTTCACAATTTCTTAAAGTATTTTGAATTTCATCTACTTTATTATTACAATCATTTAAAGTTTCATCATCTTTTTCATTGAAGGCAATATTGAACAATTCCCTTAAGTCAGAGATATCATTAGATGACTTTTTGTATGTATTTAAAATTTCTTCAAAAATTTTTTTTTGCTTTACTGTTTTTTTGACTAGTTTTTGATCTTTCCAAAAATCTTCTTTTTGGGATAATATCTCGAGTTCTTTAATTTTGTTCTCAACCTTATTTTTATCAAAGATACCCCCTGATGTTTTTGAGATTTCTTTCTAAATTAGTAAGTTTATTTTCAAAATTTTGCATTAGTAAAATTGTCTATATTTAATAAGAGTATCACGGCTATTAATCGAAATTAAATTATTATTATCTATATTGTTAATATCTTTTGCCTTAAGAGCTTCGATAATAGTTTTTTTATCCCTTAATGATGCTTTTAAGCCTGTGTCATAATTAATTGAGGTCAAATATATGTTTTCTGGGACTTTAAACTCTTTAAAGTCATTTTTAAAGAGAGCACTTTCAATAAAATTTTTAAAAACTGGTAAAGCTGCTTTTGATCCTGTTTCAAATTTTCCTAAAGTTTGTGGGTTGTCGAAGCCAATATAAACTCCGATCACTAAATTTGATGAAAATCCTATAAACCAGGCATCAAAATTCTTATTTGTTGTTCCAGTTTTACCCGCTAGAGGAACGTTAAGTGATTTCAATTTTTTTGCTGTTCCTCTTTTTACTGTTCCATTTAGTATAGATACCATTTGATAAGCTGTTTCTTCACTAAAAACTCTTAAGTTAGTGTTTTCTATACTCGGCAGTTTTTCATTCTCATTAATAAATTTGTCACAACCATTACATTTTCTATTTTTTAAACTAAATATTGTTTTTCCTCGTCTATCTTGAATTCTTGAGATTAGTGTAGGATTAATTTTTTTTCCACCATTGACAAATGGAGCGTAAGCAGAAGTTAAATTTAATAAAGTAGTTTCAGCTGCTCCAAGCGAGACTGATAGGAGTTCGGGTATATCATCATAAATATCTAATTTTTCTGATAGTTCTAAAATCTTATTCAATCCTAAAATTTTTGCTATCCTCACAGTCATCAAATTTCTAGAATATTCTATACCTTTTCTTAAAGTGGTTGGGCCATAAAATTTTTTTCCATAATTTTCTGGTTTCCAATTTTTCAATCCTACCCCTTGACTTTCAACAAATGGTGCATCTAAAATAATAGAGTTAGGTGAAAATCCATTTTCTAAAGCAGCGGCATACACAATTGGTTTAAATGCTGAACCTGGTTGTCTTTTTGCTTGTGTTACCCTATTAAATTCACTTGATCTAAAGTTAAACCCACCCACTAATGCTTTTACATCTCCAGTGTATGGATCTAAAGCTACTATCCCTCCATCGACCTTTGGATATTGCTTTAGAGTCCAAGAATTTTTATCTTTTTTAACAAATATAATATCTCCAACTTTAAAAACTTCTTTCAAAGTTTTTTTATTCGAGAGTGCCCATTTAACTTTTTTATTGCTTAATGAACCATAAGTATTGTTTTTTCTTTGATCATTAATTACTTTAAAATTTATTCCTGAGTTATCTAAATTTTGAATTTCTGCAAACTTCCAATTCAAAGTTGGGTCTAATTTAAATGTATCTAGTTTATTTTTCCAATTTTTATTTTTTAGTGTATTTGAAATAGGGCCTCTCCACCCATGACGTTTGTCATAATCTTCTATTCCTTTTCTCAGAGATTTCATTGCTTGAATTTGATAATTAATGTTTAGAGGTGTTCTAATACTAAGTCCCTCTGAATATAATTTTTCAAAACCATAATTTTCTTTAACTGACCTTCTGACCTCCTCCGTATAAGAATTAGCCTCATTCAAAATTTCTATTTTTCTTTTTTTAAGGTTTAATTTCGAGACCTTAAAATTTTTAAGCTCATTTTTAGAAATAAAATTATTTTCTTCTAGGTTTTTCAAAACCAAATTTCTCCTAAATTTACTTACCTCTGGGAATCTATAAGGATTATATTTACTTGGTGCCTTAGGCAGCGCTGCAAGTAAAGCAGCATCAGCATAATTCAATTCTTTTATTGGTTTATCAAAGTATTCTAAACTTGCGGCGGCAATTCCGTATGTTCCTTGTCCAAGGTAAATTTGATTCAGGTAAAGCTCTAAAATTCTCTCTTTTGAATAAGCTCTCTCAATTCTAAAAGCTAAAATAGCCTCTTTGATTTTTCTTTTAATTGAAACTTCATTAGTCAATAGAAAATTTTTAGCAACTTGCTGAGTAATTGTGGAAGCTCCTTCTAATCTTTTGTTTTGCGATATATTTTTTATATTATTAATTACCGCCCTTAAAATTCCTTTTGCATCTATTCCAGGGTGATTAAAGAAATTTTTGTCCTCCGCGGATAGAAATGAATTAATTACAGTTGCAGGAATAGAGTCAAATGGAACAAATAATCTTTTTTCTAAAGCATACTCTGCAATTAGTTTTCCATCCTCAGAGTAGACTCTGCTAGATATAGGAGGTTGATAGTTTGATAGCTTTTTATAATCAGGTAATCCAATAGAGAAATACCATAAAGTAGACAGTAAAAAAAACGTAGCTAATATAAAAAAAATTATAATAGATTTGATATAAAAATTAACAAATTTAAGCATCTTACCTTTGTAATATTGTTAAAAAATTTGACTTTCTTTAGGCATTTAAATTTAATTATGTGTATTTATAGTTAAAATCGTATAAAATAACCATATGACTAAATTTAAATTCACAGTTTTTACAAAAATAAAAGGAATTCAATCAAAATGGAAAAAAATTTATATATTGATGCCTCGCATCCAAATGAAACACGTATTATTCTTAAATCTACTAATTCAATTGAAGAGTATGAATTTGAAGACAAGAACAATCTAACTTTTAAAAACAATATTTATTTAGGAACCATCAGCAGGGTAGAGCCATCTTTGCAGGCGGCCTTTGTTAATTTTGGTAGAGATAGACACGGGTTTTTAGCTTTTAATGATATTCAATCAGATTATTATCAAATTCCGTCTGAAGATAAGGAAAAAATTAAAGAAGTTGAAGAACAAATAAGAGAAAATTTAAAAAATAAAAATTTGGAGGATTCAAGTGAGAACTCATCATCAAATTCTAATCAAGAAAACGCTAGTGCAGAGAATAATGAAACACTTAAATCAGGTGAAATAGAAAAAAAAGAGTATAGAGAAGAAGTTAAATCATCATACGGTATAAAGAGATATAAAATTCAAGAAGTTATCAAGCCTGGTCAAGTCGTATTAATTCAGGTTATTAAAGAAGAGAGAGGTCAAAAAGGAGCTGCTTTGACGACTTTCATCTCATTAGCTGGAAAGTATATGGTTTTAATGCCTAATACTCCTAAAGGAGGAGGAATATCACGAAAAATTTTTAATTCCTCTGATAGACAAAAAATAAGAACTATTTTAAATGAAATTCAAATACCAAAAAGTATGGGAGTAATTGTAAGGACTGCAGGAGCTAATAAAACCAAAAATGAAATTGAAAAAGATTTTCAAAACACTTTAAAAACTTGGGAAGAAATAAAAGATAAAGCTATAGATTCTAATGCGCCATCTTTAGTTTACGAAGAAGGCGATATAATCAAAAGAACCTTAAGAGATACTTACGATAATGATACTAAAAACATATATATTGAGGGTAATGAAGCCTATCAAAAAGCAAAAAAGTTCATGAAAGAGTTAATGCCCAGAAATGTCAAAAATATAAAAAAATATAGAGGTAAAAAACCGTTATTTCAAGATGCAAATATTGAAAAAGAATTAAATAATATTTTTGAACCCACTGTAAAACTTAAATCAGGAGGGTATATAGTAATTAATCCTACCGAAGCTTTAGTATCGATCGATATTAACTCAGGTCAATCAACAAAACAGATAAATATTGAAAAAACTGCGTTAAATACAAATTTAGAAGCTGCAGAGGAAATCGCTCGACAAATTAAGTTAAGAGATTTATCTGGGTTAATAGTCATAGATTTTATAGATATGATGAATTTTTACAACAGACGTACAGTTGAAAAAAAAATGAGAGAGAGCATTAGAAAAGATAGAGCTAGAATACAAATAGGTAAAATAAGCAACTTTGGATTATTAGAAATGACAAGACAGAGACTGAGAGAAGGTTCTATTAAATGGGAAACTCAACTATCTTTAAGCTCATTTTCTCAAAAAATTCTTAAAAAAATTCAGTACGTTGCTTTTGGTGATAAAGTTAAAATAGTTAAAGCGTATGTACCAGAAAAAGTAAAACTTTATATAGAGAAAAACTTACTTGAGGAAATAAAGTATTTTCAAAAAAAATATACTTTCAAAGTTGAGATTTTATCTAATAAAGAATTAATCATACCTGAATATAAAATCGAATTATTGAACAAATCAAAAAAATTACTAAATAAAATAGAGCATTTAGAAAACATTATTAGTATCAAAAAAACTAAAATTGATATTTTTAAAGAAAAAAAAGAGGTAAAAAAACCCAAAAAAGAAATAAAAAAGGTGAAAACTAAAAAAAATCTAAGAACATTATGGGTAAGAAGAAAAAAAAATTAAATTAAGCCTTCGCTTGGAGAACTTGCTGTTGCAAAATAATTTTTTTCCATCCGTCCAGCTAAATAAGAGTTTCTGCCTGAAATTACTGCATCTCTAAAAGCTTTTGCCATTAATATTGGTTTGTTAGCTTGAGCTATAGCGCTATTGATTAAAACACCATCACAGCCTAGTTCCATGGCAATAGTTGCGTCAGATGCTGTGCCTATTCCTGCATCAACTATAACTGGAACTCTTGACTGTTTTATGATTAGTGAAATATTTACTTTATTTTGTAGTCCAAGACCTGAACCTATTGGCGAAGCTAAAGGCATTATAGCAGATGCTCCATTATCTTCTAATTTTTTTGCTAATAATGGGTCATCAGTACAATAAACCATTACTTTAAATCCCTCTTTTACAAGTATCTTGGTAGACTTAATTGTCTCTAGCATGTTTGGGTACAGAGTTTTTTTATCACCAAGAACTTCCAATTTAACTAATTTCCAACCTCCCATTTCTCTAGCTAACCTCAAAGTTCGTAAAGCTTCTTCAGAAGTAAAGCAACCAGCTGTATTTGGTAAAAAAATTGTTTTTTTGGGATCGATATAATCACTTAATAATGGTTTTTTTTTATCCAAAATATTTACTCTTCTGACAGCTACCGTGATCATACTAGCGCCCGAGGCTTTAACTGCTTTAGCAGTCTCTAATAAACTTTTATATTTTCCAGTCCCAACAATGAGCCTAGATTTAAGAGATTTGCCTGCGACTTTAAAAATATCTTTTTTCAAATTAACCTCCACCTATAAATTGTACGATTTCAAGTCTATCATTATTTTTTAAATATCTTTTTTTAAACATAACCTTAGGAACTATTACGCCATTATGTTCGACTGCTATTTTTTTATTGGCCAAATTGTATTTTTTTAAAAGATCCAATATCGAATACTTTGAATTTATGACTACTTTTTTTCCATTTAATTGTATTTTTGCCATAATTAAGTTATTCAATATTGAGAATTTATGAATAAAATTATAGTTCTTAATGGACCAAACCTCAACCTTTTAGGAGAAAGAGAAAAAAAACAGTATGGAAATCTTACCTTAAAAGAAATTGAGAATAATTGTAAAGAATTTGCTAATAAAAATAATATTAAACTTTCATTATTTCAGTCAAATGTAGAAGGAGAGCTAATCACTCAAATACAAAATTCAAGAAACAGTCAAGATGGTGTTATTATAAATGCTGGTGGTTACACTCACACCTCTGTAGCTATTCATGACGCTTTAAAAATATTAAAAATACCAATTATTGAATTGCATATAAGTAACATATATAATAGAGAAGAATTCAGGCACAAATCCTTAATAAGTAAAGTCGCTAAAGGTATTATTTGTGGTTTTGGTGCTGAGGGCTATATTATGTCTTTAAAAGCTATGAAGAAAATTTTAGAAAATGAAAATAGATAAAAAATTAATTAAAGAACTTGTAGATAATCTTAAAGAATTCGAACTATCAGAGTTAGAGTATCAAGAGGGGCAAACGAAAATTAAAGTATCAAAAGCATCGAAATTAATTGATCAAGTAAAAACAAGTGCAATTGTTTCTCCAAATAAATCAGTTTTAAAATCATCTGATGAAAGTGATGGTATAAGAATTAAATCTCCAATAATTGGCACAGCTTACTTAGCACCAGAACCAAAGGCAAAAAAATTTGTGGAGGTTGGTGATAAAATTAAAAAAGGCCAAACAGTAATGATTGTAGAGGCAATGAAAACAATGAATCACGTTCCGTCTACTGCTGATGGAGAAGTTAAAAAGATACTGATTGAGGATGGTCAACCGGTAGAATTTGGTCAAACTTTAGTTCTTTTAAAATAATTAAAAGATGTTTAATAAAGTCTTAATAGCTAATAGAGGTGAAATAGCTGTCAGAGTAATAAGAGCTTGCAAAGAATGGGGAATAAAAACCGTCGCAGTGCACTCTGATGTAGATGCGGACTCCATGCATGTTAGACTAGCAGATGAAAGCGTATGTATTGGCTCACATCAACCTCAAAATAGTTATTTAAATATTTCATCAATAATGTCTGCTGTGGATTTAACTGGAGCTGAAGCTATTCATCCAGGATACGGATTTCTTTCTGAAAATGCCAAATTTTCAGAAATTGTGAAAAAGCATGGAATTAAATTTATAGGTCCAAGTGCTAAAATAATTTCAATGATGGGAGACAAAATAGAAGCAAAACGTATCGCTAAGAAACACGGTTTACCAGTTATTGAAGGCTCAGAGGGTGGGGTTAAATCTTTGAGTGAAGCTAAATCAATTTGTAAAGAAGTTGGATATCCAGTTTTAATAAAAGCAGCTGGGGGTGGAGGTGGAAAAGGTATGAAAATTGTTGAAGAAGAAGGAAAGTTAGAAAGCCTTTTCCTTACAGCAAAATCAGAAGCTAAAAAATTTTTTAATAATGATGAACTTTATATTGAAAAATATTTTAAAAACCCTAGGCATATTGAAGTACAAATTATGTCAGGAAAAAATAAAACTGTCCAACTTGGGGAAAGAGACTGCTCCGTTCAAAGAAGGCACCAAAAATTAATAGAAGAGACTCCTAGTCCAGTGATAACTGATGACCAAAGAAAGAATTTATTGGAAAAAACGGTAAAAATGGTTGAACAAATAAATTATGAAGGCGCTGGAACAGTAGAGTATATTTATGAAAATGGTAATTTTTACTTTTTAGAGATGAATACAAGAGTACAAGTTGAACATCCTGTGACCGAAGTTCAAACTGGTATTGATATCGTTAAGGAACAACTTTGGATCGCCTTTACAGGTAATACTGCTTTAAAACAAAGCGACATAAACCCCAGGGGGCATACAATCGAGTGTAGAATTAATGCAGAAAATCCTTCTCTAAATTTTCAACCTAGTCCTGGCACAATTAGTGTTTGCCATCAGCCTTCCGGTTTTAGGACTAGAGTAGATGGTTCCGTCTTTCAGGGTTGCAAAGTTACTCCTTATTACGATAGTTTAATTGCAAAAGTGATTTGTAAAGGAAGAAACCGAACTGAAGCTATTCAAAGAACTTTGAGATCACTTGATGAATTTGTGCTTGAGGGGATAACCACAACTATAGATTTACATAAAAAAATACTTAATCATAAAAAATTCTTAAAATCAGATTTTGACACTAATTGGTTAGAAAAAGAGAAATTTTTTTAGACCTTGTTGCAATTTAACAGCTGCAAATCATATATTGCGTGATCAAATGGAGTTAAATTAGGGTCTGAAGAAAAAGTCCATCCATTGAAAATATAAACTTTTTCATTTTCATTTTTTGTAAGATCCTTGACTTGCATATATGCTACATCATTTTCTTTATTATTTACTTTGACCTTACCACATTTTAGTATCTTGATTTCTAGTGGACCAAATTTTTTTATTTCATTAAGATTTACTTGAATCTTAGATGATTTTGCAGTTATTTTATCTAAACCGATTAAAACAGCATGTGAATTAACTTTTTTATTATTTTTTTTTTCTTTTATTGAATTTGAATCAAAATTCTCATTTTCGTCATCTGAGACTTCGTAACTTGGTTGAATTTGATCAAGATTTATTAATGGAGCACTTAAAATTTTTTCCTCAGATAAAGCAATGTTTGAAAAAAAAAATAAAAAAAAAAAATATGAGATTTTCCAATTATTTCCAAGTTTCATATTTCTTAAAATTGCTCTCCTTTTTTATCTTAACAGGCTTATAGCTTTTTGAAGTTCCAGTTTTATTTTCAGAATGCTCTTTTTGCCAAACATGTTTACTGTCATTTTCACTAGGAATTTTGTCACTTGTATAGTGTATCCAATGATACCAATCAGCAGTTATTTTTGTTGCCTCGACTTCTTTAGAGTAAATTACCCATCTTTCATCATTTTTGTTTTTATAATATTTATTACCAAATTTATCCTTACCTACAAAAGAACCCGTGAATAAAGTTTTCAAAAATGTTCCTAGTGTTTGTCTGTTCCACCAAGTGAAAATTACTTTAATGCTCATTTTTTAAATTTTAAATCCACACAATTAAGAAGTGTATAATAAAATCATAGACACTTCTAAGTAATAATATATATCTTAAAATAGTAGATTCCAATATATTATGAAAAAATTCATCGTAGAAACTTATTACACTTGCACCTTTAAAACAGTCCATACTTTAAATGATCTAAATGATAAAGAATTATCTAAAATAGACGAAAGAAACGATGGCAGCGTTGAAATTATAGACGTTAAATTAAACAATAGAAAGACGAAAAAAGTTGGTGAAAAAATAGAAAGGGAAAATGATAATATTAGTGTCAATTCTCCAGTTACTAAAAAAAATTCAGCTTCCATCAGTAAAAAACCGATAGATAGCACAAATAACAAATCAAAGAATAATACAAGGTTTAAAATGCCTGATAGAAGAAAAGGATACATACAAAAAGCACAAATAGGAGATCATAAAGTTTATCTTCACACAGGTGAATATAATGACGGTAAAATTGGTGAGATATTTATAGACACTAATAAAGAGGGAGAATTAGTAAAAGCAATGATGAACAACTTTGCAATAGCTATTTCTCTTGGATTACAATATGGCGTTCCTCTGGATGAGTATGTCGACGCTTTTATTGACACAAAATTTGAACCGTCAGGAAATGTAATTGGTAATGATAGGATATTAAGCGCATCATCTATTTTGGACTATGTGTTTAGAGAACTAGCAATATCTTACCTCGGTAAAGAAGAACTTGCACATACTCCATCAATAGCAAGCACTAGTTCTATATCTGATAAAAATACTGACGATAAATTTCTTAAAATAGTCAAAAATATTACCTCTAAAGGTTTTGTGAGAAGTAATTTAGAAGAAAAATTAATAGATCTTACAGACGTTAGGATAAATTTAAAGACTAAGAACTAATTTTTTTTTATATCCAATTTAAGACCAAGTTCTTTTAATTGTTTAATCTCAACATCAGAGGGTGCGGACATCATTAAATCCTGTGCATTTTGATTCATTGGAAATAAAGTAACTTCTCTTATATTTTTCTTATTAGCTAACAGCATTACTATTCTGTCTATTCCAGGTGCTATTCCTCCGTGAGGCGGAGCTCCATAACTTAAAGCATTTATCATTCCGCTAAATTTATCGTTCACATCTTTTGCGCTATATCCAACAATTGAAAATAACTTATACATTAATTCTGGTATATGATTTCTTATTGCACCTGATGATAGTTCCACTCCGTTACAAACAATATCATACTGATACGCTTTAATTTCTAAAGGATTATCAAATTTCATATTTTTAATATCTCCTTGTGGCATTGAAAAGGGATTATGACTAAAAATAATCTTATTTGTTTTCTCATCTTTTTCAAACATAGGATAATCTACAACCCAACAAAACGCGAAAACATCATCATCTATAAGTTTTAAATCTTCAGCAATTTTAGTTCTTGCGTTAGCTAAAATTTTTTCTACATCATTTTGTTTTCCACACGCAAAAAATATACTATCCCCTATTTCTGCTTCACATTGTTTTTTAATTTCTGTGAGAGCATCTTCACTAAAAAATTTACCTACAGGGCCCTTAGCAGAAATTTTTTTTTCTTTTTCAAAAGTAAAATATGCCAATCCAGAAGCGCCTTGGTCTTTAGCCCATTTGTCAATGTTATCAAAAAAACTTCGTGGTTTATTTTTTGTGTTTTTCGTTAAAATAGCTCTAACCTTTGAACCTGAGTTAACAAGTTTTTTAAAGATATCAAATTTTACGTCATCTCTTTGAAAAATATTTGTTACATCTTTAATTACTAAAGGATTTCTCAAATCAGGTTTATCAGTTCCATATTTAAGCATTGCATCTCGATAAGGAATTCTTGGGAATTTTTCTGATAATATTTTTTTAGAGGAGAATTTCTGAAACAAATTTAAAAAAAGTTTTTCCACTACTTTAAATACATCCTCTTGCTCTACGAATGACATTTCTAAATCAAGTTGATAAAATTCTCCAGGACTTCTATCGGCTCTGGCATCTTCATCTCTGAAACATGGGGCAATTTGAAAATATTTGTCAAACCCTGAGACCATTATAAGTTGTTTAAATTGCTGTGGAGCTTGTGGTAAAGCATAAAACTTACCAGGATTTAATCTACTTGGAACTAAAAAATCTCTAGCGCCCTCAGGACTCGAAGATGTCAAAATTGGAGTTTGATATTCTAAGAAACCTAAACCCAACATTTCTGATCTTATGAATGAAATTACTTTCGATCTTAGTACTATATTTTTATGCATCTCCTCTCTCCTTAAGTCTAAGAATCTGTATTTAAGTCTGATGTCTTCAGGGTAATCTTGTTCACCAAACACTGGGATAGGCAACTCTTTAGCGTTTGATAAAATTTCTAAATTTTCAATCTTAATTTCTATTTTTCCAGTCTTTAATTCTAAATTTTCTGTTTCTTTTTTTCGTTTAATTACTTTTCCTGTTATTTTAATAACAGACTCTGGTTTAATTTTTTCTAAAATAGAAAAAAATTTGTTATTATTTTCTGTTACACATTGAGTGATCCCATAATGATCTCTTATGTCAATAAAAATTAAATTTCCATGATCTCTTCTTCTGTGAAGCCAACCAGAAATAACTACTTTTTTATCTAGATCTTTTTCACTTAGCTCCGAACAATTATGAGTTCTAAATTTATTCATTTCTTAAGTACTTTTTTTATTAGATTAATATTTATTGATTTTCCAGAAGATAAAGACAAATCATCAACATCTTTGAGAAATTTAAACATTTTTGAATAAGATCTTTCAACATTTTTCACAATATAATCAGAAATTCTTGGACTTATAGTTATTTGTTTTTCCGAAAATGACTTTGAAATAATGACGTGTAATAAATCATCTGGAGGTAAATCAATTCCAATATTTATAAAACTATTAATTCTTGATTTTAGATCTTTAAGTATAAAACTAAATTTACTTATTGGTTTAAAGCTATTTACTAAAATAAAGTTATCTAATTGTTTCGAGTGGTTTAAAATAGAATAAAATAATTTTTCGTCAATTTTATTTTTATAATTATCAATTATTAAGCATTCATTTTTATTTAGTTCAGGTATAATTGTGTCATTAATATTATTTTCATCCAAGATTATAATTTTTCCAATTTTTTTTTCTAAAATTTTTGATAAATGGGTTTTTCCTGAACCTGAGGCACCAAATACATTCAACCACTTACCTGGCCAGTTCGGCCAACTCTCTATCAGTTTGTATGCAGAAAAATTATTGCTTGAGACGAAAAAATCTTGTTCGAAATATTTTTTTTTAAAAGGAAATTTGAAAGTTAGTTGACTCATTTTTTAATTCTTAAATCCCATTCATCTCCAATTAACTGTAGCATAATATTTTGTTCTTTGAGTTGACTTATAATCTTATCTAATTTTCCTAAATATCTTAACTTTAATAATACATATTTGTTATTAAATTCTTGAACAAATATTCCATCAACAATATCAATATTTCTTAGTCTATTATTTAATTCTACCAAATTATTTTTCTTATTAACTATTATTCTTGCATTCAAAAAAGAGGGTGTTGTAACATCTATTAAATTTTGAGACTTAATAATATTAATTAATTCTTCACTGATTACTTTAATAATTTCTTCATTCAATTTGCTGGTACTTTTATTATTTTTTTTAACAATAATTGTTTTATCAATTTTTTTATTTAAAATTCTTGTTCTGATTAAAATTTTTTGATCATTTGAGCTTGTATCTACAATCAAAACTAAGGCCAGATTTTTATTTTCGTACTCTTTAAACAAATTTTTGAGATCGATACGATACAAATTTTCTTTGTTTATACTTATATTTTCAATCACTTCGATATTTTCAATTGGTAAAATAAATTCAATAAGTTCAGAATTATATATTTTGTTCCAATTTTCGTAATAAAAATTATTATTATAAATAAAGATTTGATTTTTTTTTTGAATTACAGGCAATAAGTATAATTCTTTATCTGAAATATCTGAGTAAGAAATATTTCTATTTGAAAATAATTTATGTAATTTATCTTTGTCAAAAAAAATATTAAAATTAACTTTATTTTTGAAATTGTTTTGTACCTCATCAGCAATCTGATAGTATGAAACTAGCTCTTTTATTTCAGAAAATTCTAATCCAGATAAGTTTTTGATATCCTCATTTAAAAGTATCTTTTCTAAAAGTTTCCCAAACCCCTTTTTAATTGCTTTATTTGCCAAATCTTCATTCGAAATATTAGATTTTTTTGTAATTTCAATATTATTAACATTAAAAATATTTTCTAATGATAAAACATTTCCAGTTTTAAGAAAAATAACTAAAATGACAATTATTATTTTATAAGAACTCATTTAAGTTTAATTATCATTTTTATTGATGAAAAAAATACAAAATAGTTACAAAAAAAGTGGTGTGAACATTTCATTAGCTAATAAACTGGTAAAACACATATCAAAAATATCAAAAAAAAATGTCAAAAAAAGGGATAATTTTTTAGATAAAGATCTTATTGGAGGATTTGGTTCCTATTTCGATATAAGCAAAATAAAAATCAAAGACCCTGTAATAGTTTCATGTACCGATGGAGTTGGAACTAAGATCGAATTAGCAAATAAATTTAAAAAATATGACACAATTGGAATAGATCTAGTTGCAATGTGTGTGAATGATTTAGTAGTACAAGGGGCTAAACCACTTTTTTTTCTAGATTATATAGCAGTTGGTAAACTCGAAATAAACAAAGCAAAGAAAATTTTAAAAGGTATTTTTCGAGGTTGTAAAATTTCAAAATGTAAATTAATTGGTGGAGAAACAGCTGAGATGCCTGGTGTTTATTCAAAAGATAAATTTGATTTAGCAGGATTTAGCGTAGGTATAGTTTCAAAAAAAAAAATTTTAAGTAAAAAGAAAGTTAAAAATAAAGATATAGTACTAGCCATTCCATCAAACGGCATACATTCAAATGGATATTCTTTAGTAAGAAAAATTATAGGTAATAAAAAAATTAATCAAACTATGAAAAATGAATTATTAAAACCTACAAAAATTTATTCAGAAGAAATTTTAAATTTGACTAAAAAGAATCTTATTTCATCTGCAGCTCATATAACCGGTGGTGGGCTTATTGAAAATTTACTTAGATCGATACCAGAAAATTTGAGTTTAAATATTGATTTATCTAAAATCAAAATCAGTAAAATTTTTAAATGGCTAAAAAAGAAAAATATTTCAGACTCTGAAATGTTAAGAACATTCAATTGTGGAATAGGATTTTGTATTATTGCACCAGAAAAAAATATAAAGAAAATTAAAAAAAAATTTTCTAAAAATTATGTTCCTTATGAGATTGGATATATTTCAAAAAATAAAAAAAAGGTCAATCTTCTTAAAAATTTAAGATGGTAAAAAAAAATGCTTGTATTTTTATCTCTGGAAAAGGTTCAAATCTTAAAAATCTGATAAGTAGATCTAGAGATTATAATTTTCCTATTTCGATAAAATTAGTAGTAAGTAATAAAAAAAAAGCATTAGGGGTATTGTTTGCAAAAAAAAATTCAATACCCTTTTTGCTTATTAATACAAAATCTAGAAATTACGAAAATAAATTGCTGGAATATCTTAAAAAATATAAAATTTCTCTGATTTGTTTAGCCGGATATATGAAAATATTGTCAAAAAAATTTTTAAGAAATTATGGAAAAAAAGTTATTAATATCCACCCTTCTCTTTTACCAAAATTCAAAGGTTTAAATACCTTCTCTAAAGTATTAAAAAATAAAGAAAAAAAAACAGGCTGTACAGTTCATTACGTTGATGAAAAATTGGATAATGGGAAAATTATTTCTCAAAGAAGTTTTTATATCAATTCAAGAGACAACGAAGAAATTTTAAAAATCAAAACTCAAAAACTGGAATATTTAATCTTCCCTGAATCGATTATTAAAATTTTTCGGAATAACTAATTTTTAAAAAAAAATTCTATCTCTTTTTTAGCATTCTCATTTGAGTCCGAACCATGTACAGAGTTTTTATCTATAGATATTCCGTATAGCTTTCTAATAGTATTTTCTTTAGCATCTTTAGGGTTTGTAGCTCCCATAAGTTCTCTATTTTTTATTACCGCATTTTCTCCTTGCAAAATCATTACTTCGATTGGTCCAGATGACAAATAAGAGCATAACTCATCATAAAATGGCTTGGACTGATGAACTCTGTAAAAGTCTGCTGCTTCTTCTTTTGATATTTGAATTTTCTTACTTTCTTTAATAATTAGATTATTATTTTTAAAAATATTCTTTATTTCTTCAACTAAATTCCTTTCAACAGCATCAGGTTTTATAATGGATAGTGTTTGCTCGCTTCTACTCATAATTATCTTCTATAAATTGATTTAGCAGCCTCACTCCAAAACCTGTTGCACCTCCAGAATTTAAGGCTCCTCCGTATTTTGAAAATGCCATTCCGGCTATATCTAAATGCGCCCAAGGTGTTTTGTTCAAAATAAATCTTTGTAAAAACTGGGCTGCGGTAGTAGAACCAGCTCCACCGACATAATTTATATTTTGCACATCTGCATTTTTTGAATTCATTAGTTTGTCGTAATTCTTATGCAAAGGCATTCTCCAAACTTTTTCATTTACCTTTTCACCTGCTTCAAAAAGCTGATCGGAAAGTTTATCATTGTTGGAAAAAAGTCCAGCGTACTCTGAGCCCAGACATACAATTATGGCACCTGTGAGAGTGGCTAGATCTACAATTAATTTTGGTTTAAACTTCTTTTCAGTAAAAGTTAAAGCATCAGCCAAAACTAGCCTTCCTTCTGCATCTGTATTTAATATTTCAATTGTTTTTCCACTATAAGATTTAACAATATCTCCAGGACGTTGTGCGTTTCCACTTACCATATTTTCCACAAGACCGACGACCCCTACAGCATTTATTTTAGCTTTTCTAAGAGCCAAGTTTTTCATTAAGCCTACTACTGTTGCAGAGCCAGCCATGTCATAAGTCATGTCTTCCATAAACCTTGCTGGTTTAAGTGAGTAACCTCCAGTATCAAAACAAACTCCTTTTCCAACAAATGCTAAAGGTTTAGAATTATTTTTCGCTCCATTCCATTCCATAGTTACAAGATACGAACCTCTTATGCTTCCTTGGCCGACACCAAGAAGAGCATGCATACCTAGTTTTTTTAGTTTTTTTTCATCATAAATATTTATTTTTAAACCTTCTTTTTTTAAAGAACTTATTCTTTTAGCATATTCGTCTGGATGTAAGACATTTCCTGGTTCAGAAACCAAATCTCTAGCGTAAAAAGTTCCTTGCTCTAAAGCCTTAAACTTTAGTTGATTTTGAACAGAAGGCTTATTTTTATTTCCAACAACATTTATTGAAATTATTTTATCATCCTTTTTTGTCTTATATTTTTTAAAACCATAAGACTTTAATTTAAGACCATGCAAGAAGTGACCTAAAAAATTATTTTGTTTATTACTTAAACTATCTGAAATTAAAAAGTATTGATTATTTTTCTCTTGATTAATTCGACCATAAAATTCTGCTCCAAGGTTTTCTACTTCAGATATATTCAGGTTATTTTTAACAGAAATTAAAACAATTTTTCTCTTAGAAGATAACTCAAATATGAATATATTTTTTTTTAAATCAATGCTTTTAATTAAATCTTCTATATAAGCAGACTCGGACTTAGACAGGTGACTTTTTAAATCATTTATCTTAAATTTTTCTTTTGAAAACAAAATTATGTTTTGTGATATTGATTTGGTATTGTGTGTTTTAAGGTAATTAATTTTTATTGGCATAATCTTTTATAAAACCTATTTGTGTCAGTGATATAAGTCCAAATATACAAGTTTTCAATGGAAATTTAGTCATAGTTAAACCATTAGTTGAATTTAAGTTATGGATGCATTATTTATATACAATATTTCCTATGCTTCAAAACAAAATTTATCAAAATTTTTTTATAGAAATTATAAAGACGTTTTTGGTCATTGTTTTTGGCTTATCTATAATCGCATTAACTGTAAGAGCAGTAAATTTTTTAGATTTAATTGTTGATAGTGGTTATCCAGTATCTACTTACTTCAAATACTCATTTCTTAACCTTTTTGGAATAGCTCCAAAATTTATACCTTTGGCTTTTTTGCTAGCTTTAGTGATTTTTATTTTAAAACATATAGAAGACAGCGAATTTGTCATATTGTGGACGTCGGGAATTAAAAAAATACAATTAGTTAATTTATTATTTTTTACCTCAATAACTGTATTACTTTTTTACATAATTCTATCTGCTTTTTTGACACCAATCGCTTTAAATAAATCGCGACAATTATTAAGTAAAGATCAATTGAATTCTTTTTTGCCTACTATAAGAACTCAACAGTTTAGTGACTCTTTTAAAGGTTTCACATTTATTGTTGAAAAAAAAATTAACAATGAGATCAAAAATATATTCTTACATGATACCGGAAAAAATCTTAAAAACTTATCACCAAACATTTCAAATGATTTAAATACAACTATTGTAGCTGAAAAGGGAATAGTAAAAGAAAGAAAAATGTTTCTATTTAATGGACAAATTATTTCCTCGAAAAGATCTAATGAAGAAACAGAAATACTTAAATTTGAACAATTAAATATTGACTTAAGTGACTTAGTAACAACAACAATTAAAGAACCGAAATTGCAAGAAACTTCAACCATAAAACTTTTATCTTGTGTACTTTCAAGAGAGAATAACCTAAAAATTTGTAAAGATGATATAAATAAAGAAATTTTTCCAATCCTTATCAGAAGAGTTGTTTTGCCGTTTTATATTCCAGTTATCACTTTAGTTTGTTCATTTTTATTACTCAAGAATCAAAGGATCTATTCAAATAAAATATCAATTTTTATTTTCGGTTTTTTAATTCTTTTGTTAACTGAATTATTAATAAGATATACAGGGTTAAATTTTATATTAAGAATTTCTTATTTGATAATGCCTTTTTGTTTAAGTCTATTATTTTATTTTTTTTTAAATCATAAATTTTCAAAAGAGTCAAAAATACTATGAATAATTTAATATTTAATTATCTACTTAAAAATTTTTTTAAAACATTTTTTCTGTGTGTATTAATTGCTTATAGTTTTGGAATGATTTTAAATTTGTTTGAGGAAGTAGAATTTTTCAAGAATAATGATGTAAGTTTTTTAACACCGTTGATGCTCACAAGTATTTTTGTACCTAGTTTGGTCTTAAAGTTTTTACCTTTTGTAATATTCGTATCAAGTATGTGGTTTATGATTAAAATCAGAAATAACAAAGACCTTCTTACTTTAAAGGTTTATGGCTATTCTAATATAAAAATCTTTTTTATACTTGCATTTACATCGTTTATTTTAGGATGGTTTGTACTAGTTGTTGCAAATCCAATTACCTCTTCAATGGTAAAATATTATGAAAAAACTAAAGCCCAGTATGCCCGAGATATTGATCATTTAGTAACTTTTAATAATAATGGCTTATGGATTAAGGAAAATTTAAAAAACGGTGATCGAGTAATAACCGCAAGTAAAACTGAAAAGTTTAAACTTATAGATGTTACTATTTTTCATTTTGATAATAAATATAATTTATATGAGAAAATTTTTGCTAAGGAAGTCGCTATTGATACAAATAACTGGAGTCTTAAAAATGTAATCATTTTTGAATTAGAGGGTGGAATATTCAAAAAATCAAAAGTAAACACGTTCGATATCGAGTCAATTTATAATTACGAAAAAATAACAAGCTTATTTAATAATTCTGATACAATGTCCTTTATGGAGTTGATTATAGATTACAGAAAACTTTTAAATAATGGCTATAATGAAAGGTTTTTGAGTCAAAGCTTGCACACTATGCTTACTCTGCCATTCTTTCTGTTTTTAATGACATCTATTGCATCAATTTTAACTATGAACACATTGAAAAAATCTGACAATTTAAAGTTCGTAGTTTTAGGCCTAATTATAAGCGTAATGGTTTATTATTTTAAAGATCTATCTATTGCTTTGGGTCAAACAGATAGAATTCCTTTAGCCTTATCAATCTGGGCTCCTATTATTGCATTGAGTTTATTTACATTCATTGGGGTTTTGCAAATAAATGAAAAGTAAAAATTTTATCTGTCTATTCATTTTCTTATTTTTTTCTAATGCATTTGCTGAGAATATTCAGATTCAAGCAAAAAATATTACATTAGATAAAGATAAAGTAACTACAGTATTTGAAAACGATGTTGTAATTAAAACCAAAAATAAGATTATAAAAAGTCAATATTTAAAATATAACAAGAAAACAGGGTTGCTGATTTTAAAAAATAATATCATAGCCAAAGATAATGATGATAATACAATTACTGCTGAAAATGCAGAGTTCAATGAAAATAAAGAAATTTTCAAGACTTTCGGTCCAACCAATATTATTACTTCAGAAAAATATATTGTTAAGGGCAAAGATATAGTCATCGACAATAAGAGAAAAACTATTAGTTCAAATGAGGCTACCTCTATAAATGACCCAGAGGGAAATTATATTGAATTACGAAACTTTAATTATCAGGTAAAAAATAATATATTTAAATCTGTTGGTTCAGTAACAATTTTAGACAAACTTAAGAATAGTTATGAATTTTCACAAATTTATATTGATACCAAAAAAAAAGAGATTTTGGGGACAGATATCCAGGCTTTCTTAAATGAAGAAAGTATCAAAGTTAATCCCAAGAATAAACCACGAGTATTCGCGAATGCTGTAAGACTTACGACGAAAAAAAGTGTATTCAATAAAAGTATTTTTACTATTTGTGATTATAGGGAATATAACAAATGTCCTCCTTGGACAATCCAAGCATCTAAGATGTTACATGATAATATCAAGAAGACTATTTATTATGATAACGCATTAATAAAAGTTTATGATATACCAATTTTTTATATTCCAAAACTTTCACATCCCGATCCAACAGTAGAAAGAAGATCTGGTTTTTTACCTCCTACGATTAGTGATACCAAAAATTTAGGAACAGGGGTCTCTTTGCCGTATTTTTTTGATTTGGGTAAAGATAAAAATTTTACTTTTACAAGTAAGTTTTTTGTAGATGAAAATCCATTAGTACTTGGTGAATACCATCAAGCATTCATGAATTCAAACTTTCTTGCTGATTTTGGGTACACTGAAGGTTACAAAAAAACAAGCTCAACAAAAAAAGCTGGTGAGAAATCTCATTTATTCTCAAAATTTGTTAAAAAATTCTCAGGAGATGATGGCTCAAAGAATAGATTAAGTTTATCAATTCAAGATGTATCAAATGATAAATATCTTAAATTGTACAAAATAAAATCTAATTTGGTAGACTATAATAAAGATACTTTAGAAAGTCATATAAATTTTACTCATGAAAAAGATGACTTATTTTTAGGTCTAAATGCAAGTGTATTTGAAACTCTTAAAGAAAGTTACGAGGATAAGTATGAATATATTCTGCCCGAAATTACTTTCGATAAAAATTTATTTAATAATGACAAATTTGGTAATTTAGATTTACAGACAAATATTTCTACTCATTTGTATGATACAAATAAACTTAAAAATTTTGTAGTAAATAATTTTGATTGGTCGTCGAAAGATATTTTTTTAGAAAGTGGTTTAAATACAAGAATTTTAGGTAACTTGAGAAACATTAATTATGAAGTTAAGAATGTTGATGAGTATAAAGAAGATACTACAAGTGAATTGTTCGGTGCGTTAGGACTTTTTTCAAAAATAATTATGCAAAAAAAGGAGGGAAATACAGAACATTTACTCACACCAAAATTACTTTTAAGATATGCACCTGGTAGTATGAGAAATGAAGATTCTGGATCGAGATTAACGCCTAGTTCTGCTTTCGATTTAAACAGACTTAATAATATAAACAACTTTGAAACTGGTTTGAGTGGAACTTTAGGATTTGATTATAAAACTACTTCAAATGACAAGGAATTTGATTTTTCTTTGGCACAAGTGGTCAAAGAAGCTGAGAATAATAAGATGCCAGATAAATCAAGTCTTAATGAGAAAGCTTCAGATCTTGTAGGCTCTGCAAATATAAAGCTAAGTAATAATTTTAGTCTTAATTATGAATTCGCTTTGGATCAAAATTATCAAGATTTAAATTTTAATGAATTCGGGACTAATTTGAATTTTGGTCCAATTGACTTTGATTTTAATTATTTACAAGAAAAGAAGCATATTGGAAATCAAGATTATTTTAGTACTAAAATAAATGTAAAAAATAAAGATAAAGGTATGTTTTCTTTTGAAACGAAAAGGAATTTAATTACAGACTCATCTGAATTTTATAATTTGAGCTATGAATATATAAATGATTGTTTAAGAGCTGGATTGGTTTACAGGAGAGAGTTTTATAACGACTCTGAACTAGAACCTGAAAATTCACTTATGTTCAAAATTACTCTTACGCCTTTTGGAAGTATAAACTCACCAACTTTTAGTAAATGAAAATAAAAATCTGTAAAATTATATTTTTTTATTTTATTTTTTTGTTAGCTCAAGCAAATGCAATCACAAATAAAATTGTTTTAAAAGTAGAAAATGAAATAATTACAAATTATGAAGTAAAAAATAAAATACTCACTTCTTTAGTTTTGGCAGGAGATCAAATAACCCAAGAAAATATAAATAATTTGAAAAAACGAGCACTTGAGTCGCTTATTGAAAATAAATTAAAAATTATTGAACTTAAAAAATATGAAATTGAGAAAAACATTAGTCAGGTAAATTCATATTTAAATTCGATATCTGGGAATGATATTTTGGCTCTAGAAAAGAAATTTAAAAACAATAATTTAGATTACAGTCTTTTTTTGGAAGAGATAGAAATTCAAAATAGATGGCAAAATTTTATTTATATTTTTTATAAAGGAAAAATTGAAATAAATGAAAATTCTGTAAATGAAGACCTAAAAAAAATTATTGAATATGAAAAGAGTTTTCAAGAGTATAACATTTCAGAAATTGAAATAATGACTGACGAGAATAGTAATATCGATCAGATAGTTTTAGATATAAAAAACAAGATTAAAGACGAAGGTTTTGAGACATCGGCTTTAAAATATAGTTCTTCATCCTCATCTAAAAATAAAGGTAATTTGGGTTGGATTAGCTCAAAATCTTTATCAAAAGAAATATTTGAAATTTTAAAAAAATTGAATAGTGGCCAAATCTCACAACCAATTATTAGACCAAATAGTATTCTTTTTTTGAAACTAGTTGATGTAAGAACATCTAAAATAGAAAATGTAAATATAAATGAACTTAGGAAAAGAATAATTGATCAAAAAAAAAATGAAATGTTTAATCTCTATTCTAAGAGTCACTTATCAAAACTAAGGAACTCAGTACTAATAGAATATAAATGAAAAATAAAATTATCTTAGTTAGCGGAGACCCAAACAGTATTAACTCTGAAATTATTTATAAATCTTGGAAAAAATTGAAAAATTCTTTGAAGAAGAGAATTTTTGTTATTTCAAATACCCGACTTTTAATTCAGCAATTTAAAAAGTTAAAATATCCCATGAAGGTTGTCTCTATAAACGATTTTAATCAAAAAATTAAAGGTAATAGTTTAAAAGTTCTTAATGTTGATGTTGCTTTCAAAAATCCGTTTAAGGTAAACAAAAAAAATTCTTCAAAATTTATAATTAATTGTCTAAATTATGCTCATAAATTAGCTTTAAATAATAATTCAATAGGTATTGTAAATTGTCCTATCAATAAAAATCTTTTAAAAAAAGATAAAATTGGAGTTACCGAATTTTTAGCAAATAAATGTAATATTAGAAAAGACTCAGAAGTTATGCTTATCTATAATAAGAAATTAGCTGTTTCTCCAGTTACAACTCATATAGATCTTAAAGATGTTTCAAAAAAAATTAATATTCCTTTAATAGTTAATAAAGTAGTTAAAATAAATTCATGGTATTTACAAAATTTCAAAAAAAAACCAAAAATAGGGATTTTAGGATTAAATCCACATAATGGAGAGCTAAGAAAGTATTCTGAGGAAAAAAAGAAAATTATTCCTGCGATATTAAAATTAAAAAAACTTAAAATAAATGCTTTTGGGCCTTTGGTTGCTGATACTATTTTTATGAATTGGGAAGATTATGACGTTATTGTAGGAATGTATCATGATCAAGTACTTACACCATTTAAGACCATATTTAAATTTAATGCTATTAATATTACTTTAGGTCTTAAATATTTTAGAGCCTCTCCTGATCATGGTACAGCAATTGGTTTAATTGGTAAAAATAAAGCAAATTACTTTAGTTTACTGAATAGCATAAATTTTTTAAATAGTTTTAAAAATGAAGTTTGCTAAAAAATCATTAGGACAAAATTTTTTAATTGACAAAAATATTATAAAAAAGATTATCAACTCTGTTGATATTAGAAATAAAAATATTGTTGAAATAGGCCCTGGCAAAGGCGCGTTGACTGAAGAAATTTTAAAAAATAATCCAAAATCTCTAACGCTAATTGAAAAGGATAACTCTTTATTTGAAAACTTGAGTCTAAAATTTTCACATTGTAATTTTTTAAAAATTTATAATGAAGATATCTTAAATTTAAATGTTGAGAAAATAATTAAAGAGGAAACTATTATATTTGGGAATTTACCTTACAATATTTCTTCGCAAATTTTAGTAAAATTTTTAAAATTTAATGTTTGGCCCCCTAAATTTAATGATCTTATATTAATGTTTCAAAAAGAATTAGCCGATAAAATTACAGGAGAATATCTCTCAACTAATTATGGGAGAATATCAATAATATCTAATTATAGATTAAAGATATTAAAAAAATTTAATGTATCTGCTAATTGTTTCATTCCAAAACCAAAAGTTACTTCAACTCTTTTACATTTTCGTCCAATTATAAAAAATAGATTTGAAATTAAAAATATAAATAATCTTGAAAAAGTAACAAATATTCTATTTTCAGAAAGAAGAAAAATGATAAGTAAAAATATTAAAAAAATTTTAAATAAAAAGGAAATAAGCCAAATCAATGGTTTAATGCTCAACTGTAGACCATCTGAATTAAATCCAGATATTTACTATAAAATTACTGAGTTTTTTGAAAAGAAAAAGTTGATTTAGTTTTATTAATTTCAATTATATTTTCAATCTGCCTAAAACAATTCTCAAGATTTTGATTGATTATTATATAATCGTAATCGTTCCAATGTTTTATATCTTCATCAAATGAATCAAATCTTTTCTTTATCTCTTGGTCTGTATTTTGATTTCTTTTAATTAACCTGCTCTTTAATTCTTCTTTATCGGTAATAAGATAAATTTTTATTAGATTGAGATTTTTAAATTTAGAAAGCTGTTTTGTACCCTGCCAATCTATATCAAATAAAATATCATTTTCTTTAATAGTTTCATCTACGATATTTTTTAGCGTTCCATAATAATTTTCAAAAATTTTTGCATATTCATAAAATTTTCCCTTATCGATTAATTCTTGAAATTTCTGTTTTGAGACAAAATGATAATCTACTCCATCAACTTCATTTGATCGTGGAGTTCTTGTGGTATGCGATACTGAGATTTTAAAATTTTTGTATTTTTGTTGAATTTTTTTGGTTAGAGTTGTTTTACCCACACCAGAAGGAGAAGATAAAATAACCATGATATTTTCTTTATCATGTTGCATGAACAGAAAATTATTTTCTAACTGGTTTTACTCTCAATAAACTTAATAGCATCACCAACGGTCAATATTTTTTCAGCTTCGCTATCAGATATTTCTGAACCAAATTCTTCCTCAAAAGCCATAACTAACTCAACTGTATCTAAGCTGTCAGCTCCAAGATCATCGATAAAACTTGCCTCGTCAGTTACTTTTTCTTCCTCAATACCTAAATGATCTGCTACAATTTTTTTTATTTTTGATTTAACATCGTCTGACATGAATTCCTTTCGTGTATATGATTTCTTAATAGATGATTAAACAGAATTGTCAAGCCATATACATTCCGCCATTAACATGTATTGTTTCACCATTAATATAATTGGCTATATCAGAAGCTAAAAATGCCACACAATTAGATACATCTTCACCAGTCCCAAGGGTTCCAGATGGAATTTTGCTTAAGAGAATTTTTTTGAAGTCATCGTTAATTTTATCGGTCATTTCAGTCTTTATAAATCCCGGTGAAACACAATTTATATTGATATTTTTTTTTGCATACTCTATCGCCAAACTTTTTGAAAAAGCAATGATGCCAGCTTTAGAGGCAGCATAATTAGCTTGACCAAGATTTCCAGTGTGTCCGACTATTGAAGTAATATTTACTATTTTTCCGTTTTTTTGTTTAAGCATTTTTTTTACTGCAGATTTACACATTAAAAAAGTGGATGTTAAATTAATATCTATAACCTTTTTCCAATTCTCTTCTGACAATCTTATTGATAAATTATCTAGTGTAATACCTGCGTTATTTATTAATATATCTAAACCACCTAATTTTTTCTCTACAAGATTAATAAAGTCTTCAATTTTATCGTGATCATCCAATTTAAATTTTTCTGAGTGTATATTGGAAAATTTATTCTTAAGATTTTTTAATTTTTCTTCGTTAGTTCCAGAAGCAACTATTTTTGCTCCAAGTTCATCAAATTTTTTTACAATACAATTACCTATCCCCCCAGTTGCGCCGGTGATCAGGACTTTTTTATTTTTTAAATTCATTTATAAGATTTTTAATATCAGCTATCGAATTAATTGAAAAGCTTTTTACGTTAGTTAATGTCCTTTTTACCATTCCATTTAGAACTTTTCCCGGCCCTATTTCAATAAAATTTGTAACTCCTTTGTTAGAAATATTTATAATACTCTCTCTCCATCTTACTGTTTTAAAAATTTGATCAATTAACAAATTTTTAATATTTTTAGCATCATTTTCTGGCATAGCTTTGACATTACTAACGATATTGAATTTTGGATCAATAAAATTTGTATTATTTATTTTTTCACTCATATACTCAGCAGCGGATTTCATCAATGAGCAATGAAACGGAGCGCTTACCTTTAAAGGTATGCTTTTTATTTTTTTTTCTTTCATTAAAAGTTGAAATTTTTTGACACTTTCGCTGTCTCCACTTATTATAACTTGACCATTTGCATTGTCGTTAGCTATTTCACAAACACCTGGTCTATCTTTTTGAAATTTTTGAATAAATTCCCTTACTTCATCTATCTTTATTCCTAAGACAGCTATCATTGCTCCTTCCCCTAAAGGCACAGCTTCTTGCATTGCTTTACCTCGTTCATGAAGAAGGTAAAGAGCATCATGAAAATTTAGTGATCCAGCACAAACTAAAGCACTATATTCTCCTAAAGAATGTCCTGCAAAAAATTTTATTCGTTTTAAATCAAAATTAAATTCCTCTTTCAAAATTTTAAAAATTGAATAGCTAACTGTAAGAATAGCTGGTTGCGTATTTTGAGTTAATTGCAATTCATCTTCAGGGCCATTTAAAATTATTTTCGAAATATTAAAATTTAATTTTTCGTCAGCTTCTTTAAATATTCTTTTTACTTTTGCAAAATTATTAAAAAATTCTGACCCCATTCCTATAATTTGTGATCCTTGACCTGGAAATAATAAAGCACCCATATTTCTTAATTTAATCAATAATAATTTGTATTGCTATAATCCTTCATTATAGTATAACCCACCACTTAAAAGATTAAAAACATTATATGGCTTTTTACGAAAATACTATAATTGCTAAACAAGATTTAGCTGAAAAAGAATTAAAGGTAATTAAAGATACGTACAATGAACTTATAAATAGTTCATCCGGCAAAGTCTTAAAAATCGAAGAATGGGGATTAATTAGTTTAGCGAATAAAATCAAAAATTATAGAAAAGGCTTTTACATTCATTACAAATTTGAGGGAGACAAAAAAACTTTAGATGCTATTAATAAAAAAATCAAAATAGATGGAAAAATTATTAGATATCTCACAGTAAAATATAAAAAACTAGACATAAACAAAGAGTTTTTCAAAAAAGAAAAATAATGAAAAGAAAAAATAAAAAATTTCAAAGAAAAACAACAGGTTCTCTTAATAAGCTAAGCTTGTTTCAAAAATCCGATAGTAAATTTTCAAAAAAATGTCCTCTATCTATAAAAAATGCTCCGATTATTGATTATAAAAATGTTAGTCTGCTTAGAAAGTATGTTTCTGATAACGGGAAAATTATATCTTCAAAAATTACATCTGTTTCATACAATAAACAAAGAAAATTAACTCGTGAAATAAAAAAAGCTAAAATCTTAGGACTTATTTAATGGAATTAATTTTGTTAGAAAATATTCTTAACCTTGGAAATATTGGTGATAAGGTCAAGGTTAAAAATGGTTATGGAAGAAACTTTCTTCTAAAAAAAGGTAAGGCTCTGAGATTTAATAAAGAAAATCTTGATTTAGTTAATAAAAAAAAGGATGAATTAAATAGAAAAAATTTAGAGACAAAGAATAAATTTAAAGAAATAGCTAAGTTGGTAAATAACAAAACTTTTACATTTTCAAGAGAAAGTAAAGAAAATGGAGATTTATACGGCTCAATAAAACCTAAAGAAATATCAAATTTGATTAAAGAAAAAACTAATGCAGATGTTGGCCCGTCTCAAATTATTTTAAAAGAGGATCTGAATAAGATTGGTATTTACAAGGTAGAAATAAATTTTCACTCTGAAGTAAAAGCAAACATCTCTTTGAAAATTAGTAAAACCCAGACTAAATAACTTTTCCACAGATTATAAAAAAACGTGTGTAACTTTTGTCTTTAATAAGTTTCCTCCAAGCATATTATGTGCATGTGGAAGAAATAAAAACAATTGTAAATAAAGACGAAAACAAACATCCTTCAAATATTGAGGCTGAGCAAGCACTACTAGGATCAATACTTGTAAACAATGATATAATTGACGAAATTTCTAATATAGTAAGCTCCTCCATTTTTTACGATCCAGCTCATATAAAAATATTTGATGTTATTCAAAGTTTAAACAACAAAGGGATGGTTGCAAATCCAATCACATTAAAAAATTTTTTTGAAAAAGATAATATGCTTACAGAAGTTGGTGGAACTGAATATTTAGTAAAGCTTACAAGGTTTTCAAGCTCTCCTAAGCAAGCAATAGATTATGCTAAAATTGTTCACGAAATGTATTTGAGAAGAGAATTAGTATTAATTTCTAATAAGTTGTCTACAGATACTTTAAACGCTAGTTCAGATGAACAGAATGCAGAGAGTATAATTGAGGGAACTGAAAAATCACTTTATGATTTAGCAGAAAAAGGAACTTTCTCTCAATCATATTTAAAATTTAATCAAGCGTTAGATCAAACTATACATATGGCAACCATGGCAATGCAAAGTGATCAAGGAATTGTTGGAGTACCAACAGGTCTTACTGACCTTGATGAAAAGTTAGGTGGCTTACACAAATCTGATTTAATCATTTTAGCAGGAAGGCCTTCTATGGGAAAAACTGCTTTAGCAACTAACATTGCTTACAATGCTGCACAACATATTTCTAAAAGAGAGGAAAAATCATCAGTCGCCTTTTTTTCATTAGAGATGTCATCTGAACAGTTATCAACTAGAATTTTGTCTGAACAAGCAAAAATTAGATCTGATGACATAAGAAGAGGAAAAGTTTCAGAGGAGGAAATAAATAGATATATAGAAACTTCAAGAAATATATACAATCTGCCTTTATTTATAGACGAAACCCCCGCCATCACTATAGCAACACTAAGTAATAGAGCTAGAAGAATAAAAAGGTTGCACGGGTTAAATCTGGTAGTTGTCGATTATATTCAATTAATGAGGTCAAGCTTAAATAAAAATGACGGTAGAGTTCAGGAAATTTCAGAAATAACTCAAGGTTTAAAGGCTCTAGCCAAAGAATTGTCAGTGCCAGTTTTAGCTTTATCACAATTGTCAAGAGCAGTGGAACAAAGAGATGATAAACAGCCTCAGTTAGCTGATTTAAGAGAATCAGGTTCTATTGAACAAGACGCAGATGTTGTAATGTTTGTTTATAGAGAGGCTTATTATTTGGAGAGGAAACAACCTAAATTAGGTTCTATAGAGCATGCAGAATGGCAATCAAAGATGAATGATGTAAATGGTCTTGCTGACATTATACTCGGAAAACAAAGACATGGCCCAACTGGCACCGTTAAAGTCGAGTTTGAAGGAATTTACACTAAATTTAAAGATTTAAGCAAAAATTAGACCCAGTTTTTCCTTTAGTTATAAATAAATTACGATATATCTGAATTATTCTGATGTGGTCTTATATTTATAAAAAATTTGTAATAGATTTCTCAAGAATAACTCTTTTTTTGTTATTAGGATTAATTGTTTTCTCACTTTATAAAGCTAAAAATTTTAATCTGGATGCCTCCTCCGATGCTCTTCTTTTAGAGGGTGACAAAGACCTTAAATATTTAAGGGAAATTAACGAAAGATATAAATCTAAAGATTTCTTAGTTCTCACTTATACACCTGTATCAAGCTTTACTGATAAAGAAACTATACTCAACTTACAGTTATTAAAATCAAAAATAGAAAAATTGACCTGGGTAGACAGTGTAATAACTGTAATTGATGTCCCTTTATTAAAAAGTACAGATGAGAATTTAATGGATAGGTTAAAAAATTATAAAACTTTGGCTTATCCTGAAATTGATAGAAATCGAGGTTTTGAGGAGATACTTAATAGTCCTATATATAAAAATTATGTAATTAGTGAAGATGGCAAAACTTCAGGAATAGTAGTTTATTTAAAAAAAGATGAAAGATTGGCTGAGTATATCAAAGTTAAAGATAAATATTATAATCAATCAATTGAGACTGGATTAAAAAAAGAGGAGAAAAAAAATTATAAAAAATTTCTAAAAGAGTACGAAGAATACAAGAATCTTTATAATACTCGAAACCATCAAAATATAAATGAAATACGGGATATAATAAATAAATACGGAGAGAATGCAAAAATTCATTTAGGCGGGATTCCAATGATTGCTGATGACATGATGAGTTTTATAAAAAATGACATAATTGTATTCGGGGTTGGAGTGTTTATATTTATAATTTTTACTCTTTGGTTAATTTTCAAAAAAATTAAATGGGTAATTATGCCTTTAATTGGTTGTGCTACATCAGTTATAATTATGATTGGCTTTCTAGGTTTAGTTGGTTGGAAAGTTACTGTTATTTCATCAAATTTTATTGCTTTAATGTTAATACTAAACATGGCTATGAATATCCATGTTACTGTAAGATTTTTACAATTGAAAAAGGAATTTCCACTTTTACCAAAAGGAGAAGTAATCATTTTGGCGAGTAAAAAAATGATGCCTCCTATTTTATATACTGTATTAACAACTATTTGTGCTTTTTTGTCTTTAATATTCAGTGGAATAAAACCAATTATTGATTTTGGTTGGATGATGACACTAGGATTACTTATTTCGTTAATAGTAACTTTTACACTTTTGCCTTCTCTATTAAATATTTTTGCTAATGAAAATGAAATTGATTTAAAAAATAAAGATAAATCATTTATAACTTCAATACTAGGCTCTATCGCTAAAAGAAATAAGATTTTTATATTTGGACCCACTTTAATAATAGTTTTTTTTAGTATATTCGGAATATCAAAACTAAAAGTAGAAAATAGTTTTATTAATTACTTTGACAAAGAAACTGAGATTTATAAAGGGATGAAAAAAATTGATGATGATCTTGGAGGAACTACACCTTTAAATGTAATTCTAAAATTTCCATCTACAAAAAATAAAAAAATGGATGACGATGAATTTTCTGAATGGGATGAAGATAATGAAAAAGAAGATGATAGATCAAAATATTGGTTTACGAGAGATAAAATGGATAAAATTCTAAAGGTACATGACTATTTAGACTCCTTGCCAGAAATAGGTAAGGTTATATCTTTTGGATCTATCTTAAGAGTTGCAGAAGATTTAAATAAAAAAGAATTACAGAGTTTAGAAATTGCAGTTTTGTACAGCAAAATTCCAGAGGAAATAAAACAAGAAATTATATCACCTTATATTTCAGTTGAAGAAGATGAAGCCAGAATTTCTGTAAGAGTAAAAGACTCTCTAGAAAACTTAAGGCGAGATGATTTAATAAAAAAGATTAATAGTGATCTTAACATTAAATTGAATTTAGAAAAAGAAGAGTATAAATTGACGGGTGTTTTAATTTTGTTCAATAATTTACTACAAAGTTTATTTAAATCTCAAATTCTTACTTTAGGAATTGTCATGTTAGGAATATTTTTAATGTTTTTTATCCTATTTAGAAATGTTACTTTATCTTTTATAGGAATAGTGCCAAACTTTATTGCTGCTTTTTTTATTCTTGGAATTATTGGTTTTATGAACATTCCTCTTGACATGATGACAATCACAATTGCTGCAATAACTATTGGTATCGCAGTTGATAATAGTATCCATTATATTTATAGATTTAAAGAAGAGTTTGATAAAATCAAAGACTACAACCAAACTTTAGATAGATGCCATCAAACTGTGGGTATCGCTATTTTAAATACTTCAATAACAATTGTTTTTGGATTTTCTATACTCGTTTTATCAAATTTTATTCCAACAATTTATTTTGGTTTTTTTACAGGAGTGGCTATGTTATTAGCAATGATTTCAGTGCTGACTTTACTTCCTAAATTACTTTTGGTTTACAAGCCTTTTGGTAATGGTACAAAATCTTTGTAATGTTGGAACAAGTATATAATATTTTAGTAAACATAAATTTATTCGACATAGTTGTTGCCATTGTCATGATTTACACCATTGTTCAATGTTTTTTTAAAGGTTTTTCACTAAGTTTGATTTCATTTATGAAATGGGTACTTTCTACGATAATTACAATAATTTTAGTACCAAAACTTCAGCCCTATGTAAGTGATTATATTGAGTCTGAATTTATAAACAATGTAGGATTAGGCATTGCTATTTTTATTTTTACTTTATTTCTATTAATTGTGATTGGAAAAGCTTTAAGCAGAGCAGTAACTTGGACTGGAGTTGGTTCAATTGATAAAACTTTTGGCTTAATATTTGGTGTTTTTAAGGGATACGTGGTGTGTGTGTGTATATTTACTTTATTTAATTGGTTTTATCCTTATAAAAATTGGGGTATATCTGCGGATAGAGCAAAATCCTTTAATATAATTTACAAAGGAAGCAAATTATTGATTGAAGAATTTCCTTCAAATAAAGATTTAATTGATACGAAAGAAAAAATTGAAAAAATTTAATTCAGATAAGTTACAAGAGGAATGTGGAATTTTTGGAATTTCAAACCACATTGATGCCTCTGCACTTGTAGCTTTAGGATTACATGCTTTACAACATAGAGGGCAAGAAGGATGTGGAATAGTCTCATTTGATGGAAAAAATTACCACTCTGAAAAAAGACAAGGATTAGTTGGGGATCACTTTACAAATTCAGAAATTATAAAAAAATTACCTGGAGAATTTGCAATTGGTCACAATAGATACTCAACCACCGGAGAGACTTCATTAAGAAATATTCAACCATTTTTCGCTGACTTACACATGGGTGGATTAAGTGTAGCTCACAATGGTAATCTAACTAATGCGCTGCTTTTAAGAGAAAATCTTGTTAAAGATGGAGCAATATTTCGAACAACAAGTGATACAGAAACGATTGTCCAGCTAATTGCAAAATCTAAAAGAATTAAATTTTTAGATAAGTTGATTGATGCTCTTTTTCAAATTCAAGGTGGATATTCATTAATTCTGATGACAAATAAAAAATTAGTTGGTGTGAGAGATCCATTTGGAATAAGGCCGCTAGTAATTGGAAAACTTAAGAACTCTTATATTTTTGCTTCAGAGACCTGTGCTTTAGATATAGTAGGAGCTAAATTTATAAGAGAGGTAGAAAATGGAGAAATAGTGTTTGTTGAAAACGAAAAACTTGAAAGCATTAAGCCATTCCCAATCCAAAAACCTAGACCATGTGTATTTGAATATATTTATTTTGCAAGACCGGATAGTTTAATTAATGGAAAATGTGCTTATGAATATAGAAAAAATTTAGGTTCTGAACTTGCAAAAGAAACTGATTTGAGTGCGGATTTTGTTGTCCCGGTGCCTGATTCTGGCGTGCCAGCTGCACTTGGATATGCTGAACAATCTAAAAAGTTATTTGAGTTAGGTCTAATTAGAAACCACTATGTTGGCAGAACTTTTATTGAACCTTCGCAAAATATACGAAGTTTGGGAGTAAAATTAAAGCTGAGTTCAACTAAAACAATAGTAAAAAATAAATCAATAATTTTAATTGATGACTCTTTAGTAAGAGGGACTACATGCCATAAAATAGTTAAAATGCTATATGAGAGTGGTGCGAGAGAAGTTCACGTGAGGATAGCATGCCCAGAAATAAAATATCCTGACTTTTATGGAGTAGATATGCCGACAGAGAAAGAATTACTTGCACATAAAAAAAATATAAGAGAAATGACTGAGTACATTAATGCAAAATCTCTTAAATTTTTAAGTTTAGACGGTCTTTACAAAGCTTTGTCAGGTGAAAAAAGAAACGACAGTTATCCACAATTTAGCGATCATTACTTTACTGGAGATTATCCAATAGAACCTGCAGATAACTTAAAAGGGTTAAAAGTTAAGCAATTATCTTTATTGAGCGGTAAATCTAATAGTTAATTTAATACCGATAGTCTATTTTTAAAATCAAAATAAGCCATTGAGCCATCAATGATAATTGGGAAAGTATTAAGCTTATTAGGAAGTTTATTAATACCCTTAAGGGTACCATTGAGATCAAACTTTAAAAGGAAAGAGTTTTTCAAAAAAATATAAATATTATCATTCACTATCATCATAGTTTTAATTTGAATTTCTCTTTTTTTGCTTTTTAAAAAATTTGCAACTTCTTGACTTATGTCTAGGGAATATAATATTTTGCCATTATTTATATTCGTCATAATTAAATAATTATTTTTACTTATTGAAAGGAAATATTGATCAATAATTATTGGTCTAATAATCGAGCTAAAATTCTTTTTAAAAAGTATCGCACCCGTCTTAGAGTCTAGAATAAATGTAGATTGATTAGAGTTTACTACAATTTTTTGATTATTATTAACTATTTGATTTCCCATAAATAAATTGCTTGGATTAATATCCAAAGATTGATTTAAATTTACGAACCATTTTATTTCCATGTCTTTTTTTGATACAGCATATAATGATCCATAGGTATTTAAAAAAAAAGTATAATTATTATTTAAGGATAAATTATTTATGAATAAATTTTTCACAACAGTTTCCTCTGTTGGAATTAGTTTTTTAATTTCTCCAGAATATTTATTAAAAAAATATAAATTATTATTTTGATTTGAGGCTAATAATTTATCTTCAGATATTTTCAAATTAGAGCGAAAAGGAATTTTATAATTTTTTGCCCAAATAACTCTACTTTTCTCATAATCATATGCATATAAAAAGCCAATATTATCGGAAACATAAATTATCCCATTTTCTACTATAAGATTTAATTTTTTTTCTATATTTCTAAATTTTTTCTTATAAAAATTGAATTTATTAATTAATTTTTTTTCAATTAATGAAAAAATAAATATATTTCCGTTTAAATCACTGCATATTATATTGTTGTTTTCCGATAAAATGTAATTTGTAATACTTTTTCTTGAGATTTTTTTGCTTCTAAAATTTTGTTTGTTCAAGTTGGAATATTTAAGGTTAAATAGATTGTTAGTATCGCTTAAAAAAATATCATTCCATTCTGTTGCATTCGCTATAGCAGGAACTTTAAACTCAAAGTTGTTTGGGATCTTTACGATTTTTTTGAAAGGACTGTAAGTTATTGCAAGCTTTTTAAATTCTCTGAAAGTATCGTTTACATCTTTAGATTCAAGATTCTCATTTTTCCAAATACCAGATTTATTATCAAATGAACAACTATAAAATATAATAATGAATAGAAATAAAATCTTTTTTTTCATTTATTTGCAAATTTAATTTTCTAATATCTGATTTGATATATTTTTCAAATAAGAATCGGAATTAGATAGT
>CACJWN010000007.1 GCA_902597175.1 uncultured Pelagibacteraceae bacterium | reverse complement strand
AAGCGGGTAGAAATAGATGGAGGGGAAAAAGACCCCAAACTCGTGGGGTTGCAATGAACCCAGTAGATCATCCTCATGGTGGTGGGGAAGGTAAAACTTCCGGAGGAAGAAGTCCAGTTTCTCCTTGGGGCCAATCAGCTAAAGGATTAAAAACGAGAAAACCAAAACGAAGTGATAAATTTATCATCACAAGAAGAAAGAAGCGGAACAAATAATGACTAGATCAATTTGGAAAGGACCTTTTGTACACCCCAGCTTGTTGAAAAAAATAGATAAATTAAAAGGGGGAACAAATAAAAAACCAATAAAAACATGGTCAAGAAACTCTACTATAATTCCTGACTTTGTAGGCCATAGCTTCATGATACATAATGGAAAAACTTTTATACCAATAACAATTTCTGAAGAAATGGTGGGTCATAAATTAGGTGAATTTGCACCAACAAGAACATTTAAAGGTCATACACCAGCTGACAAAAAAGCTGCAGCTGCAGAAAAGCCTGCTGCCGGAGATAAAAAATAATGAGTAAAGAAAATACTTTAGTAAAAGCAATAAATAAAAACGTGAGAACAAGTCCAAGAAAACTTGCTTTGGTTTGTAACTTTATAAAAGGAAAAAAAGCTGATGTAGCTCTGAAAGATTTAGAATTTACAAGAAAAAGAATTGCACATGATGTAAGCAAAACAGTAAAATCAGCAATAGCAAATGCTGAGAATAATTACCAATTTGATATAGATAATCTATTTGTTAAAGAGGCCTTCGTGGGAAAATCTTTAGTAATGAAAAGATATAGACCTAGAGCAAAAGGCAGAGCAAGTCCAATTAAAAAACCTTTTAGCAGAATCACAATAATTCTTGAAGAAAAAAAAGAAAAGAAGGAGAGCAAATAATGGGACAAAAAATTAACCCTATTGGTTTAAGATTAGGAATTAATAGAGGATGGGACTCTACTTGGTTTGCAAAGAAAAAAGATTTTGGTAAATATTTAATTGAAGATTTTCAAATAAGAAAATATATAAAAAAAAATATAGTAAATTCAGGAGTATCAGAAATAATTATCGAGAGATCCTCTAAACAATGCACTGTATCTATACACACTTCAAGACCGGGTTTTGTTATTGGAAAAAAAGGGGCCGATATTGAAAAAATTAAAAAGAATATAATGAAAATTACTAATGGAGACGTTAACGTTAATATTAAAGAAATAAAAAAACCTGAATTAAATTCCAATCTAGTAGCAGAAAATATTGCTCAACAACTTGTTAAGAGAGTTGCATATAGAAGGGCAATGAAAAGAGCAATGCAATCTGCAATGCGATTAAACGCTAAAGGCATTAAAGTTATGCTTAGCGGTAGATTAGCAGGAAACGAAATTGCAAGAACAGAATGGCTAAGAGAAGGTAGCATACCTTCTCATACGTTAAGGGCAGACATAGATTACGGTTTTGCCGAGGCTTTGACAACATATGGAATTATTGGTGTAAAGGTCTGGATTTACAAAGGTGAATTAATGGCCAGAGATGTTGATAAAGAAAAAAAGGATAGAGTGAAAAATGCTTCAACCAGTAAGAACTAAATTTAGAAAAGCTTTCAAAGGGAGAATTCATGGCAAAGCATCAAGAGCCATAACACTAAATTATGGTCAATTCGGTTTAAAAGCAATTGAACCTGAGCGAATAATCGGCAAACAAATAGAGGCTGCTAGAGTAGCTTTAACAAGATATATGAAAAGAACAGGTAAAGTCTGGACAAGAATTTTTCCAAACATTCCGGTTTCGAAAAAACCTACTGAAGTCAGAATGGGTAAAGGAAAGGGATCACCAGAATACTATGCATGTAGAGTAAAACCAGGTAGAATAATTTTTGAAATTGATGGCGTAAGTGAAGAGGTAGCTAGAGAAGCTTTATACAAAGCATCAGCCAAACTTCCAATAAAGACTAAATTTATAAAGAGATAATTATGGCTAAAAAAAAAGATGATAAAAAGTTAACTAAAGATCAAGCAGAGAAGAAAATTTTAACTCTGAAAAAAGATTTATTTAACATAAGATTTAAAAAGATTAACAACCAAATAAACAATCAAGCCCAATACGGGCAAATAAAAAAAAGTATAGCAAGATTGTATACAACAATTAAAAACGCAAAATGACAAAAAAAATATTAAAAGGTATAGTTAAAAGTGCAAAAAATGACAAGACCGTTGTTGTTGAGGTCACTAGAAAATTTAAACATCCATTTTATGAGAAGATAATTAAAAGATCAAAAAAGTACCATGCTCATGATGAAAAAAATAAGTTTAAAGAAGGTGAAGAGGTATCGATTATTGAGAGTAAACCATATTCAAAAAAGAAAACTTGGCAGGTGATGGATAAATGATACAAATACAAACAGAATTAGCAGTTGCAGATAATACAGGGGCTAAAAGAGTCGAGTGTATAAAAGTTTTAGGAGGTTCAAAAAGAAGATACGCTGCTGTTGGAGATTTAATTGTAATTAGTGTTAAAGACGCTATTCCGAAAGGAAAAGTTAAAAAGGGAGCAGTGCATAAGGCAGTTGTTGTTCGAACTAAAAAAGAAATTTATAGAAATGATGGTTCCAAAGTTCAGTTTGATACAAATGCTGTGGTATTAACTGATGATAAGGGAGAGCCTATTGGAACAAGAATTTTTGGTCCTGTCACAAGGGAACTTAGATCAAGAGGTCACACTAAAATAATTTCACTAGCGCCAGAGGTTTTATAAATGATTGTAAAAAAAGGAACACAGGTTAAAATTATTTCAGGCAAAGATAAAGGTAAGACTGGGGAAATACTTGAAATTGATAGAAAACAAAAAAGAGTAAAAATAAAGTCAATTAATATGATAAAAAAACATCTTAAACCGACAAAAGAAAATAAAGGTGGAATTATTTCGAAAGAAAACTTTATTCACCTTTCAAATGTTAAAAATATCGATCTAAAAAAAAAAGAAAAGAAAGCAGCTGGAAGTAAATGATACCAAGGTTAAAAATTTCGTATGAAAAAGAGATTGTTGCTAAGTTAATGCAAAAACTCTCTGTTAAAAACAAGCATGAGGTTCCAAAAATTGATAAAATAATATTAAATATGGGTCTTGGAGAAGATGCTTCAGATAATAAAAAACTTAAGGCGTGCGTGGACGATATGTCTTTAATTGCAGGACAAAAACCAGTGGTTACAAAATTTAAAAAATCTATCTCAAATTTTAAAACAAGAAAAGGTTCCAACGCTGGAGTTAAAGTAACTCTAAGATCTTACAGAATGTATGAATTTATAGATAGATTAATAAATATTGCTTTACCAAGAATTAAAGATTTTAGAGGATTGTCTTTAAAAGGAGTTGACAGTTCCTATAATTATTCTTTTGGAATCAAAGAACACATTGTTTTTCCAGAGGTAAATTTTGATAAGGTAGATAAGATACGTGGTATTGATATTACAATAGTAACTATTAGTAAAAGCAGGGAAGGAACAATAGAACTACTTAAAGAATTAAATTTCCCAATTATTCAAAAACAAAATTGAGGTATATATGGCAAAAAAAAGTGCAATAGAAAAAAATTTAAAAAGAATAAAGTTAGTTAAAAGATTTGCAAAAAAAAGAGCTGAGTTAAAAAAAATTATTAATAATAAAAAACTAGAACTTTCTGAAAGATTTGAGGCTCAGCTAAAATTGAATAAATTACCAAAAAATTCTTCAAAAATAAGAATAAGAAATAGATGTGAAATTTCAGGAAGGCCTCATGGAGTTTATAGAAAATTAAAAATATCAAGAATTGCACTTAGAGACATGGCCTCCTCTGGTAAAATTCCTGGTATAACTAAATCAAGTTGGTAGGAGGAATATATGACATTTACAGATCCAATTGGTGATATGTTTTCAAGAATAAGAAATGCTCAGATGAGATCATTAAGTTCTATTCAGATACCGTCGTCAAAATTTAGAAAGAATATTTTAACAATTTTAAAAAACGAAGGTTATATAAAAGATTTTTTTATTGATAAGTCTGAAAAAAATAAAATTAGTTTAAAAATCTCATTAAAATATTATGAGGGAGATCCGGTAATTAAAGAAATTAAAAGGATATCAAAACCTGGTCGAAGAGTTTATTCAAGAGCCACTAGTATTCCAAAAGTAATGAATGGTCTTGGTTTAGCAATTCTATCAACACCAAAAGGGGTTATGAGTGATTCAGAAGCAAGGAAAAATAATGTTGGCGGGGAAATTATTTGTAGGGTGTTTTAATGTCTAAAATAGGAAAAAAAAATATAGTTGTGCCTAAAGACTCCTCTATTAAAATAGAGGGCTCTAATTTAACTATTACAGGTCCAAAAGGATCAACAAAATTAACAATAAATGATAAGATTTTTTCCTCAAAAATTAATGAAAGTGAGTTTCAAATTAAACCTATTGATAAAAAAATTGATAAAAAAATTTCAATTTTGTGGGGAACTTACAGAAGCATAATAAATAATGCTATTTTAGGTGTATCAAAAGGCCATGAGAAAATTTTAGAACTAACTGGAGTTGGTTTTAGAGCCAACTTGAAAGGTGAGACATTAAATCTTCAACTAGGTTTTAGTCATGATATAAATTTTAAAATTCCAAAAGAAATAAAAATTGCAGTTGAAAAGCAAACAATTATTAAGATTAGTGGTGTTGACAAAGAACTTGTTTCAAAAATTGCTGCTGATATTAAAAGTTTTAAACCTGTAGAGCCATACAAAGCAAAAGGTATAAAAGAGAGAGGTCAATTTGTACTTAGAAAAGAAGGAAAGAAAAAATAATGAAAAAAATTACAAGCAAAATTAAAAGAAAATTAAGAAATAGAAAAAAACTTAAATCTGTTAGCAGTAATAGATACAGAATTTCTATTACAAAATCATTAAAAAATTTATCAGCACAAATAATAGATGACAAGCAAAATAAAACTTTAGTCTCAGCATCATCGGTTGAAAAAGAAATTAAGAATAAAAAAATGAAAAAAATGGAGAAATCAACTTTTATTGGAGAGGAATTAGCAAAAAGAGCTAAAGAGAAAAATATTAGTCAAGTGTATTTCGATAGAGGTCAACACAAGTATCATGGTAGGGTTAGAACATTTGCTGAGTCCCTAAGAAAAAATGGATTAAAATTTTAATATGAGTGAAAATAAAAAGATCGAAAGCGATATAAAAGAAAAGCTAGTCGCAATAAACAGAATTACGAAAGTAGTAAAAGGAGGTAGAAGATTTGGATTTGCTGCTCTCGTAGTCGTTGGAAATCAAAAAGGCTCAATAGGGATAGGTCAAGGTAAATCGAAACAAGTTCCTGATGCAATAAAAAAAGCAACTGAAGTTGCAAAAAGAAACTTAATTAAAATTCCTTTAAAAGATGGAAGAACTTTACATCATGATGTCAAAGGCAAAAATGGTTCAGGAAAAGTCTTTCTTAGAGCCGCTCCTGCAGGTACAGGAATAATTGCAGGCGGAGCAATTAGATCAGTGTGTGAAGTAATCGGGATACAGGATGTTGTAGCCAAATCCTTAGGATCCGCAAACCCTCACAATGTATTGAAGGCTTGCCTTAATGGCCTTAAATCTCAAACTTCGCCGAAAATTTTGTCCAATATAAGAGGAAAGAAAATCTCTGATATAGTTTTAAAAAGAGAGGCCAAATAATGAATTTGAACTCATTAATAAAAATCAATAAAAAAAAAATTAGAGTTGGTAGAGGCATAGGATCTGGAAAAGGCAAAACCTCTTCAAGAGGGCACAAAGGTCAAAAATCTAGATCAGGTGTAGCGATTAAAAGTTTCGAAGGGGGCCAAATGCCTCTTTATAGAAGATTGCCAAAGAGGGGATTTAAAAATTTTACTAAAAAAAATACAGTAATTTTAAATTTATCTAAGATCCAAAGTATGATTAATAAAACTAAAAATAATTTAAAAGATAATTTAGATCTCAAAATTTTAAAAGAAAAGAAATTAGTCAGCAAAAAATTTGAAAAATTAAAGATACTAGGTTCTGGGGAATTAAAAAATACAATTAGTATAACGGCTCATTTTGCCTCTAAGCAAGCATTAGAAAAAATAAAAAAAGCTGGCGCTAAAATTAGCATAATCAAAAAATAATATATGTCTAGCGAAACACTAAATACGGCAGGCGCATTTTCTCAAGCAAAAGATTTAAAAAATCGAATATTTTTCACAATTCTTATATTGATAATTTATAGATTAGGAACCTATGTTCCTTTAGCTGGTATAGATCCTTCAGCATTAAAAGAAATAATGTCATCAAGTCAAAAAGGCCTTTTGGGTATGTTTAATATGTTTTCTGGAGGAGCGGTAACAAGAATGGCAATTTTTGCTTTAGGAATAATGCCGTACATTTCATCTGCAATTATCGTACAATTGTTAACTGGTGTTTCAGACTATTTTAAACATTTGAAGGAACAAGGTGAAATAGGGAGAAAAAAAATAACTCAAATAACAAGATATGGGACAGTGTTAATTGCTTGCTTGCAAGGATATGGTGTTTCAGTCGGTCTTGAAAATGCAGGAAATTTAGTTATTGAACCTGGTTTATCGTTTAGAATTATAACAACTATTTCTTTAGTTGCTGGTACAACTTTCTTAATGTGGCTAGGTGAGCAAATCACACTTAGGGGAGTTGGAAATGGAATATCACTAATAATTTTTTCAGGAATCGTAGCAGAGATTCCAAGAGCTTTAGCCTCAACTTTTGAATTAGGTAGGACAGGAGCATTATCTGCACTAATGATTGTTGGAATTTTTATTTTGGTAATTTTAACAGTTCTATTCATAGTTTTTTTTGAGAGAGCAATGAGAAAAATCTTAATCAATTATCCTAAAAGACAAGTAGGAAATAAGATGTATGGTGGAGAGTCTTCACATCTTCCACTTAAGATTAATACAGCCGGAGTTATTCCAGCTATTTTTGCTTCAGCTTTGTTATTATTACCTATTACAATTTCAAATTTTGGATTTACGGAGTCAGATACTTTCCTCAAAATTTCTTCAATGTTTACTCAAGGTCAACCTCTTTATATGTTGTTATATGCATCAGGGATAATATTTTTTTCTTTTTTCTACACTTCCATAGTTTTTAACCCAAAAGAAACAGCTGAAAATTTAAGAAAGTACGGCGGTTATATTCCTGGGATTAGGCCAGGTGAAAGAACAGCTGAATACATTGAGATGATTTTAATAAGATTAACTACCGTTGGATCGCTTTACTTAACTTTTGTATGTTTAATGCCTGAATTTCTAATAGCGAAATATCCAATTCCTTTTTACTTAGGCGGCACATCTATTTTAATTGTTGTTGTAGTAGCAATGGACACAGTCACTCAAGTTCAGACTAGATTAATGAGTTCACAATATGAATCTTTAATTAAGAAAACTAAATTTGGTAAATAAGAATTAAATGAACATAGTCATATTTGGTCCTCCAGGTGCAGGAAAAGGAACTCAATCTAAATTTATAGTAAAAAAATATAATATTCATCAATTATCCACCGGAGATCTTTTGCGAGACGAAATTAAAAATGGCACTGAATTAGGAAAAAAGATTTCTTCGATTATGAATTCTGGTGAGCTTGTATCAGATGAAATTGTTGGAGACTTAATAGAAAAATTTATTTCAAATGAAAATTATAAAAATAAAATTATATTTGATGGATATCCAAGAACACTGTCCCAAGCAAAAAATTTAGACAATTTATTAAAAAAATATAACCAAAAAATAGATATTGTATTAAAACTAAATGTTAGTTTAGAGACAATCAAAAAAAGAATTTTAGAGAGAAAATCAATTGAAAAAAGAGCGGACGATAACGAGGAGATTGCAATAAAAAGGTTTCAAACCTATGAAAAGGCATCTGAACCTGTTTTGAATTATTATGAGCAAACTAAATTACTTCAAGTTGTAAATGGAGAAAAGAGTATATCACAAATTAACAATGAAATTAGCGGCTTAATTGATAGTATCAAGGGTTGACTTTAAATGATTACACAATATAAATACGCAGGAAACTTAAAATCATATATTTTATGGCTCGAATAGCAGGAATTAACATTCCACAGAATAAAGTTGTTAGTATAGCACTTACCTACATACATGGAATTGGCAACCATTCTTCAAAGTTAATTTGTAAAAAATTGAATATACCAGTTTCAAAACGCGTAAATGATTTATCAGAGGAAGAGGTATTAAAAATAAGAGAGTTCATTGATGCAAATCATAAAGTTGAAGGTGATTTAAGAAGAGAAGTTTCAGTTAATATAAAGAGACTAGTAGATTTAGCTTGTTATAGAGGAACAAGACATAAAAAAAAACTGCCTGTAAGAGGTCAAAGAACTCAATGTAATGCGAGGACACGAAAGGGTAAAGCGATTGCCATTGCTGGAAAAAAATTAACACCTCTTAAAAAATAAATAAAATTAAAATGAATAAAAAAGACGATAAAAAAGATAAAAAAATTGAAAAAAAAGTAGAAGTTAACAAGGTATCATCATTTAAAAAAAAGAAAAAAATAAAAAAAAATATTACAACTGGTATAGCTTATGTTTATTCAACTTTTAACAATACTATTGTTTCAATAGCTGATGAGAGCGGAAACGTTATCTCATGGTCATCTGCTGGAGCAAAAGGATTTAAAGGCTCAAGAAAATCAACTCCTTATGCAGCTCAAATAGCAGCAGATGATGCAGGTGCTAAGGCTTATGAACAGGGCCTAAGAACACTAACTGTCCAGGTTAAAGGCCCTGGATCAGGTAGAGAGACGGCCTTAAGATCTTTACAGTCAAAAGGATTTAAGATTTTATCAATTAAGGACACTACGCCAATGCCTCATAACGGAGCAAGACCACCAAAAAGAAGGAGAGTATAAATGCAAACAACGAGTAACGTTATAGACAAGAACTGGAAAGCATTAATTAAACCAAATAAATTAGACATTACAAGCAATGATGATAAGACAATTGCAAAAGTAGTTGCCGAACCCTTAGAGAAAGGATTTGGACAAACAATTGGTAATTCTCTAAGAAGAATATTATTATCTTCTATACAAGGCGCAGCTGTTACAGCTATTCAAATTGATGGAGTTTTGCACGAGTTTTCATCAATCAAAGGTGTTAGAGAAGATGTTACTGACATTGTCTTAAATGTTAAAAACTTAGCCATTAAATCTTCATCATCAAGTTCAAAAAAAATAATATTAGACATTAAAGGCCCGAAAGAAGTTAAAGCTAAAGATATCACGTTAGTTCCTGAGATAGAAATTCTTAATCCTGAACAAACTATTTGTAATCTAGATGAAAAAACTAATTTTCATATGGAATTAATGGTAAGCACTGGCAAAGGTTATGTTCAAGCTCCTAAAAATAAAACTGACGATAGCCCATTAGGCTTAATTTCAATAGACTCTCTTTTTAGCCCGGTAAAAAAAGTATCATTCTCAGTTGAAAACACTAGAGCAGGCAGTGCTTTAGATTATGATAAATTAATCATGACTGTAGAAACAAATGGTACTGTCGATGCCGAAGATGCTATTGCTTATTCTGCAAGAATTTTTCAAGATCAACTATCAATGTTCGTAAATTTTGAAGATCCTCAGGAAGTTGTAAAAGAGGTTAAATCATCAGAGCCTGAATTTAATAGGAACTTGTTAAAAAGAGTCGAGGAGTTGGAATTATCAGTTAGATCCATGAATTGTCTAAAAAATGATAATATAATTTACATTGGTGATTTAGTTCAAAAGACCGAGCCAGAAATGCTTAGAACACCTAATTTTGGGCGAAAATCTTTAAATGAAATAAAAGAGGTCTTGAATACAATGTCCTTATACTTAGGTATGGAAATTCCTAATTGGCCGCCCGATAATATTGCAGAACTATCCAAGAAATTAGAGGAAAACAATTATTAATGAGACACGGCATTGGTTATAGAAAATTAAACAAAACAAGCGAGCATAGAAAAGCATTATTTAAGAATATGCTCAATTCATTAATTAAATATGAGCAAATAGTTACCACTCTTCCAAAGGCTAAAGAGCTAAAACCTCAAATAGATAAAGTTATAACAATCGGTAAAAAAAATGATTTAAGTAACAAAAAAAGGCTTTTTTCAAAACTTCAAGATAAAAAATCTGTCACTAAAGTTTTCAATGAACTATCTAAAAGATACAGTTCAAGAAAAGGTGGCTATTCAAGAGTATTAAAAGCTGGTTTTAGAACTGGGGATGATGCACCTATGGCTGTTATTGAATTAGTTGATAGAAACCCAGAGGCAAAAAAAATTGATAAACCTAAAAAAATTGAAACTAAAGAAAAATCAAAAGAACCCGAGACTAAACAAAAAGTAGCAAGCAAATAATTCAGCTTACATGCGCAAATCTTTTACTGTTGACGAAGATTTTAATAATTCTCGTCTAGACAAGTGGTTTAAACAAAAAGTAATAAACTTACCACACTCCTTAATAGAGAAAATTATAAGAAATAATAAAATTAAAATTAATAAAAAAAAAACTAAATCATCTTATAGATTACAAACAGGAGATTTAGTTGAAATTTTTGATATTAATAGATTTAAACCCATAAATGAAAAAAAAAAGATTAAGTATTTGCCAAAAAAAAGAGAGATAGGGTCTTATGACAAATATGTTTTAGAAGATAACGAAAATTTTATAGTAATAAATAAACCAACGGGTATACCAGTTCAATCTGGCACCAAATCACTAAAAAATATAATTGATATTCTTAAGAATACAAAATATTTTGAAAACTCCAAGCCTTTTATCGTTCATAGACTTGATAAAGAAACCTCAGGAGTTCTAATAATTGCTAAAAATAGAAAATTTGCACAACTTTTTACATCATTGTTTAGAATAAGAAAAATTCACAAAACCTATTTAGCAATTGTGTATGGCAAAGTTAATAAATCAATTAAAATTATGAGAGATAATCTGATTTATTTCGAGAATAATAAAAAAATTACTCAAAAAGCTATCTCAAATCTAAGAATAATTAGATCGAATGAAGATTATACATTTTTAGAGCTCAATCCAATAACAGGAAGGAAACATCAACTACGTAAGCAATTATTAAATATAGGATGTCCTATAGTAGGAGACGATAAATATTTTTTAAACAATAGAAAGCGAATTAAAATTAAAAGTCTTATGCTGCATGCTTATAAGATTAAGTTTATGATAAATAATGTTCAATATAATTTTAAAGCAAATTATGACAATATATTTGAAGATTTTCTTAAAAAAAAAATTTAAATTTCTTTAATATTTTTTGTAAAAATTTCAGCTAACTTATTTTCATAATTATTTATTTTAATTTTTTTTTCTTTAAATATCGAAGTGACTTTTCTGTTATTTAAGCCGCAAGGAATAATTTTTAAATATTGATTTAAATTATTCGAAATGTTTATTGAGCATCCATGATATGCAACCCATCTTGATATTCTTATACCAATTGCAGCAATTTTTTTTGAGTCCACCCAAATACCAATATTCTTTTTATCTTTTTTAGCTTTAATTTTATAAATTTTTAAAAATTGAATTATGCTATTTTCAATTACACTTATAAATTTTCTTATATCTTTTTTTCTATTATTAAGATTAATTACAAAGTAAACAATTTTTTGACCAGGGTTATGAAGAGTTATTTTACCACCTCTGTTTGTTTGAATTATTTTAATTTTTTTATCTAATATTTCTTTTTTATTAAATCTTACACCAGCTGTATAAGTTGATGGATGTTCTAAGATCCATAATAATTCTCTTTTTTTACCATTTTTTACTTGCTCTACTCTTTTATTAAGAAAAAGCATTGCCATTTTGTAGGATATGGGTTTTTTGCTGATTTTGATTTCTATACTCATTTAAATTGAATTTTACCATTTTATAGACTAATAGTCTCAAAAAAACTTTAAGAGGTATTTATGGCTTTACCAAAATCAACTGAAACTAAAAAAGTCAACTTGGATTTTAATAAGGAGTTTATTAACACTTTCACTCAAAATATTGAGAGAGGAAACGTTGAGTTTATTAATCAAACACTTAAAGATCTTCATGAAGCTGATGTAGCTAATCTGATTGAAAACTTAACTCCAGATACAAGAACAAAACTTATTGAGATCGAGTCATTTAATATTGACCCAGAGATATTCATTGAATTAAACGAGTCTATTCAAAGTGAGGTTTTGCAATTACTTTCTATCGAATCTTTAATTAAGATAATAAAGCGTTTAGAGTCTGATAATGCAATAAAAATTCTTGAAAATTTAACTAAAGAAATAAAAGAAAAAGTTTTAGAAAAACTTCCTCCTAAAGATAAATTTCTATTGCAAGAGGGGCTTAGTTATCCAGAAGATTCCGCAGCAAGAATTATGCAAAGAGAATTCACAGCTGTTCCTAGTAATTGGACAGTAGGTCAGACCATAGATTATCTTAGAGAAGACAAAGATCTACCAGAAGAATTCTTAGAAATATTTATTGTAGACAACGACTTTAAACCCATCGGAACTGTTCCTTCTTCTAGAGTTTTAAGAACATCTAGGGACTTAAAAATGAGTTCTATAATGAGGGAAATGCCAGTTTTAATTTCAGTTAATATGGATAAAGAAGAAGTTGGTCTTACTTTTGAAAACTACAACTTAGTTTCTGCAGGAGTAGTGAATAAAGAAAATAAACTAGTTGGAATGATTACAGCGGATGATGTTGTTACTGTTGTTCAAGAAGAAGCGGAGGAAGATGCATTGCGTTTAGCTGGGGTAGGTGACGAAGAAATTACTGATAGTGTAATGCTTAAAACTAAAAGAAGATTTAATTGGTTATTACTAAATTTGTTTACTGCTTTACTTGCAACTTGGGTAATAAGTTTCTTTGGAGCATCAATAGAGCAGATGGTTGCTTTAGCTTTTTTAATGCCAATAGTTGCATCAATGGGAGGGAATGCTGGCATGCAAACGTTAGCAGTTACAATACGAGCTATAGCTACAAAAGAATTATCAAAAAGTAATTTTAATCGTGTTGTTGGAAAGGAATTTCTAATAGGTATTTTAAACGGTATTATATTTGCAATAATAACTGCAATAATAGTTCAATTATGGTTTAAAGAATTAAATCTTTCTTTATTAATAGGAATTTCAATGATCTTAAATATGATTGTTGCAGGTTTATTTGGAATTTTAGTTCCAGTTTCGCTAAAAAAACTAAATATTGATCCTGCTTTAGCATCAAGTGTTTTTGTAACAACTATTACAGATGTTATTGGCTTTCTCTCTTTTCTAGGTTTAGGATCTTTTTATTTTCTTAATTAGACATTATCGATTAATCTTATATTTTTAATATAATATGCAAAAAATAAATTAAACTTTGTATTAGATTTTATAATTTTTTTAAAATTTTTAATATTATAATTTTCTACGTAATCTATTTTATTTGCACCTAAATTTATCATATCTTTTTTTATTTTATTTATATTAAATAAATTATAATTTTTTCTTATTTTTTTCTTTAAATTTCTCAGATAATTATGAATATTAGATGCAACTTTAATTTGATTTTTATTTAGTCTAGAATTTCTCGATGAACAAGCCACTCCATTATTTTCTCTAATAGTTTCACATTCAACTATTCGAGATTTGATCTTTCTTTTTTCAATGTGTTTTTTAATTAGAAAAAGTTGCTGATAATCTTTTTTTCCTAAATATATATATTTAGGTCTAATTATTTCTATAAACCTGTTTACTACATTTAATACACCTTCAAAATGACCTTTTCTAAATTTACCACATAATTTTTTTGATGATTTATCTAAGAAAATTTTGTTTTTAGGTTTAAATCCGTATATGTCTTTTGATGTTGGAATATATAGGTAATTGACTCTCATTTTTTTTAACAGTTTAATGTCTTGTGTTGTTTTTCTTGGATAGGTTCTAAAATCTTTTTTTTTATGAAATTGTTTGGGATTTACAAAAATAGATACTAAAGTTTTTAACCTAGATTTTTTTGATTTTTTGATCAATGAAATGTGCCCTTTATGTAATGCACCCATTGTTGGCACAAATGATATCCCTTTAGTTTTTAAAATCTCTCTCTGAAGGCTATGTTTATTTTTAAATATTTTCATTTCTATAAAGCAATGATAATAACTATTATAAGAATCATATGATAAAACAAGCCATTATTCCATTAGCAGGTTTAGGGACTAGATTGCTTCCTTTGACAAGTGTAATGCCAAAAGAGTTGATGCCCATCAATGGTAAACCGAATTTACAATATATATTAGATGAATGCATTGAAGCAGGTGTAAAGGAATTTATATTTATAATTTCAAAAAAAAAACTATCCATTAAAAAATATTTTTTTAATGATAGTTTTTATAAAAAGATAATAAAAAAGAAGAAAGATAAAAGACTACTTGAAGAATATAAAAAAATAAAAAGATATCAGAAAATGATAAAATTTGTTTATCAAAACAAGCCAAAAGGTACAGGTGATGCAGTTCTAAAATGCCGAAAATTTATAAAAAGTAAATATTTTTTAATGCTCTTACCCGATGACTTAATAATAAAAAATAATTGTTCAAAAGAAATGATACGACTACATAAAAAAACTAAAGGTTCTATAATTGCTACAAAAAGAGTAGAGAGAAAAACAGTATCAAGATGGGGAATTTTATCAATCCAAAATAAAAAAAAAAGCTATTTTCGAATTAAAGATGTTGTAGAGAAACCTAGCATCAAAAAAGCTCCATCAAATTTTGCAATTATTGGAAGATATATATTGCCAATAAAAATTTTTAGTGAAATCAAAAAATTAAAACCTGGTCAAGGAGGAGAAATACATATTACTGACGCAATTAGAAGTTTAATTAAAAAAGAGTATAAATTTTACGGAAATATTTTTAAGGGGAAATATTTAGATTGTGGAACTTTAAGTGGATATATAAATTCAGGAATTCAAATATCTAAGGGAAATTAAATGAAACTATGTATGATTGGGACTGGTTATGTTGGATTGGTTAGCGGAGTCTGCTTTGCTGACATAGGCAACCAGGTTGTTTGTGTTGATAAAGATAAAAATAAAATACAAAAACTCAACTCTGGAATTTCTCCAATTTATGAACCAGGATTAGATGAATTAATTCAAAAAAATTTTACAGCTAAACGTCTTTCATTTACTTCAAATATTGATAGAGCTATAAACTCATCAGATATAATTTTTATATGCGTGGGGACTCCTACAAAAAAAGGATCAATTAAAGTTGATTTATCTTTCGTTTATAAATGCACGAGAGAGATATTAAAATATTCAAAAAGAAAAAAAATTATCATTACCAAGTCTACTGTGCCTGTAGGAACAGGAGATGAGATTGAAAAAATTTTAAAAAAAAAGAAAAAACTTTTTACAGTAATCTCTAATCCTGAATTCTTAAGAGAGGGTGAAGCAATACGAGATTTTAGATATCCGGATAGAATTGTAATAGGATCCAACGAAAAAAGAACCTTCAATATTATGAGAAAACTTTATGCACCATTAACTAATAAAGGTTCAAAATTTTTTACTACCTCAAGAAGAGGAGCTGAATTAATAAAATATGCATCAAATGCTTTTCTCGCAACTAAGATTACTTTTATAAATGAACTTGCAAACTTATGTGAAAAATCTGGAGTCAATATAGAAGATATTTCATTAGGAATGGGCTCTGATAGTAGAATAGGCGGTAGGTTTTTACGTGCTGGCCCAGCATACGGAGGCTCATGCTTTCCAAAAGATACAAAAGGTCTCGTATCTGCCGCAGAAAAATATAAGATAAATCTATCAGTTGTAAAATCAGTTATTAAATCTAATAAAGAAAGAGTTAATTTACTCACTCAAAGAATTCATAAAATCTTGGGTTCAAACTTAAAAAATAAAAGAATTTCTTTCTTAGGAGTTACATTTAAACCAAATACTGATGATATGCGAGATTCCACTAGTCTTAGCATGATACCTTATTTATGCAAAAAAGGAGCAAAAGTTAATTACTACGATCCTTCTGGTGAAAAGAATGAATTTATGAAAATTAAAAACTGCTATTACAAAAATAATATCAAATCTAATTGCAATGGTGCGGATTTAATAGTTTTATTAACTGAATGGGACGAATTCAAATCGATTGATTTTAAAAAAATCGTTAAAAAAAGGAATTTTAAAGTGTATGATTTAAGAAATCTTTATTCTGCAGAAGAAATGAAAAAAAATAAAATTAGCTACTTCTCTGTTGGAAGGCCTAACTCTATTTAAGTGAGTAATTTGAAAAAAATATTTTTCCTTTTTATAATAATTTTGTCTACCAATGCTTATGCAAATAAAAATGATATTGTCATTCCAAAATATTTCTTTGCAAACGAACTTTCTAAAAAAACATGTTCTCTTAAAGGTGTGCATGGTTATGGCAGTTGGGGTAAAGCAGGCTGGGACTTGGATCTTGCAATAACACACGTAAGCAAGTCAAAAAATCCTGAATTACAAGGAAACAACTATGATCATTTAATGAAACTTACTAAGTATGATTGGAACAAAGATCACGAACAAAGATCAAACAGCATATATGTTAATCATGAAAAACACTCTAATAGGTTAGCATTATTGCATGGAACCATTATTTCGGCAATTGTAGATAGCAAAATGGACGAGCATGGACCACTAATTGCAGAAGTTATGGTAGCTTGGGCACAAGCAGGTGTGATGTTAAGTACTTTAACTTCTAAGGAAATTAGTAAACTGAAAGACGAAGGTAAAGTTGATAAATTATGTTATGGCGGTGCGAAAGCCAAAGGTGACAAACCTTGTATTTCTCACAGGCCGCACGAAGCTCAAATATATGGAGCTACCTATATTCAACAAGCATACTTAATGAGAGATCAATTTACTAAAGAACAATTTAAAATTATTGATGAGTATATTGATATTTTGTACAAAAAATATATCAAGCCGTGGGCTGAAAAAGAATTAACAACAAAGAAACATGCAAGAGGTTTTATACAAATGGCTGATGGAACTATCTCTGTGCTATCGTATTTGGCCTGGAAAGATGAACCAGGTGCCGCAGCAGAATGGATTAAAAAGGGAATTAGTAAAGCCGATAAAGTCGTATATCAAGATGGATATATTCATAATAACAGTTTCAGAGGTGTTAGAGATGTCTGGTATCATTCACAGGGTGTAAATAATTTATTAGGACTTTATGCAATAGCTGAACTCTGGGGTTACAAGAATTTTCCAAAAAAATTAAAACAAAAAATAGATAAAACTGTCGATGTGCTGAACTTGGGACTTACTGATCTTAAAAAATACAGAGAACGTAAAGATCCATCTGGGTTGCAGAACTTTACAAAAGATCAAGCGCACGCAAATTATCACACACACCAGATGGCTATATCTCTAGACTGGTTAATTGAAAAGTACACAGATAGAGATCATACTATAGTTGCAAATGATAGGATGTGGAAATCAAAAAAATCAGTTTATTTTGTAGATAGAAACTTTGGATTTGAGCCAAAGTGTATGAATTAATATTGAAAATTAATTGAGCTCAAAGATAGCATCGACTTCAACTGCAACACCTAAAGGTAAACTGTTCACACTCACAGCTGCACGTGTATGTTCACCTTTTTTTTCAAAGATTTTAGCTATTATATCTGATGCACCATTAATAATTTTAGGCTGATCTTTAAAATCATCAGTTGAATTAACATAACCTGTTAATTTGACACAAGATTTAACTCTATCTAAATCTCCTTCACAGGCGTTTTTAACATGTGCAACGATACTCAATCCACACCTTTCGGCGGCTTTATAACCTTTTTCCAAATCTAAATCTTTTCCAATTTTTCCTGTAATAAGTTTTGCATTTTCATCGATTGAAACTTGACCAGACACATACAATAAATTTCCAATTATTTTTGTAGCAACATAGGCTCCTACTGGAGGTTTAGGTTCTGGTAATTTAATTTTTAACGTATTTATTCTGTCAATTACTTTTCCCATTAAATTTACTCTCAGCCATTTTTATTGCTAATTTGAATGATTGGATAGTTGGTTCTAAATTAGCAATATTCTTTCCTGTAATATCAAATGCAGTACCGTGCGCTGGTGTTGTAATTGGAATATCTAAACCACCTGAAACGGTCACGCCTCTATCAAAACCAAATGCTTTTAAACCACACTGAAGTGCATCATGATACATCCCCACAATACAATCATGATTTTTATTTTTAAAAGCTGTGATAAATGAAGTATCGCATGGTAGAGGGCCGTCAGCTTTTATACCCATCTTTTTTGCTTCTTCAATAGCTGGGATTATTTCATCCTTTTCTTCCGTACCGAATTCTGCATGAGGGTTCAAAGCTTGCACTGCAATTCTTGGATTTACAATACCGCTCATTTTAAGTGTCTTGTTCAATAATTTGATTGGTTTTAAAATATTTTCTTTTGTGATGTTTTGAGCAACTTCTTTTATTGGTATATGTGAAGTCACTCTTGCAGTCCAAAAATTATCTACAACATTGAATTCACAACAAAAATCCTTAACATTAAGCCTATTTTGAAATAGTTCATGTTCATCATTGAATTCACAGCCTCCTTGAATCAGGCTAGCTTTATTCATAGGAGCAAAATTAATTGCATGAATTTTATTTTTTTTTGCTAAACTAAGGGCTATTTCAGTAGCTTCTAAAACACTTTTACCCGACTCAGCACAAACCTGTTTCTTAACGTATGATCTGTTTGTTCCTTTAGAAATGTCTAAAAAATATTTTGTTTTTCCATCAAAATTAACATCATCGAACTTGTCTACAAATTTTAGATCTATTTTTTTTCCAACAATTTCCTGGCCGTCCTCTAAAACTTTTTTTTCGCCAATTATTAGGATGTTAGCTTTTTCGCTCACATCACTATCTAGTAATTTTACTGTTAACTCTGGTCCAATACCTGAAGGATCACCTAGTAATAATCCTATATTTGTTTTGTTAAGACTCATTTTTTTTTCTTTTTCTTAGACTTATCGTATTCCTTTCTTTTTTCAATTAAAATCAAAGCTTCTTCCATATTTAATTCATTAGGATCTTTTTCCTCAGGAATTGTAGCATTAAGAGACTTATACTTAATATAAGGGCCATACTGTCCCTTCATTATCCTAACTGGTTTTTTATCTTCTGGATGTTCTCCTAAATCTTTTATTAGTGATGAGGATATCCTTCCAGGTTTAGCTTCAGCAATCATTGTAATAGCTCTATTTAAACCAATAGAAAAAAGATCCTCTACATTTTCGAGTCTCGCAGATTTATTTTCACATTTTAAATACGGCCCAAATCTTCCTGAATTTAATGTAATATCATGACCGTTTTCCGGATGCTGACCCAAAACTTTTGGTAATGAACATAAATATTTTGCTTTATCTAAATCCACACTATCAATGTCAATACCTTTTGGAATTGAAACATTTTTCAAATGGTCGTTTTCGTTTTTCTTTTTCCTTCCTTTTTTCTTTTTTAATTCAAGTTCATCTTTTTCTTTTTCATATTGAAGATATGGTCCAAATCTTCCATTTTTCAAATATATATCTTTACCATTATTATTTTGACCTAATAGTTTAGGTTCAGCTAAATTATATTGTGCAGCAGCTTTAGCTTTGGATAGGGGTCTAGTAAATTTACACTCTGGATAATTTGAACAACCAATAAAAGCTCCACCTCTAAAACTATTTTTAAGACTTAGTTCTCCGTTAGTACAAAGCTTACATTTTCTATCTATTGCATCTTTTTCATCCCTTTCGAAAATTAATGCACCTAAACTTTCATTTAATAAATCTAGCACTTCTCTTGTTCTTTTTTCTTTAACTTTTCCTACATTCTCGTAAAAATCTTTCCAAAAATTATCTAAAACTTTTACCCATTCAATTTTACCGCTTGTTATTTCATCAAGCTGGTTTTCAAGATCTGCTGTAAAATTATAATCAACATATTTAGAGAATAGTTTTTCTAAAAAAGCTGAAATTAGTTTACCTCTATCTGTTGGATGAAACCTTTTATTCATTAATTCAACGTAATTTCTCGTTGATAATACTGATATAATGCTAGCATAAGTGGAGGGTCTTCCTATACCTAATTCCTCCATCTTTTTCACTAAACTAGCTTCAGAATATCGAGGTGGCGGATCTGTAAAATGTTGTTCGTCATTTAATTTAAGTATATTAATTTCTTCCCCAACTTTAACTTCAGGCAAAATATTCTTTGCATCCTCGTCTGTTTCTTGAACTTGATAAACTTTTAGAAATCCATCAAATTTTACTACTGAACCACTAGCCCTAAAGTTTATTTTATTATCATTTGAAGAAATAATTATCGTATTTCTATCAAACTCTGCTGGGGTCATTTGAGATGATAAAGCTCTACTCCAAATTAATTCATAGAGTTTAAATTGATCAGCATTCACATATTTTTTGATATCAGAAGGTTTCCTGCTTATATTAGTTGGTCTAATTGCTTCATGAGCTTCCTGAGCGTTCTTTGCTTTCTTCCCCGTATAACTATTTGGAGTCTCTGGTAAATATTTATCACCGAAACCATCAGTAATGAATTTTCTAAAGTCATCAATTGCTTCTTTTGAAATATTAGTTCCATCAGTTCTCATATAAGTAATTAATCCAGTGGTTTCACCCTCGATATCTATTCCTTGATAAAGTCGTTGTGCAATCTGCATTGTTCTGGAAGCTCCAAAACCAAATCGCCCCGAAGCAGTTTGTTGTAAAGTTGATGTTGTAAAAGGAGCTAGGGGGTTTCTTCTAAATACTTTTGTATTCACATCAGTAATTTTAAATTTTGTTTTATTGATTATATCAACCGCTTTTTGTATTTCGACTTTACTTTTGAAAGAAAATTTTTCAATTTTTTCTCCATTAAATAAACTTAATTTCGAGAAAATATTTTTATTATCTTTGTTCGTAAAGTCCGATGTAAGTGTCCAGTATTCTTCTGGTTTAAATAATTCTATTTCCTTTTCTCTTTCAGTAATAAGTTTTAAGGCTACTGATTGAACTCTTCCCGCTGATTTTGACCCAGGTAATTTTGTCCAAAGGATTGGTGAGATATTAAATCCTACAAGATAGTCCAAAGCTCTTCGTGCTAGATAAGCTTCAACTAAAGGTAAATGAATTTCTCTTGGATTTTTAATAGCATCAAGGATTGCTTTCTTCGTAATCTCATTAAAAACAACTCGCTCAAGATGTTTATCTTTTAATAATTTTTTTTTATCCAAGACTTCTTTAACGTGCCATGCAATAGCTTCACCTTCACGATCAGGGTCCGTAGCTAAAATAATTTTATCAGAGTCTTCGGCAGCATTTGTAATTTCTTTTAAATATTTTTTTGAAAAAGAATCTATTTCCCATTCCATTTTAAATTTATTTTCAGGATCAACAGACCCATTTTTTGAAGGAAGGTCTCTTATGTGTCCATAGCTAGCTAAAACTAAATAATCTTTACCTAAATATTTATTTATTGTTTTTGCTTTCGCTGGACTTTCAACAATTACTAAGTTCATTATTCGTTTATTTTCAAAATTAAACGAATTTGTCAAATTTATTATTTAAAAACTAGAAAAGACAACAATTATAACTTAATTTTACTTTCCTCGGAATTTTTTAATCGAACTATATTTTCCCGATGTGTGTATATGATAATTACAAAAAAAATAAAAAGTATTAAAGAAAAATTATTTATAAAAAAATATGAATAAACAAAAACAATTAAAGATGAAATGATCGAAGATAATGACGCGTATCTAAATAAAAAAGATAAAACAAGCCAAGTAAGTCCAAAAATTAGAAAAAATTTAAATGAAAGTGCTAATACGACTCCTAGATAAGTTGCAACTCCTTTACCACCTCTAAATTTCAACCAAACAGGAAAAATATGACCGATAAAACAAATCAAGGCAGAGTATGAAATTAGATTTTCAAAATAAATAAATGTTAGAGCTATAGAAAAATATCCTTTTAATAAATCAAGTATGAGGGTAGCAATTGCTAGAGATTTTTTTCCAGTTCTTAAAACGTTTGTGGTTCCAATATTTCCTGATCCAATTTCTCTAATATCCTTTTTTAAAAATATTTTTGTTAAAACTAATCCAAAAGGAATAGATCCTAATAAATAAGAATACACAGCAACTATTATTAAATTCATTTCCATCAGTTTGAGTAGACTAGTTCACCATTAAGATAAGTCATTAAAATTTTGCCTTGAAGATTTCTATTTTCAATAGCTGTATTTTTTGATTTAGATTTCAGTTTATCAGCGTCCACTCTCCATGGTGCCTCTAAATCAAATATACAAATATCACCATCTGACCCTTTTGCTAAAGTTCCTTTTTTTATATTTAATATTTTAGCAGGGTTGACGGTTAAAGTTTCTATAATTTTATTAAGAGGAAGAGACTCATTGTGATACATCTCTAAAGAAAGAGGCAGCAGGGTCTCTACACCAATAGCGCCTGTAGCTGCTTGTGCGAATGGTAGTCTTTTGCTTTCTTCATCCTCAGGTAAATGATCTGAAACTATTACATCTATTAACCCATCTTTGATACCTTGAACAAGTGATAATCTATCTTCTTCAAGCCTAAGGGGAGGAGACAATTTTAAAAAAGTCTTAAATTCACCAATATCATTTTCATTTAGTGATAAATTATTAATTGAGACACCTACGCTAAATTTTTTACCATTATTTTTATTTTTTCTAATAACATCTAAAGATTGTTTAGATGAAATTTGATTTATGTGATATCTACAAGGATATTCACTAAGTAAACTTAAGTCTCTTTCAATTATTATTTTTTCAGCTAGAGCTGATACACCTTGTAGCCCAAGTCTTGTAGCTATTTCTCCGTCGTTGATACAAGCGTTTTTTGATAACTCATAGTCTTCTGCATGTTGCATTATCAAAACCCCAATATCAGAAGCATAATCCATTATCCTAGACATTAGCTCTGTATTTTGAATAGTTTTATTAACATCGCTAAAGCCAATTATTCCTCTACCAGAGAGTAAACCAAACTCAGTCATCAGCTTACCTTCACATTGTTTAGTTATTGAAGCACAAGGAAAAAGGTTAACATTAGCTTTGTCTCTTCCTCTTCTAATAATGAAATCAACCATCGAAACGTTATCAATAATGGGTTTCGTATTAGGCATAGTTACTATAGATGTTACCCCTCCAGCTAAAGCTGCTTGGCTAAGAGTTCTAAAGTTTTCCTTATATTCGTATCCTGGCTCGCCTACAAAAGCCTTCATATCTACTAACCCTGGAATTAAAATATTGTCTTTTAAATCAATTATCTCAGCATCTTTATTAGCGTCAGTTTTTTTTACATTTTTTCCTATAGCTTTTACTTTTCCTTTATCATTTAAAATTAAAGAGCCTTTCTCATCCATGCTTTGTGATGGATCTATAATTCTAGCATTAATAAAAATTTTTTCTTTCATTTATTTACAATACTTTTTTAAACAAGCCATTCTTATTGCTACACCTAATTCAACTTGCTCTTTAACCAAACTAACGTTTATGTCGTCTGCAAGTTTTGTATCTATTTCTACTCCTCTATTCATTGGACCGGGATGCATAATCAGTGCATCTTTTTTTGCAAATTTTAATTTTTCTGGAGTTAAACCGTAAAATTCATAATATTCTCTTTTTGAAGGTAAGAATGAACCCTGCATTCTTTCATTTTGCAATCTTAACATCATTACAATGTCGCAACCTTCAAGACCCTTCTTCATATCTGTAAAAGACTTTACTCCCATTCTATTTATTGATTTTGGCATTAATGTTTTAGGTGCTATTACATTTACTTCAGCACCTAACATGTTCATTAAATAAATATTTGATCTAGCTACTCTTGAGTGAAGTATGTCACCACAAATTGCTATTTTCAGTCCTTCAATCTTACCTTTTCTGTTAATTATTGTTAAAGCGTCAAGTAAAGCTTGAGTAGGGTGTTCTCTTCTTCCATCACCAGCATTTATAACTGCACAATTAACTTTTTGAGATAATAAATTTGGTGCACCAGAATCTTGATGTCTAATTACAATTAAGTCAGGGTGCATCGCGTTTAAAGTCATTGCTGTATCAATTAAAGTTTCACCTTTTTTAAGCGCTGAGTTGTCCATGTTCATAGACATTACATCTGCACCTAATCTTTTACCTGCTAGATCAAACGAACTTTGAGTTCTTGTGGATGGTTCAAAAAATAAATTAATTTGAGTTTTTCCTCTTAGTACATCTAATTTTTTTGAATTACTTCTGTTTAATTTAATAAATTTTTTTGCTTCATCTAATATTGCTTTAGCTTCTAATATTGAAAGGTTTTGGATACCAAGAAGATGTTTGGGAGAGTTTTTAATAGCTGTATTGTTTTTCTTAACTGCCATTAAAATCAACTCTATAGGCGTTTTATAGTATCAGATCAAGTATTTTCTTTAGTTAAGTAGTCCAGGGCTCCTTGAAGTATAAATTGTGCAGAATTCTCATCTAATTTGCTTATTTTTTTTGACGTGTTTGATGCTAAATCATTGGATAAATTGAACGCTCCCTGACTTGATAATCTCTCATCCCATAAAGTGACATTTTCAGTAACATCTTTTGATAGATTAATAGCTAAATCTTTAGCTGATTGCGACGATTGACTAGATGATCCGTCCATATTGATTGGATTGCCAACAACTATACCTTTAATCTGATTTTCATTAAAAATCTTTATTATTTCTTTGAGAAATTCAGAATATTTATTCTTTATTAAAGTTGTATAAGGAGTTGCAATAATTTTATTTTCATCAGAAATGGCTATACCAACACGTTTTCTACCTGGGTCAATTCCCATTAACCTAGACTTTTTATCGAGTTTTTTCTTAAATTCTTCAATATCAAGCATGAAATTTACCTAATTTGTGATAAAACACATTTAAATTAACTTATTTCACAAATGTCCCTAGATAAAGAAAAAATTAAATATGTTGCAAAATTAGCTCGAATTTCAGTTGATGAAGCCAAAGTTGAGAGTCTAACAAAAGATTTAAACTCTATTTTTAAGTTTATAGAGCAATTAAATGAACTAAATACAGATAAAGTTGAACCATTAACTTCTATACTTAATCAGTCATTAAGATCGAGAAAAGATGAAATTAGTGATGGCAAGATAAGAGAGAAAATTCTGAAAAATTCTCCTAAAGAGAATGAAGAATTTTTTGTAGTTCCTAAGGTGGTGGAGTAATGGCTGATATTACAAATCAAAGTCTAAATGAAATTATAGAAAACGTAAAAACGAAAAAAGTCTCATCTACAGAATTAACTAAAGCATATGTAAAAAATATTGAAAGTGCAAAAAAGTTAAATGCATTTGTTACTACAACATTTGATCAAGCTTTAAATAACGCAAAACAATTTGATAATAAACCAAATTTTGATCAATTACTTCCTGGAATACCTTTAGCTGTAAAAGATTTATTTTGTACAGAAAATATAAAAACAACTGCTGGAAGTAACATTTTAAATAATTTTATTCCATCTTATGAGTCAACAATTACAAAAAATTTATGGGACCATGGGTCTTTTCTTTTAGGAAAATTAAATTGTGATGAGTTTGCAATGGGCTCTTCTAATGAAACAAGTTATTATGGAAATGTAATTAATCCAGTAGGAGATCAATTAGTACCTGGCGGTTCATCTGGAGGATCCTCATCTGCTTTAGCTGCTGACTTAACTCCAGCCACAATTGGAACAGATACAGGTGGATCAATAAGACAACCAGCTTCTTTCACAGGCACAGTAGGTTTAAAACCAACTTATGGTTTATGTTCTAGATGGGGTATCGTAGCTTTTGCATCTTCTTTGGATCAAGCTGGTCCAATGACAAAAACTATTAAAGACTGTGCAATTATGTTGGAGGCTATGTCTGGGTTTGATGAAAAAGATTCTACTTCAATAAATAAAAAGAAAGAACAATATTCAAAAAATTTAAAAGATAATATTAAAGGTCTAAAAATTGGAATTCCAAAAGAATATCGTGTTGACAATATGCCTAAAGAAGTTGATGAACTCTGGGAAAAAGGAAAAAAGATATTAAAAGATCTTGGCGCACAATTAATTGATATTTCATTGCCTCATACAAAATATGCTTTACCTACTTATTACATAGTTGCTCCAGCTGAAGCTTCGTCCAATTTAGCCAGGTATGATGGAGTTAGATATGGTTATAGATCAAAACAAGGAAAGGATTTAATTGAGATGTATGAAAAAACTCGGTCTGAAGGTTTTGGAGATGAGGTTAAACGTAGAATATTAATTGGAACTTATGTTCTTTCATCAGGTTATTATGATGCTTATTATCTTAAAGCACAAAAAGTTAGACAACTAATTAAAAAAGATTTTGATGATAGTTTTAAAAAAATAGATGCTATTCTTACACCATCAACACCAAGTTCAGCATTTAAAATAGGAGAAAAAACAAATGATCCTGTTTCTATGTATTTGAATGATATTTTTACTGTGCCTGTAAATTTAGCTGGTCTACCAGCTTTATCAATGCCTGCAGGTGTTGATAAGCAAGGTCATCCTTTAGGTTTACAGCTTATTGGCAAAACATTAGACGAGCAAAAAATTCTTAATATTGGTTATGCATTTGAAAAAAACTGTGGTTTTAAAAATGAAATTAAAAAGTGGTGGTCATGAGCAAAGAAAAATTTGATTATTTTATTAAGGGAGAAAAAGGGAAATATGAAGTTGTGATAGGGCTTGAAGTTCATGCTCAAGTTTTATCTAAATCCAAACTTTTTTCTGGGTCATCAACTAAATTTGGTGCTGATCCTAATAATCAAGTGAGTTTGATTGACTCTGCTTTTCCAGGAATGTTACCGGTAATCAATGAAGAATGTGTTAAGCAAGCAGTAAGAACTGGCCTTGGTTTAAATGCTAAAATAAATAATTATTCAGTTTTTGATAGGAAAAATTATTTCTATGCAGATTTACCTCAAGGTTATCAAATATCTCAGTATAAAAATCCTATCGTAGGGGAAGGTAAAGTTTTATTAGATATGCCTTACGGGTCAAAAGAAATTGGCATAGAGAGACTTCATCTCGAGCAAGATGCGGGTAAAAGTATTCATGATATGGATCCATCTAACACTTACGTAGATTTAAATCGTTCAGGAATTGCTTTAATGGAAATTGTTAGCAAACCAGATCTTAGGTCACCAGATGAAGTTAATGCTTACATAAAAAAATTAAGATCAATAATGAGATATTTAGGTACCTGTGATGGAAATATGCAAGAGGGATCACTTAGAGCAGATGTAAACGTATCTGTAAGAAAAGAAGGTGATACAAATTTTGGAACACGTTGTGAAATCAAAAATGTAAATTCTATAAAATTTATGCAGATGGCAATAGAATATGAAGCTGCAAGACAAGTTGAACTAATAGAAAATGGTAAAAAAATAGATCAAGAGACAAGACTTTTCGACACAAAAAAAAATGAAACAAGATCAATGAGATCCAAAGAAGATGCACATGATTATAGATATTTTCCTGATCCAGATCTTCTTCCATTAAAGTTAGAACAAAAATTAATCGATGACTTAAAAAAATCTCTTCCAGAGCTTCCTGATAAAAAAAAGGAAAGATTTGTAAAAGAGTATGGACTAAATGCATATGAAGCAAATGTTTTAGTCTCAGAAAAAGAAATATCTGACTATTACGAAGAAGTTGCAAAATTATCTGATAAAAAACTTGCAGCTACTTGGATGATGGGAGATTTATTTGCAATGTTAAATGATAGGGGGCTTGATATATCAAAATCTCCTATATCAGCAAAATATTTCGCAGAGTTAGTTCAAGCAATTAAATCCGGAGAAATTTCAGGAAGAATAGCAAAAGAAGTTTTCGAAATTATGGTTGAAAGCGGAGATAATCCAAAAAAAATTATAGAGTCAAAAGGAATGAAACAGCAAAGTGATCCTAAAGAATTAGAGAAGATTATTAATGAAATATTATCAAAAAATAAAGATAAAGTTGATCAATACAAAGCTGGAAAAGAAAAATTATTTGGTTTTTTTGTTGGACAGGTTATGAAATTATCTGGTGGAAAAGCTAACCCTCAATTAACAAACGAAATTCTAAAAAAACTTTTAAAAGGCTAATTATGCCTAAAAAATTAGATTTAACAGATAATCTTGAAAAGTATATTATTGAGCACTCTGATGATCTTACTGACGTTCAAAAAGAGATCTTAAATTATAATCTTAGTCTTGGTGATCAAAAGAAATTGCAAATTTCTATTTCACAAGCGCAATTTCTTCAAACATTAATTAAAACATCTAATACAAAAAAAGTTTTAGAAATTGGGAGTTTTACAGGTTTCAGCGCTTTATCAATGGCCTTATCATTGCCTGATGATGGATCTTTAATTAGCTTAGATAAAAACGTTGAATTTAGTAAAAAAGCAAAATCTTTTTACGATAAGGCTAATGAAAACAAGATAACACAAATTATAAAGCCAGCACTTGAGAGTTTGAATGAACTAGAAAATGCTAAACAAAAATTTGATCTGGTTTTTATTGATGCAGATAAAGAGAATTATATAAATTATTATGAAAAAAGTATTGTATTAATTGGTAAAAATGGACTTATTATAATTGATAATGTCTTATGGCATGGTGACGTAGCCGATAATTCAAAAAATGATAAATTCACCAATATTATTAGAGAATTTAACAAATATATAAAAGACGATAATAGAGTGATAAAAAATATCATTCCCATTGGTGATGGATTAACAATTTGTATTAAAAAATAATGTTCACTGTTTTTGGATTTTATAGGTTTAAAAAAATTAATTTTTTAAAGAAAAATAAAGAGTCTCTGCAAAGAGAAATTTTAAAAAATAACATAAGTGGTACAATTATACTTTCCCAAGAAGGAATTAATGGAACAATCGCTGGAAAGAGAAGAAATATTAACCAGATAATTAAATCTTTAAAAAAAGTATTTAATTTTAAAGATTTTGACAGTAAGAATATGTCTCGAAGTCATTTTCAACCATTCCACAAAGGTAAAATAAAAATTAAAAATGAAGTTGTTCCACTTGGTTTAAAAATAAACTCAAAGAATAAAAAACTTAATAGATATATTTCTGGGAAGTCATGGAATAAACTTATTTCAAATAAAGAAACTTTGGTCGTAGACGCTAGAAAGCCATTTGAATATGATGTGGGTACTTTTAAAAATTCTATAAATCCAAATGTTCAAAATTTTAGAGATTTTCCAAAATATTTAGAAAAAATCGATAAGGCTAAACCTGTAGCAATGTTTTGTACCGGGGGTATTAGGTGTGAAAAAGCCTCAATATTTTTAAAAAGAAAAGGTTTTAAGAAAGTTTTCCAGTTAAAAGGCGGGATACTTAATTATTTAAATAAAATCCAAAGGAAAGACAGTCTATGGAAAGGAGAGTGTTTTGTTTTTGATAATAGAATATCTCTTAAACACAAATTAAAACAAGGAACCTATTCCATATGTAGTGGTTGTAGAAAACCTTTTTCACCAAAAGACAAAAAATCTAACAAATACGAGGAGGGTGTTTCATGTCCTAGGTGTTATGACACACTCTCAAATTCACAAAAAACTAGATTTCGTATGAGGCAAAATCAAATTAACCTTGCTAAAAAAGCTGGAAGAAAGCATAAGTTCCAAAAGGAATTTTAATTATGGATTTGACTAAAGGTTCGATTTGGCAGCTTCTTAGAAAAGTAACCATACCTGCAAGTACAGGATCTCTTTTTCAAACTTTTTACAATCTAGTCGATACTTATTTTGCTGGAAGAATTTCACCAGAGGCGCTAGCAGCAATTGCAAAATCCTGGCCAATTTATTTTATAGCAATAGCTGTTGCGGTTGGTATTGGAGCCGGAACTACAGCTTTAATTAGTAATTCAATTGGAGCCAAAGAGGATAGAAAAGCATCAATGTACGTTGCTCAGTCAATAATATTAGCAGTTGTAGTTTCAATTTTCGTAACTTTATTTGGTTTAAATTTTTCTGATGAACTTTTAAGAATTATGGGTTCTACTGAAGAAAGTATAATTTTAACACGTGAATACTTAGATATTATTTTTTTTGGAGCTGTCATTGTATTAGTTCAATTATCTTTGAATGGAACATTAAATGCTCAAGGTGATACAAAAAGTTACAGAAATGTTTTAATTTTTACTTTTTTCTTAAATATTTTTTTAAATCCATTATTCATATTTGGTTATGGATTTATACCAGCATTTGGAATTGCAGGTTTAGCTATTGCTACAATAGTTTCTCAGTGTATCGGCTTAATATATTTAGCTAATAAAGTTTATTGCTGTAAATTAAAAAAATTCCTTTATCTAGAATGCTTTAAACCAAAAATTGATTACTTAAGCTCGCTTTTTAAACAATCAGTACCAATAATGTTTACTATGTTGATGATAATGTTTGGAGTATTTAATATTTTCTATTTTGTTGGCCAGTTTGGAGAATTAGCTACAGCGGGTTATGGTACTGCTGTTAGAATTGAACAAGTTTTATTGTTACCAGTTATAGGTTTAAATACCGCTGTTTTATCAATTGCAGGTCAAAACTTTGGGGCAAAAATGTATTTCAGAGTAAAAGAAGTGTATGGAAAAGCTCTAATGTTTGGTTCAGGATTTATGGTATTAGCAGGTATATTTGTTTATCTAACTTCAGAAATCATAATCTCTTTTTTTACTAATGATTTAGAAGTAATCCGAAGAGGAGCACTTTACTTACAGGTAGCAGCTTTAATTGGACCGGTTTATCCTGTTTTCTTTATTACCTCTGCTTTATTTCAGGCACTCAAAAGACCAATTTTTAGTTTGTACATGACAATCCTAAGACTAACGTTAATACCATTTATGTCGTTATGGTATGTAATAAATATTAGAAACGGTGAATATCAAGATATTTTTTATACGATTTTAGTAACAAATTGGATGATGGGATTAGTTGTATTAACTTTTGTACCATTCTTTTTAAAGAGAGTATTTAGGATTTCTTTTAAAAAATTATTTGTATTCTAGTTTATTTTCTAATTTTCTCACAAAATAGGATACTACTAGGATTAGCACCAAGTATTCTAGAATTAAAAAAGTATATATTTCTAAGGGCCTATAAGTGGTGGTGACCAGCTCATTAGCTTTTCTTGTTAAATCTCCTATACCTATAATTGATACTAGAGAGGACATTTTTAATACATAAACAAATTGATTTCCCATAGCTGGCAATACAACTTTAATTGCTTGCGGAAGAATTACTAATCTCATCTTTCTCCAGAAATCCATTCCTAAAGATTCTGATACTTCATGTTGACCTTTTGAAATTGAATTAATTCCTGCTCTAAAAATTTCTGCTTGAAACGCACTCTCACTAATGGTCAAAGCTATTATTCCAGATACGAATGGCGAGAAACTCAATCCAATCATGATTGGAAGACCATAATAAATCCAAAGAATTAAAACTAATAAAGGGATGGCTCTAACTATTTCTACGTATGTTATATTAAAATAAGTTAAGAATTTATTATTTGACAATGAAGGTAAAGCAACTATCAAACCGATAATCATAGCTAGAATTATTGAAACTACTGAAATATAAATCGTAGTTGTAATTCCACTAATTAAAAATTTAAGATTAGTTAAACCATCTATATTATCTGGACTTAGAATATACCAACCCCATTCATAGTTAGAACTACATCCTTGAAGCAAAAATAGAATAGAAATTATTTTTAAAAATTTCACTTATTGACTATATTTGTAAATGGGAGGTATTGAAACTTAAATTATAAGCTTTTTAGATCGTACTTTGCCAGTAAAGTTTTAAAAAATCCGGATGATTTCTTTTTCTTAATCCAATTGCTGACGTAATCATTCCACACCTTATCACCTTTTGGAACCATCATAGCTAAAAATGCTGGATTTTTTCCTCCATCAGGAACTATAGCTAATTGAGGATATTTAATAACTAGTTTGTTTGCTTCTGTTGAACTTGTTATATTTCCATCAGCTCTTCCTGCTAAAACTTCTTGAAAGTCTCTTGCAGGAGCTTCAACGGATTGAAGTTTTGATTTTGGAAAAAATTCTTTTGCTTTTTCTTCCTGAGATGTTCCTAACGTTGTAGCTATTGTAACACTACTATTGTTTAAAGACTCCCAAGTTGAAAACTTTTTTAAATTCTTTTTTAAAACAAGTGGAACTGTTGCATACTTGTAATATGTAGCGGTAAACCCAGCTACTTCTGCTCTTTTTGGTGTTTTAGTTACACTTGTTGATATATCGTATCTATCAGCTGTTATTCCTGCAACAATAGTTTTCCACTCCGCAGGCACAAATTTCACTTTCACGCCTAAATCTTTAGCTAATTCATTCATCACATCAATATCAAATCCTTTGTACTTGTTTGTTTTTGGATCTTTCATTGACATTGGATCCCAGTCTCCTGTCGTACCAACTCTTAACTCTCCACTTTTTTTGATAGAGTCTAGTTTTGATGCCGCTTGAGCACTTGTTGTTACAAGTAATACTAATAATATTGAAAAAATTTTTTTAATCACATTATGTTATTAGCTAATCTCTCTCTTTTTTTCGATTTGCAATTTGACCCACTTTAACAACCTTTTGAAAAGGGGTTGACTGAAAGGTAGTTTATCAGCTATAAAGAACAAAACAAGAACATTTATGAAGCTAACAATACCTTATTATTTACATAAAGTGGGAGCCGGTTTTCCTTCTCCGGCAACAGATTATATCGAGGACGATATAGATCTAAACTCTCATCTCATAGCAAATGCACCAGCCACTTTCATCATTAGAGTACAGGGTAAATCTATGACTAATGTGGGCATACATGATGGAGATCTATTAATAGTAGATAAAAGTTTAAACCCAAAAAATTTTTCCACTGTTATAGCAAATATCAATGAAGAACTTGTAGTTAAAACTCTGGTTAAAAGTAAGGGTAACAACTACTTAACATCAGGTTCAAGAAATACATCAGATCGAATTAATTTAACAGAAAATCCAGAAATAATAATTTGGGGAGTAGTAACATATGTCATACACAAACAGCAGTAGAAAAAAAGTTGCATTAATTGACTGTAATTCATTTTATGTTTCTTGTGAAAGATTATTTAATCCTAAAATACAAAATGTACCAGTCGTAGTGTTATCTAATAATGATGGATGTGTAATATCAAGATCTACTGAAGCAAAAAAACTTGGAATAAGAATGGGAGAACCATATTTTAAAGTTAAAGATTTGGTTAAAAAAAACAACGTTCAGATATTTTCTTCAAACTACGCATTATACGGAGACCTTTCTAGACGAGTGATGAAAGTTTTAAAAGGTTTCACTGATAAAATTGAAATCTATTCTATAGACGAAGCATTTTTAGATTTATCACATATCAAAGATGAACATGTTGAAGAATACGGAAAACAAATAAGAGAAAGAGTTTTAAAATGGACAGGAATACCAACGAGTGTAGGAATTTCAAATACAAAAACTTTAAGTAAAGTTGCCAATCATATAGCTAAAAAAAATAAAGCAGGAGTAATATTTTTAAAAGAAAATATTGATAATATATTAAAAGATTTTGATATTGCAGATGTATGGGGAGTAGGAAAACAGTTATCAAAGCTATATATTAAAAATGGAATAGACAATGCTTATAAACTAAAAAATATTTCAAATACATGGGTTAAGAAAAGCACAAATGTTTTAGGTGCGAAAACAGTAATGGAGTTAAGGGGAATTTCTTGTATAGATTTAGAAACCGAGGAAACAAGAAGAAAAAGTTGTTGTGTATCAAGATCGTTTGGAAAAAAAGTTGAGAGTTTAGATAAATTAAAAGAGTCTATAACTACTCATTGTTTAAATGCGTCAGAAAAAATAAGAACAGATAAACAAACTACAAGAGCTGTTACAATATTTATCAGAACAAGCCCATTTGATAAAAATAGAAAATACTATTCCAATTCTATTACTATTGAATTGCCGGTAGCAACTAATAACAGCATCGAACTTGTAAAAACTGCGATTACTGGACTGGGAAAGATTTATAAATATGGTTATTTCTACCAAAAAGCTGGGGTCATTTTATCGAAGCTTAGAGACGCTTCTGAAAAAGAGCTAAATTTATTAGCGCCAATTTTAGAGAATAAATCTCAACCATTAATGAGAGCAATCGATTTTACCAATGCAAAATATGGACGAAATGCAATCAGTATAGCTCAAGCTGGTATAAGTAATGATTGGAAAATGAGAAGGGAACATTCATCTAGAATAGATACAGCTTCATTTGACTTCTTACCTAAAATAAATATATAATTTGTATAAGGGGTGTCATAAAGACTGAGATCATACCCAAAGAACCTGACCGGTAATTCAGTGAGGGATAAATGAAAGATATATACCTATCAACACAAACAACATTAATTATTACTCTAGGGGTAGGAGCTTTTTTTATCGCTTTAGGTTATATAAATTTAAAAAAAGTTTCAGATAACAAAAGCTACATAATCGGTGACAGAAATGAAAGTATTTTTTCATTAACAACGAGTTTATCAGCATCTGCTTTGGGAGCTTGGATATTATTTGGACCAGCTTCAGCAGCTACCTGGGGAGGAATAGGTGCAGTAATTGGATATGCGTTAGGTACGGCTGCACCTATGTTATTTTTATTAAATTTTGGTCCAAAAATAAGGAGAGAATTTCCTAATGGAATGTCTTTAACTGAGTTTGTAAAAAGAAAATTTGGGACTGGGATTTTAAAGATAATACTAATTTTAATTTTATTTTATTTAACAATTTTCTTAATAGCCGAAGTAACAGCAATAGCTTTTTTATTAAATTTAATCTCAAAAACACCTTTATGGATAACATCTGGACTAACTTTAATCATGTGTCTTTTATATATATTGAGAGGCGGATTTAAGCTTTCAATTATTACAGATAAATATCAATTTCTAATAGTCTTAGTAATAATATTATTTTCTATATTTTTAATTTTAGGAAACTTAGAAATAAATAGTTATGAATTAATCAAAAAAAATTCTACAAAACTTGTAAGTAAAAATTATATCCCAAATTACACTGCTGGACTGACATTTTTTATTGCTGTAGCAGCAACAAATTTATTTCATCAGGGTAATTGGCAACGTGTATTCGCCGCAAAAAACAACCTTATTTTAAAAAAAAGTTTAATTTATTCATCAATTATTTCTTTTTTGATTGTTTTATGGATGGGCTACACAGGTCTTATATCATTTTCTATCGACCCTAAAATAATAGCTGATTTAGCTTTTTTTAAATTGATGTTATTAAATGATAATGTTTTTATAATAGTTTCTATTTTAGTTTTAGCCTTAGCTTTAACATTAAGCACGATCGATACGTTAATTAATGCTATTTCAAGTCTTATAATAATTGATGGAAAAGAAATTAATAAATTTTTAAGTGGTAGAGAAATAAAAAATAAAAGTAATAAATTAATTTTATTACTATGTGTGATTGTTTTTGTTTTTGCTTCTAAAGGTTATAGTATCTTATATTTATTTTTATTTGCTGATCTCCTTTGTTGTGCAGCTGTTGTTACCGTATTCTATGGTTTTTTTAAAAAAAAAATTAATACAAGATTATCTTTAATATCAATAATTTTAGGATTAAGCTCAGGATTATTATTTTTCCCAAGTCAGAATTTCCAATCAAGTTTATTAGTGGGAAATATTATGTCTGTAGAAAATTTTAGTCCGATTATCTTATCAAACCTTCTATTTATCTCATTTATTTTAGCTTTAATTGTACCATTTATAATAATTACGACTTACTCTTTACGTAATTCGTTAAGATAAATAGCTACAGCTATCCAAATTATTACGAAACCAAAAAACTTTTCCAAAGTTAGAATCTCATCAAAATAAGTTATTCCCAAAATAAATTGAGATGTTGGAGTTAAAAATAAAATCATACTTGCTGGACCGATACCAATAATTTTAAATCCTAAGGTATACAAAAAAAGAGGGACTAAAGTCATAAAGCCAGACCAAAATAAATAAAAAGATAAAAGAGGTTCTTTATATGAAAAAACATTTAAGTTTAAATTTATTAGATAAATAAATAATGCGATTGCAATTGGAGAAATTAACAAAGTTTCAATTAATAGTCCTATATCTGATGATACTTTAATTTTTTTTCTTATTAATCCATAAATACTAAAAGTTATTGCAACTGTTAAACCAATCCAAGGTAATTCACCTAACTTTAGTAAAAAGTAAAATAAGGAAATTACAACTAGTATTACAGCAATAAACTGATTTCTATTAAGTTTTTCTCTCAAAAAAACTCTTCCTAAAAAGACACTTATTATTGGATAGATATAATATCCTAAACTTGAGTCTAATAATCTATTTACACTGACGGCATAAAGCCAGGTGCCCCAATTTATACTTACCAACAAACCTGACAAAAAGAGCAATAATTGATTTTTTCTCTTTTTGAAAATTTTATTAAATTCTGGCCATTTTTTATAAAAACTCGTTGTTAGAATTAATAGAACTGCTGTCCAAATAGTTCTGTGAACAGTTAGTTCAATAAATGATGCAAAAGATACAAATTTGAAAAAAATCGTCCCCACAACACCCCACCAAAGAGATGCAAAAGCTGCATAAAAAATTCCTGATAATTGTTTTTGTTGCATTACAAATTTGGTGCAATATAAGTTAATTTTCTTTATAAAGATACGTAAAGCTTATGGTGAGATGGGTGAGTTGGTTTAAACCAGGAGTTTGCTAAACTTCCGTAGTATTTAACTATGCTACCGAGGGTTCGAATCCCTCTCTCACCGCCATTTAGTTAAAATAGCTGTCTATTTGAACCGGCTCTTTTCTTAAAATATATTTGTAAACATTAATGTTTTCTAGAACTCGTTGAACATAATTTCTAGTTTCTTCAAATCTAATTTGTTCAATCCAGTTAATATAGGTAATTTGACCTTTAGATGGGTCTCCGTTCACTCTTCTCCAAGTTTTAACTCTATTTGGTCCCGCGTTGTACGCAGCAATAGCAAATGGGAAAACACCATTATAATCATTAAGCAATCCATTAAAATAATAAGAGCCAAGTTTAATGTTGTATTCTGGATCTGCAGTTAATCTACTTATACTGTAGGGTAGTTTTGCTTGTTTAGCTACAATCTTAGCAGTATACTTCATTAATTGCATCATTCCTCTAGCTCCAGCCCAACTATTAGCTTTTCTGTCAAATTCACTTTCTTGTCTAATTATTGCAAGAATAATTTCTTGTTTAGGCATCTGTTTATTATTTACAATTTTTGGAGTAGCAATCACCGGATAATTATATTTATTCAAAAATCTTTTTTCATAGGATGCTTTCTTTGATATTTGAATTGCAAAATCGTATCTTTCAACAGATGTAGATAACTCTGCTGCTAATACTTCACTACCTTTTTCAATATTAAGTTCAGCCAAATGTTTAAGAATATCTTTAGCATATTGGCTTGCATCAAGTTCATGTAACAGAATTACATGTTTAATAAGTTTATTTTTTTTAAACTCTTTTTCATAATCCTTATCAAAATTACTTTCGTCTCTTAATTCAAAATTCCCACCAGGATTAACCTTATTGAAAGCGAGTTGTCCATAATAAGTCATTGGAAATTTTGCTGCTTCTGAAAAAAATTTTTTAGCAGTTTCCTTTTCATTTAATTTTTCGTATGACTCTCCTAACCAATATGCTCCTCTAGCTAAGCTTATCGGATATCCAACATTGTTATAAAAGTTTTGAAAATGACTAATTGCATACTCAGGTGATTTTAAAAATGTTAGAGCTATCCAACCAGATAGCCATTCAGCTTCAGCAAAAGATGGACCAGATGATAATGAATGTTCACTTGCAACCTTATACGCTGTCTTGTATCTTTTTTTGTAAATTAAACTTCTAGTCACACTTTCTCTCTGTTCCCACCACTTATCTGGCCTTACCATTTGAGACTCAGTTTTATTTGCGTTTTGATATAAAATTTCCAAAGAACCTTCTAATCGTCCTCTTCGATTTCTCCATCTTAATCTATCAAATTCTAGACCAGGATCTTTTTTTAAATATTGAGGCACCTTTGCTATTGCATTGTCCACACCGTAAGAGTTACTCATTAAAATTTGCCTAGCATTATAAAGAGCCCTTTGATCTGTAGGCAAATATTTAAGCATTCTTTTCAGATCCCAATATTTCCTTTCCCATGCTAAATAATCAGCTCTTTTTACATGATCATCTGATGAGATAAATTTTTTAAATTTAGCTCTATAATAACCCAAATCATTTTTTCTTATCTCAGCAGTGATCCATCCTTCTTTAATTAATTCTTTGACCTTTTCTAGCTTTCCTTGTTCTAAATAGGCCTCAGCTAATTTAATTTTACCTAAACCACCTAAGGGAGGATATTTTTCGAACCAATTAATTATTGATGTTGGTGAATTATTTCTTAAATAAATTTTTTCTTCTGCTAAATATCTTATTCTGTTAATTCTTGGATAATAATCATTTTGTTCTATAAATTTTTTATATTCACTAAATGATGCTCCATTTCTAGTAGTTTTAAGATGCATCCAAGTAATTAATTTTCTGAACTCACTATCTTTAACCTTTTGGGCACTTTTTAAAGCACTATTCCATTTTTTTTGTTTAATAAAATCAATTGTTTCTTTTGCTCTATCAAAATCTTTTTTATTGAGAACTTTTGAACTTTTTACTTCCTTTGATGAAATTTTATATGTAATTGGTTTTTTTCTAGGGTAAACAAATGTAGATGATAATTGAGTTTTTACTTTTTCTTTAACTTCTGTTATTTCTTTTTTTTTAGCCAGCTCTTTTTTTTGTTCAGCTACGGCTGGTTTAGTCTCACCTTTTTTTTCTAATAATGGCTTTGGCACAGGTAGATTTTTATTAATACTTTCTTGAATCTGTTTTTCGGATTTTTTAAAAATTGAAGGTTTTTTTTGCGGTAATAGGAAATCTGTCTCAGAATAAACGATACTAATTTTCAAAAATGATAATAAAAATACTAGACTAATTAATCTATTAAGCATAAGTTTAAGGATATCTACCTTATATTGTTTTATGCTTAAAGGATCAATTGTTGCATTAATAACCCCATTTAAAGATGATAATCTTGATGAAAATACATATAGAAGATTAATCGATTATCACTTAAAAAATGACACCAATGGAATAGTCCCTGGAGGTACTACCGGAGAATCTCCCACTTTATCTCATAGTGAACACAAAAAAATTATTGAGATAGCAGTCAAAGAATGTAATGGAAAAATACCAGTTATAGCAGGTACAGGATCTAATTCGACGGATGAGGCTGTTGAACTATCCCAATACGCAGAGAAAGCTGGTTCAGATGCATTATTAGTTGTTACACCATATTACAACAAACCAACTCAAGAGGGATTGTACCAACATTATAAAAAGATAAACGATAGCGTTGGAATACCAATTATAATTTATAACATACCGTCAAGATCAGTAATAGATATGTCAGTTGAAACCATGAGCAAACTATATGAATTAAAAAATATAGCCGGTGTAAAAGATGCAACTGGTGACTTAAATAGAGTAGATCAGCAATTAAAAGCAATGGGAAAAGATTTTATTCAGCTTACTGGAAATGACGATAATGCTCTTGAGTTTAACAAAAGAGGCGGAGTGGGGGCTATTGGAGTCACAGCAAATATAGCAGCAAAAATTTCTTCTGATTTTCAAAAAGCTTGTGAGCAAAAAAATGAAGCAGCAGAGTCTTTAGATAAGGTCTTACAGCCTTTACATTCAGCGTTATTTATTGAAAGCAATCCATCACCGGTAAAATATGCAGCATCATTATTGGGTATGTGCAATCCATCTGTAAGATTACCATTAGTTGAAATTAGAGAAGAAACGAAAAAGAAAGTTTCAGAAGCACTTAAAGTAGCTAAATTACTTTAATGAAACAAAATATAGTGCCTGGAAGAAAAATAATTTGTTTGAATAGAAAAGCTAGTTTTAATTATTTTTTTTTAGAAACTTTAGAGGCAGGTATTGCGTTAAAAGGATCAGAAGTCAAATCGCTAAGAGAGGGCAAGGGAAGCATTGCAGACTCATACGCTATAGATAACAACGGTGAATTATTTTTAATTAATTCTCATATCCCGCTTTACAGACAATCATCCTATAACAACCATAATCCTAAAGGTGAAAGAAAACTTCTTTTAAAAAGGCGAGAAATTAATAAATTGATTGGAAGAATAAATCAGGAAGGTTTAACTATTATTCCGACTAAGATGTATTTCTTTAAAGGGAAAGTAAAAATAGAAATAGCAGTAGCAAAAGGAAAAAAGCTTTATGATAAAAGACAGGTTAAAAAAACAAGAGATTGGAATCGTGAGAAAGCAAGATTACTTAGCAAAAATAATAAATGATACACCTCAACATTGGTTCTAACCTAAGTTCATTTTTTGGATCAAGATATGATAATATTGCCATAGCAATAAACCTTTTAATTGAGTCAAAATTAAAGATTTCTAAAATTTCTAATTTTTATGAAACACCTTCTTATCCAAATAGAAAATTACCTAAATTTTTAAACATTGGGATATTAGCAAATTATAGTGAAAATCATTTCGACCTTTTAAAGAAAATTAATTTAATTGAAAAAAAAATTGGAAGAAAAAAAACTAAAAAAAATGAAGCAAGAATTATTGATATAGATATAATTGATTTTAATGGAAAAATAAGAAATAAAAATTCAAAGGATCTAATTTTACCTCACCCAAGATCTCATTTAAGAAATTTTGTTTTATACCCCATTCTACAAATTGATCCTAATTGGTCACATCCAATTCTTAAGAAAAATGCCCGATTTCTAATAAATAATCTTAGTCAAAAATCTAGGATTGAGATTACAAGGTTGCAGAAAAATGTTAATGTCAAATTATGATTAATAACAATGAATTAATTGATCAAATAAAATCCTATAATAGATTTTTAAATTCCGAGTCTTTAAATAAAGCATATAATTTTGCCCTAGAAGCTCATCATAATCAAAAAAGAGAAGAAGGGGTTCCCTATATAATTCATCCTGTAGCTGTTGCTAAAATATTAACTGAATTGAAATTAGATAGCGCTACCATCACAACTGGATTATTACATGACACAATTGAGGACACAAAAGTAACATATGAAACTGTAAAAAAAGAATTTGGCGAAGAAGTTGCAAATTTAGTAGAGGGTGTAACAAAAATATCCGCACTAGAAGATAAAGCTTCGAGTGTCTCAAAGGCAGAAAATTTTAGGAAATTAATTCTAGCCACATCTAAAGATATTAGAGTTTTATTGGTTAAACTTGCAGACAGATTACATAATATGAGAACAATTCAATTTGTTAAAGATGAAGAAAAAATTATAAGAAAAGCTAAAGAAACGATGGAAATATATGCACCACTAGCCGATAGAATGGGAATGAATAGGATAAGAGACGAATTGGAAGATTTATCATTCTCTGTATTAAATAAACCAGCAAGAGATTTAATTTTAGAAAGATTGAATTTTATTAAAAACAATAAAGAAGATACTTTCAAATCAATTTCTCAGGAATTAATTAGTCTTTTGAAAGAAAATGGAATAACTGCAACTATAGTCGGCAGAGAAAAAACTCCTTTTTCTATCTGGCGAAAAATGCAAAATAAAAAAGTCTCTTTAGAACAACTCTCTGACATAATTGGATTTAGAGTGATAGTTAAGAGTATCGAAGATTGTTATAAAACTTTAGGAATTTTCCATAGTAAATTTTCTACAATACCCGGAAAGTTTAAAGATTATATTTCAACACCAAAAATTAATAATTATAAATCAATTCATACAGCTGTAATAGGTCCAAGAAAAAATAGAATAGAAATACAAATAAGAACCAATGAAATGAACGAATTTGCACAAAGAGGTATTGCTTCACATTGGAAATATAAATCTTCTGAAAAATTTTCAGAATTATCCTGGAAAGAATATGATTGGTTAAGAGATTTAGTTGAAATTATTGAAGCTGGAACTAGCCCAGAGCATTACTATGAATTTACAAAACTTCAAATGTTCCAAGAAAATGTTTTTTGTTTTACACCAAAAGGAGCAGTTATAAAATTACCTCGGCAAGCATCACCAGTTGATTTTGCATATGCAGTTCATACCAAAATAGGAAATAGTGCAATTGGGTGTAATATTAATGGTACCCCAGCTACGTTGCAATCACTTTTAAAAAATGGAGATATGGTGGAAATTGTAACATCAAAAAATGCATCTCCTTCTTTACATTGGCTTACATCTTCAAAAACAGGAAAAGCTCGATCTGCCATAAGAAGATATTGGCAAGACAAGTCTACTGAAAATACAAGTGGAACAGAAAAAAATTATTCTAGTACTATAGAAGTTGATTTACCACATAAACCGGGTGCACTAGGCCATATCAGTTCATTAATTGGACTTAATAAGGGTAATATTATAAATATTGAGATGTTGAAAAGAAAGAGCGATTATTTAACTTTTTCATTTGATTTACAGATTAAAGATTTGAAAAATTTTACAAACTTGATAAGTCAAATAAAACAAAGTGATTTAAAATTTAAAATAATTCGACACAAACAGAGAAAAAATGCTTTCATTAGAAGAATCTTTGAAAATTTTAAGAGAAACTAATGCTCTTTTAGAAGGTCATTTTATTTTATCCTCAGGATTACATAGCCCTAAATATATACAATGTGCTCAATTAATGAGTAAACCTGAATTGGCTAGCAAAATTTGCTCATCATTATCAGAAAAAATTCAAGACGAATTTACAGAATTTGATTTAATACTTTCTCCAGCTATGGGCGGTATTTTAGTGGGTTTTGAAATAGGGAGACTGTTAAAAAAAGAGACAATTTTTGCAGAAAGAGTTAATGGTGAATTTAAACTTAGAAGAGATTTTTCTATTAAAAATAACCAAAAAGTTCTTATTATTGAAGACGTTATAACTACAGGTAAATCAAGTTTAGAATGTGAAAAATTAGTTTTAGCCAATAAGGGTATTATAGTTGGTTATGCGTGTATAATAGATAGATCAAACGGTAAATCTTCCATCAAAAATAAAATCGTTTCTCAAATCAAACTGGACATACCAACATATTCAGAAAAAGATATACCAGACGATTTATCAGCAATTAAAGCTGTAAAACCTGGAAGTAGAAATCTTTAATGAATAAAACTAGACTCGGAGTAAATATTGATCATGTAGCTACAGTAAGAAATGCTCGTGGGGAAAAATATCCAAGCCCACTACGAGCTGCTTTATTTGCTCAACAAAGTGGAGCAGACTCCATTACAATTCATCTGAGAGAAGATAGACGTCATATAAATGATAACGATTTAAAAATAATAAAATCTAAATTAAAAATACCATTAAATCTAGAAATAGCATCCACAAAAGAAATGTTGTCAATCGCTTTAAAGAGAAAACCTCAATTTATTTGTATTGTACCTGAAAAAAGAAAAGAAATAACAACAGAGGGCGGTCTAAACCTAAAACACAAAAAGAGTTTTTTAAAAAAAATGATTCATAAATTAAAAAAAAACAAATCCAGGATAAGTCTGTTTATAGAACCAAGCCTGAAAGACATTAAGGAAGCAAAAAATTTAAATGCTGATTGTGTAGAAATACATACGGGCAAGTTTTGTAATTTAATTAATGAAAATAAGCAATATAATACTGAAATTAATAGAATTAAAAAAGCTGTAGACTTAGGTAATAAACTTGGATTAGAAGTTCATGCTGGCCATGGCTTAACTTTTAAGTCTGCTAAAATTTTATCAAAAGTTTCTGGCATCAAAGAGTTTAATATTGGTCACTTTTTAATTGGTGAGTCAATTTATATTGGTTTAAAAAAAACTATAAAGCAATTCAAAAAAATAATTAAATGAAATTACATGGCATAGGTACAGACATCATTAAAATTAGCAGGATCTCAAAATCAATCAAAAAAAAATCATTTATAAATAGATTATTTAATAAAGATGAAATTTTAAAATGTTATAAAACTAAAAACTCAGCTAATTGTTTTGCTAAACGGTTCGCAGCAAAAGAAGCTTTCTCTAAAGCTCTTGGTACTGGTGTTGCAAAAGGAATTAATTTTAAAGAAATAATAATTTTGAATGAAAAAAATGGTAAGCCATATATAAAATTAATAGATGAAACTAAAAAAGTTGTTGATAAGAAACTAAAAATAAAAAATTATAAAATATCTTTATCGCTATCAGATGAAGATAAGTATGCCGTTGCTTTTGTGACAATATTAATATGACGAGAAAAAAAATTAAGAATATTATTTTGGAGAATATAAAAACTCTAATAGGTGCTTTATTAATTGCCATTTTGATAAGATCTTTACTTATTCAACCTTTTTATATTCCTTCCTCCTCAATGGAACCAACATTGCTAGTTGGTGACAGAATATTCGTCTCTAAGTACTCGTATGGATATAGCAAGCATTCGTTTCCATTCAGTCCAAACATTTCAAACAATCGTTTTTTATTTAAAAAACCTGAGCCAGGAGATTTAGTAGTTTTTAAAACACCTGTAGATAATAGAACTGATTACATTAAAAGATTGATAGGGAAGCCAGGTGATGAAATTCAATTCATTAATGGGGATTTATTTATAAATGGTTCTAAAATTGCAAGAGAAGAAACTAAAATTTCAGAACCAATCAGATGTGGTAATTTTTTATTAGAAACAAATACTTTTGTCGAAACTTTACCAAATGGAGTAAAATATTTAGCAGCTTATAGTAAACAAGGTACATTAAAAAATACAAAAAAATATATTGTTCCAAAAAATCATCTTTTTCTTATGGGTGATAATCGTGACTGTTCAAAAGATAGTAGATTTTTAGATGACGTTGGATATGTGAATTATTTAAACCTAGTAGGTAAAGCAAAAATAATTTTTTTTTCAAATGATACAAAAAAAGGAAGTTTATTAAAATTTTGGAATTTACAAAACTCTTTTAGATTTGAAAGAACTTTTAAAATATTAAAATGATAAAACCAGTTAAAGAACTTGAAAATATTTTACAATACGAATTCAAAAATAAAGATTTACTTAACAAAGCCCTTACCCATAAAAGCTATAGTGAAAACAACAATGAAAAATTAGAATTTCTTGGTGATAGAGTTTTAGGTTTAGTAATTTCAAAAAAACTCTTAGATAAATATCCTGGTGAAAAAGAGGGGATAATCGATAAAAAATTTGCAAATCTTGTAAATAAAAAAACTTGTGCAAATATTGCTAACGTATTGAATTTAAGGAAGTTTATTTATCTAGGAAGTTCATATAAAAATTTAGAAAGATCTGGAGATAAAATATTATCTGATTGTCTTGAAGCTATTGTAGGTGCAATTTATACAGACGGAGGCATTAAATCATCAGAAAAATTTATTTTAAATTTTTGGAATAGTTATATTGACAAATCTGTTATAACTCTAATTGACCCAAAAACAAAATTACAAGAATTTAGTTTAAAAAAGTATAAAATCTTGCCCAAATATACTTTTTTTAAAAAGTCAGGACCTCAGCATAATCCTTCTTTTAAAACTGAAGTACAAATTCCAGATTCAAAAAAAATTATCGGTAAAGGTTCATCAAAAAAAAAAGCACAACAGAACGCTGCTGAGAAACTTATTAAGATATTAAAAATATGAATTGGGAAGACGAATGTTATCTACTGTCTAAAAGAAAATTTAGAGAAAATGCAAACATAATAAATGTTTTTTCTCAATCTAAAGGTAAAGTGTCCGGAGTTGTTTATGGAGGCAATTCTAGAAAAATTAGAAATTATTTACAGCTTTCAAATAAATTATTTATTATACATAACTCTAAAAGCGAAAATAAGTTAGGGTATTTCAAAACTGAATTACTAAAACCAATATCCCCACTATATTTCAACGATAAAGAAAGAACTACAGCGTTACTTTCATTATGTTCAATATTAAATGTTTTATTGCCAGAGGCCCAGCCTAATGAAAAAATTTATAAATCTTTTGAAAATTTTATAAACTCAATTGATCTTAAAAATTGGATAATTTTATATATTTTTTTTGAATTAAATCTTATTAAAGACCTTGGTTACGATCCTAACTTAAACAAGTTTAAAGATGAAATCAAAGTTAATCAAATTAAAAAAATTAAGATAGATGACTTTATTTATGAAATCCCCGAGTTTCTGATTTCACATAATGTTGCAGAAGAAGTTTCTAACGTATTAATAAAAAAATCTTTATATTTTACTAGAAACATCATTCAAAATAAATTTTTTATTCCAAACAATTTAAAATTTCCTAGGTCAAGAATACTGTTGGAAAACTATTTTATTTAGAAGTCTGGATATTTTTAGCAATTTCCATTGCAAAATAAGTAACAATTGCACAAGCACCAGCTCTTTTGAAAGCCATTACGCTTTCAATCATTGATTCTTCATCTAAAATTCTATTTTTAATAGCAAATTTAATTGCACTATATTCACCGGATACTTGATAAGCGAAAACTGGAGTCTTAAAATTCTCTTTTATCTTACTTATAATATCAAGATATATCATTCCTGGTTTTACCATCACCATGTCAGCACCTTCTTTAAGATCAAGGCCTACTTCTCTGAATGATTCAAATGAATTTCTATAATCCATTTGATATGTTTTTTTATCTTTTTTTAATTTTGATTTACTGCCGACTGCATCTCTAAACGGCCCATAAAAACTTGAAGCATATTTTATAGCATAAGATAGGATACTTACATCTGTAAATTTTTCTTTATCCAAAGCTTTTCTGATTAAACCAATTCTACCATCCATCATGTCTGAAGGTGCGATCACATCACAACCACATTTAGCTTGAAGAATTGCCTGCTTAACTAATATTTTTATAGTTTCATCGTTATCAACTTCATTATTTATTAATACTCCATCATGTCCATGAGACGTATAAGGATCTAAAGCCACATCACACATTACTCCAATATCTGGAAATTTACTTTTTATTAATCTTAAACTTCTGCAAATTAAATTATTTGGATTTAAAGCCTCTGAGCCTTTTTTGTTTTTTTTACTATTAGGTGTGTAAGGAAATAAAGCCACCATAGGTATTTTTAAATCTTTTACTTTTTTTAAAATTGATGGCAACTTATCGACTGAATATCTCTTTACTTCAGGCATTGTTTTTATAGACTCTATTTTATTTTTACCCTCTCTTACAAAAATGGGCAAAATTAGATCATTAGGAGAAATACTATTCTCCGAAATTAGATTTCTCAGCCATCTATATTTTCTTAATCTTCTAAGCCTAGTTTTTGGGTAAGAACCAATGATTTTCATTTAAATTCCTGATTATTTCTAGTTTAATGCGACAAATATATTATTATAATAAGTTTCAGTGTAATCTAAGAGGTATTATGAGCAATTTAGAATTAAATTCAATATTTAAAACCGTATGTATTGCCTCAGATCATGCAGGTTTTAATTTAAAAGAGGATATAAAAAATCATTTAGTAAACAAAAAAGTATCTATATTTGATATTGGTCCATATACCAATAAATCAGTAGATTATCCCGATTATGCAAAAAAACTAGGAAATAGGATTAAACAAAAAAAAAGCGATGTGGGTATACTAGTTTGTGGTTCTGGCACAGGAATGGCTATAAGCGCTAATAAAATCAAAACAATTAGAGCGGCCGTTTGCTACAATTTGAATTCTACTAGATTGTCTAGACAGCATAATAATGCTAATATAATTGCAATAGGTGCGAGATTAACAAAAAAAAAATTATCTTTAAAATTAGTTGAAGTATTTTTAAAAACTAAATTTGAAGGTGGGAGACATTTAAGAAGGGTAAAAAAGATTTAGATATGTCTATAGCTGTAAAATTAAATAAATATTTGAATAGTTTTTTTAAGTTAAATTTAAGAGAGGTTGATAAAGAGCTATATAAATCAATAGAAGATGAATTTTCTAGACAGCAAAACCATATAGAATTAATAGCATCCGAGAATATTGTTTCTAAAGCTGTTCTTGAGGCTCAAGGATCTGTCTTAACAAATAAATATGCTGAAGGATACCCAGGAAAAAGATATTACGGAGGTTGCGAACATGTTGATGTTTCCGAAAACTTAGCAATCGAAAGAGCAAAAAAATTGTTTGATTGTAAATTTGCAAATGTTCAACCTCATTCAGGAGCCCAAGCAAATGGAGCAGTTTATTTAGCTTTATTAAAACCTGGCGATACCACTCTTGCGATGAGTTTAAATTCAGGAGGTCATTTAACTCATGGAGCTAAACCAGCTCAATCTGGGAAATGGTTTAATGCACTACATTATGAAGTAGACGAAAAAACTGGTCTAATTGATTATGAGGGCGTTGAAAAAATTGCATTAGAAAAAAAACCAAAACTTATAATTGCGGGCGGAAGTGCATATTCTAGGGTTATAGATTTTAAAAAGTTTAGAGAAATTTGTGATAAAGTTGGTGCATATTTTCTAGTTGACATGGCGCATTTTTCAGGACTAGTGGCTGGGGGTGCTTATCCAAATCCTACTAAATATGCTGATGTAGTTACTTCTACTACTCACAAAGTTTTAAGAGGACCACGAGGAGGAATTATATTAACAAATAAAGAGGATTTAATTAAAAAATTTAACAGCGCTATATTTCCTGGATTACAAGGAGGCCCACTGATGCATGTAATTGCTGCTAAGGCTGTATGCTTTAAAGAAGCTCTCTCGCAAGATTTCAAAGAATACACTAAAAATGTAATTAACAATGCAAAAGTGCTTTCTGAAAGATTGACAGAAAAAGGTTTTAAAATCTTTTCTGGAGGAACCGATACACATTTAATGTTAATAGACTTAAGATCTTTTGGTGTAACTGGTAAAGATGCACAAGCTTCTCTAGGAAGAGCTAATATAACCTGTAACAAAAATGGTATACCTTTTGATAGTGAAAGCCCAATGATTACATCTGGAATTAGATTGGGTACACCTGCATGCACAACACGTGGATTTGGTGCTGAAGAATTTAAATTAGTGGGTGACTTAATTTTTAAAGTAATTGAAGGACTAAGTAAGAATAAAGAAAATAATTCTAAAATCGAAAACGAAGTTCAAAAAGAAATAATTAAACTATGTTCTTCTTTTCCTATATATAAAAGTTAAGAAAATTATGCTTTGTCCTTTTTGTAGAGAAAAAGATACATCAGTAGTTGACTCTAGACCAACAGAAGACGGTACAGCTATACGAAGGAGAAGATTATGCGGGTGTGAAAGAAAAGAGAGATTTACGACTTTTGAACGGGTACAATTTCAAGAATTAACAGTAATAAAAGGAAACGGTAAAAGAGAGCCTTTTGATAGAGATAAAATTTCAAAATCCATTAGAATAGCAACACGAAAAAGACCAATAGACTCTGAAACAATAGAAAAATTTATTTCAAAAATAGTTAGAAATCTTGAAGGACTTGGTGAAAGTGAGATACCTACACCAACCATAGGTAAATTTATTATGGAAGGTCTTTCTTCATTAGATAAAGTTGCCTATGTACGTTTTGCTTCTGTTTATAAGAACTTCAAAGAGGCAAAAGATTTTGAAGATTTTGTAGGCAATATTAATGAAAACAAGTCATAATTTTTTTTCAAATTTAGCATTTAATCTAGCTGAAATTCATATAGGAAAAACTGGAACTAATCCATCTGTTGGATGTGTCGTGGTAAAAAATAATTCAGTAATAAGCACAGGTATTACATCTATTAATGGTAGGCCGCATGCTGAATTTAACGCTTTAAATAAGAATATTAATTTTAAAGACTCTGAAATGTATTTAACTTTAGAACCTTGTACTCATTATGGGAAAACACCTCCATGCATAGATTTGATTAAAAGAAAAAAAATTAAACAAGTCTATTATTGTTACAATGATCCAGATCAAAGAACTTTTAAAAAAGCAAAAAAAATTTTAAAAAAAAAAATTAAAAAAATCAAAATTTCCTCTAAAAATTTAGATTTTTATAAAAGTTATTATTTAGATAAAATAATGAAGAAATCGTTGATTGACGCAAAGATTGCATTTTCAAAAGATAACTTTACAATTAACCAAAAATCAAAATGGATTACTAATTCAAGATCACGAAAAGTTGTACATTTAATCAGATCAAAATATGATTCTATTATTTCAACTTCTAAAACTATAAATAAAGACAATTCTCTACTTAATTGCAGATTAGATGGGTTAGATAATTATAAACCAGATCTTATAATTATAGATAGAAATTTAAGGTTAAAAAAAAAACTCAAATTATTTAATATTTCAAGTAGAAGGAAAACTTATATAGTAACAACTTCAAAAAATGATAAAAAAATATCTTTTTTTAAAAACAAAAAAATAAAAGTAATTCAACTTTCTAGACTTAAATACAAAAAAGATTTTGAACGCCTTTTTCGAATACTATTTAAAATTGGCAAAAGAAGATTGCTTATAGAGTCAGGTTTAATTTTTCTAAAAACAATTATTGATTTTAAATTATTAAATCATCTTTATATTTTTAAATCTGACAAAAAACTGAAAAAAGATGGAATTAATAATATTAAAATTAATGGTTTGTTTAAATTATCAAATAGTAAAAAAATAAGAATTAATTTATTTAACGATAAACTTTACAAAATGAGAGCCAAATAATGTTTAATGGAATTATATTTTACACAGGAATAATAAAATCAATAAAAAAAGAGAGTAAGAGTTGTCTAATAAGCATAAAATCTAATTTAAAAGTAGGAAGTAAAGATATAGGGTCTTCAATATGCTGTGATGGTGTCTGTCTTACGTTAAGTAAAATTAAATCTGGATTAATTTTTTTTTATATTTCTAATGAAACTTTAAAACGTTCAACTTTTAACAAAGTTAGAATAGGTCAAGTTGTGAATTTAGAAAAATCTTTAGTATTCGGTCAAAAAATATCAGGTCATTTTGTGCAAGGACACGTAGATGCAGTGGCTAAAATTAAAAAAGTTAGTTTTATAGACAAGTCATGGTTTTTAAGACTTAAACTACTTAATAATAGACTAAATAAATTTTTAGAGGAGAAAGCATCGATTACAATAAATGGCGTTTCTTTAACTATTTCAAAAGTAACAAAGGATAGTTTTGATTTAAATATTATCCCTCATACCCTTAAGTTAACTAATTTAAAAAATCTTAAAACAAAAGACATTGTAAATGTTGAATTAGATATTTTTGGAAAATATATATATAAATATAACCATTAAAATGCCCACAAATAAATTTTCACCAATTCCATCTATAATACGCGACGCTAAAAAAGGTAAGATGTTTATCTTGGTCGATGATAAGAATAGAGAAAATGAGGGCGATTTAGTTGTTCCAGGATCTAAATGTAATTCTAAAATAATAAATTTTATGGCCAAACATGGAAGGGGTTTGATTTGTTTAGCGTTATCAAAAAAGCAAATTGATAAATTAAAATTGCCATTAATGTCTCAAATTAATAAATCAAGAATGCAAACAGCATTTACAGTTTCTATTGAGGCAAAAAAAGGAATATCTACCGGAATATCTGCTTTTGATAGAGCTAAAACAATTAAAGTTGCAATAAATCCGAACTCAAAAAAAAAAGATATTGTTTCTCCAGGACATGTTTTCCCTTTAGTTTCTAGAAATGGAGGCGTTCTGGAAAGAGCAGGACATACAGAGGCCTCAATAGATATATCAAAATTGTCAAATCTTAATCCGAGTTCGGTTATCTGTGAGGTTATGAACGAGGATGGAAGAATGGCAAGATTAGATGATCTTATAAAATTTTCAAATAAACATAAAATTAAAATAGCATCAATTGCAGATTTAATTGCCTACAGATTAAAAACCGAAAGACTCGTTTATAAATATTACTCAAAAAACATCATTCTAAAGAAGAATCAAAAAATACAATTAGATATTTTTAGAAATAAACTTAATAATTACGAAAGTTTTGTATTAAAAAAAGGAAAATTTTCTAAGAATAAAGCTACACATGTTAGAGTTCTATCAAAAAAAACTAGTAGATCAAACTTATTAAAAAATGAAGAAATCAAAAAAAATATTAAAATTCTTTCTAAATATAAAACTTTTATTTTAATTATTATTAATAATGAAATGAATAAACATGAAAATAAAAGCGAAACTAATTTAACTTTGAGATATTATGGTTTAGGTGCACAAATAATTAAAGATTTTAAGATTAAGAATATGATTTTACTTTCTCGAACAAGAAAAAAGATAATTGGTCTTGAAGGATTTGGATTAAAAATTAAAAAACAAGTTATTATAAAATGAAAAAAATATTAATTGTAAAAGCTAATTATTATAATCTGATATCAAATAAACTAGCACAACAATCTATCAAATTATTAAGAAATAAAACAAAAGTTAGTGTAATAGAAGTTCCAGGTGTTTTTGAAATACCTGTGGCTATTAGTAAATATTCTAACAAGTATGATGGATTTATTGCTTTAGGGTGCGTTATTAAAGGCCAAACACCTCATTTTGACTTAATATGTAAAGCAACTTTTAATGCTATAATGTCATTATCTGTAACTTATAATAAACCTATTGGAAATGGTATTATTACTGCGCTAAATTCAAAACAAGCTTACGAAAGATGTGGAATTAAAAAATCCAAAAAACAAAATAAAGGATCTGAAGCTGCAAAAGCAGTTTTGTCTATTTTAAAAAATGGACCAAAAAAAGTTTAAAAATCCATCCCCAAGAATTAAGATAATTCAAAAAATTTATAATTCTTTAATGAATAAAAATACAATTATTGAGTTTCCAAAAAATCAATACAAAAAGTTTATCAAAGACGTTGTAACTGGAACTTTAGAAAGATCAGACCTAATTGAAGAAACAGTTAACAATTATTTAAAAACAGACATTGACTTAAAGAAAACTGACAAATTATTAAAAATAATATTATTTGCTGCTGTTTTTGAATTATTATTTAAACACAATAATCCTAAAAAAGTCATTATAAGTGAATATTTATTAGCCTCTGAGTACTTTTTGGAGAAAGTTCAAATTGGTTATTTAAATGCTATTTTAGATAAATTGGCTAAAGAAATAAGAAAAGATGAGTAAATTATACAAAATTACATTAAGTTTAGCTTGCGTTTTTAACACTTTTTTGGCATTTATCCGACTATTATAATGACAAATTTTTTAGAACTCCTTTATTTAATATCTTTTACTGGAATATTAGCTGTGGCTTACAGCTATCTACTATCTGGTCAAATAATGTCCTCTAGTCCTGGTAATTCTAAAATGCAAGAAATTGCAGAAGCAATACAAATTGGAGCTAAAGCATATTTAAATAGACAGTATAAAACTATTGCATTAGTAGGTATCATAGTATTGGCTATCGTAACCTATTTTTTTAGCTACTTAGTTGGTTTAGGATACTTTATAGGAGCGTTTTTATCTGGTGTGGCTGGTTATGTTGGCATGCTTATCTCTGTTCAAGCTAACGTAAGAACTGCTGAAGCTTCTAGACTGAGTTTACAATCTGGTTTAACAATCGCTTTTAAGTCAGGCGCAATCACTGGTTTATTGGTTGCTGGTTTGGCTTTATTAGCAATTACAATATATTATATTATACTAATAAATCTTAATGTTGATAACAGAGAGATCATAAATGCTTTAGTCGCTCTTGGATTTGGGGCGTCTTTAATTTCAATTTTTGCGAGGCTAGGTGGTGGAATTTTTACAAAAGGTGCTGATGTTGGTGCTGATTTAGTTGGAAAAGTTGAAGCTGGAATACCAGAAGATGATCCAAGAAATCCAGCTGTCATAGCAGACAACGTCGGAGATAACGTAGGAGATTGTGCTGGAATGGCTGCAGATTTATTTGAAACATATGCAGTGACAATAGTTGCAACAATGGTTCTAGCATCAATATTTTCACCTCTTGACCACAATTTAATGATCTACCCGCTAGCTATTGGTGGAGCATGTATTATTACATCAATAATAGGAACTTGGTTTGTAAAGTTAGGAAAAAGTAAAAATATTATGGGAGCTTTGTACAAAGGATTTATAGTAACAGCAATATCATCTTTATTAGTTATGTACCCAGTAACAGATTCATTAATTGGTTTATCAAAAGAATATACTAATAATGCTGGTGCCAATTTTTCAGGATTAGATCTATATATTTGCGGCGTTGTGGGGTTTGTGATTACAGGTTTATTAATTTGGGTAACGGAATATTACACTGGTACAAATTATAGGCCGGTGAAAACAGTAGCAAAATCATCAACTACAGGACATGGAACAAACGTCATACAAGGGTTAGCAATTTCAATGGAAGCTACTGCTATTCCAGCTCTTATAATTGTAGCTGGTATTTTATATACCAACAGTTTGGCTGGGCTTTACGGTATTGCTATTGCAGTTACTGCAATGCTTGCCTTAACTGGAATGGTTGTTGCTTTAGATGCATACGGTCCAGTTACAGACAATGCCGGAGGAATAGCTGAAATGTCAAAGTTACCAAAGAATGTTAGAAAAACCACTGATGCTCTTGATGCTGTAGGTAATACGACTAAAGCAGTGACAAAAGGATATGCCATAGGATCGGCGGGTCTAGGAGCGCTAGTTCTTTTTGCAGCTTACACAGAAGACATAAAATATTTTTCTAATGTTAAAGACTCGGCTTTAGCGGGAGTAAATGTAACTTTTGACTTATCTAATCCATTTGTTGTAGCTGGTCTCTTAATTGGAGGGATGTTGCCTTATTTATTTGGTTCTATGGGTATGCAAGCAGTAGGCAGAGCTGGTGGAGCAGTAGTAATAGAAGTAAGACGTCAGTTTAAAAAAATTCCTGGTATCATGAAAGGAAAAAGGAAGCCTGATTATGGTAAATTGGTCGACTTATTAACTAAAGCAGCAATTAAAGAGATGATTATTCCGTCTCTACTTCCCGTGTTATCTCCAATAATTTTATATTTTATTATTTTGCAAATTGGAGGAATGGAAGCAGCTTTATCCTCGCTTGGGGCAATGCTATTAGGAGTTATTGTAACAGGTTTATTTGTGGCAGTATCGATGACTGCTGGAGGAGGGGCTTGGGATAATGCCAAAAAGTACATTGAAGATGGAAATTTTGGAGGCAAAGGGTCCGAAGCGCATAAATCTGCGGTTACTGGTGATACTGTTGGCGACCCCTATAAAGACACCGCAGGACCAGCGGTAAACCCAATGATTAAAATTACTAATATTGTAGCTTTACTTCTTTTAGCTGTAATAGCTCATTAGAAACATTATTTTTTTTTATACATTTTATCTCTTAAACTTGTTAAAAATTTTTGAACAAAACTTTTTTGCGATAATTCATTTGATGTTTCCATGTCAGAAAAAGCTAATTTTTTTATATCTTCCTTTGTTAAAAATGTTTTTTCTTTTAAAATTCCGTATTTATCAAATTTGAGGACTAATACATTGCTTTCTTTTAAAATATTTTTTCCTAATTTATGAAATTCCCCTTTAGTGATCGTTCTTTCTATAAAAATCCATTCATTTTCATCGTTTATAGATTTTGTATGAGGTTGACCAATATCTTTTAAAACATCATTTTGATTTGTTGTATCTATTTGAAGTTTTGCCGATCTATTTTCTAAAAATAAAATTCCATGATTCTGCTGCGGTTCTTTTAATTGACACCCAAGCAAAATAATGAAAAAACTTAAAATATAAACTGAATTAAAATAAAATTTTTTTAAATGCATATTAATGAACTGTATAATACACTACTGACATTATCCAGGAATCTCTTTTTTTACAACAAAATAAAATTAAATGATACTTTTGAGACTAGAATTTATCTAATGTTTATCCACTTTTCTATAATGATGATAATTTTTAAAAGAAAAGGAAAAAAATTTGATCAAAAATCTTATGACTCATTATTTTTTAATATTGAAAACAATTTAAGAGAGCTTGGTTATGGAGATGTTGCTGTAAATAAGAAGATGAAAGATTTAAATAAGATTTTATATGATATATTGCTCAAAATTAGTCTTTTTGAAAAAGATTCATTCAAAATAAATAAAAATTTGATTATTAAGTACTTTAATCAATTAAATGATGAAGATTCACAAAAATACTTGAATTTTGAAAGATATTTAAATGATTTTTACAAATTTTGTTTTGAATTATCTCTTGAAAATATGATAAGAGAGGCGATAAAATTTAAAGATTATGGCTGTACCTAAAAGAAAAACTTCAATTTCAAAAAAAAAGATGAGAAGATCTCATCATAAGATTTCCTCTTTAAATATCGTAGAAGATAAAAAAAGTGGTGAGTACAGACTATCGCACCACATTGACCTAAAATCTGGCTATTATAACGGGAAGAAAATCTTAGATATTTAATAATTATTTATGGAAAAAAAGATTACTATTGCAATTGATGCAATGGGCGGGGATAACTCACCGAATAAAACTATTGAAGGTCTATCAATATTTTTAAAAAAGAATATTCAAAAAAAAGATTTTTTTATTAATCTCTACGGTGACAAAAATAAAATTGAGCCTGAATTAAATAAATTTTCTATTTCAAAGGAATTTATAAAGGTTGTACATTCTGATTCTGAAGTTTCAGATGATGAGACTCCATTAACTGCAGTAAAAAACTCAAAAAATACTAGCATGTGGAATTGTATTCATTCCCAGAAAGAAGGTGATGCTGATATAAGTTTATCAGCAGGCAATACGGGAGTTTTACTAGTTATTTCAAGAATGATTTTAAAAATGATGAGTCAATTAAGCAAACCTGCGTTAGCGGGACTTTGGCCTAATAGAAATGGAATGAATGTTGTGCTTGATCTTGGTGCAAATATAGAATGCAATGATGATAATCTTGTTGAGTTTGCGGAGCTTGGTTCCGCTTTATATAAATCACTATACCCTCATGATAAACCTTTAGTATCTTTACTAAATGTTGGTTCAGAAGAAATAAAAGGAACCGAAATTTTAAAAAAAGCTTATAGAAAGTTAAATGATTTAAGTGACGAGAATAATTTTATATTTAAAGGTTATATAGAGGGAAATAAAATAATGGATGGCGACACAAATGTAATCGTAACTGATGGTTTTACTGGAAATGTAGCTTTAAAAACTGCAGAAGGAACAGCAAAGTTTATTACTGATAACCTAAAAAAATCACTTACCTCGAATATTTTAACTAAAATTTCGTTAATCTTTTCATATTTTGCATTAAAAAAATTTAAAAATAAATTAGATCCAAGAAAATATAATGGAGCAATTTTTTTAGGCCTAAATGGACCTGTTGTAAAAAGTCATGGGGGAACTGATGCAATAGGATTTTATCACTCAATAAATTTATGCTACAAAATAGTTAAAGGTAATCTGTTAGATCAAATACGAAATAATTTAGATCATTTAGATAATGAAAAGCAATAACATTACAAAAATTGATTTCTCCAAAGATATTAATAACAAAACTGGTTTTCCAATTTCGATCTCAAAGAAAATAGTCGACGATTTATTAATAATATGTACAGAAATGATAAAAAACAACGAATTAGTTTTTAAAAATATAGGCACATTTAAATTGTCCAAAAAGAATGAAAGAATTGGTAGAAACCCGAAAACTAAAGAAGAGTTTTTAATAAGCAAAAGAAAATCAATTAGATTTGTCGTATCTAAAAATTTAGATAAAGTTTTAAACGCATAGAATGAGTAAGCTATTAACAATAAGCGAACTTTCTAAGAAATTAGGATTGATTAACTCAAGTAAAAATAAATCATCAAATTATATATTAAGATACTGGGAAAAGGAATTTAAGCAAATAAATCCAAAGATAATTAATAAACGAAGATATTACTCTACTGATCAAGTTAATATCATAAAATTTATCAAAACACTTCTCAAAGATTATGGCATGACTATAAAAGGTGTAAAAAAAATTTTAAGTTCAAATAAAAAACTTGACTACAGCGAATTAGATGGTTTAAGTGCTGATATTTATAAAAATAACATAAAAGACAAAAGTAAAATTATTTTAGAAAAAATAAAAAAATTAAAAAAAACATATGGCAAAAAAGACGCATATTAAAGTAAGGTTGGTACCCGAAAGTAATCCTGACAGTAAATTTATCTATTATGCAAAAAAACCTACAAAGGGCGAAAAGGCTAAAGAAAAACTTAAATTAAAAAAATATAATCCGAATACAAGAAAGCATGAGATCTTTGTAGAAAAAAAACTGCCACCTCATAGCAAATAATTATTTTTTCTTAAAATTTCTATATTCATACTCAATAAAGGCTTTAATCATAGATATCCAAATTGTTTTGGTAATTTTAGTATCTATTTTTTTCGAAATTGATTTTTTTTTAATATTTTTAATTATGACTGCAATTCTCTTTTTGTCTACAATATCTTTCTTATACTTTTTATTTTTTAATACTTGTTTTACTAAATATTCTCTTTTCTTAATTAAATTTAATAAATGATTGTCAAGTGTATCTAGTTTTTTTCTAATCTTTAAAATATTTTTGTTTAACATAGCGACATTATTTATTTTTTGATTTATAAAAATATATATATATTAAAATAAATGTACTCACACGACAAAAAAGTAAGTAATTTGTTTACCTATTGGCTAATCGGAACATTAGTACTTGTTTTTGCCACTATAATTATAGGAGGTTTAACAAGACTTACAGACTCTGGTTTATCGATAACAGAATGGGAATTATTTAAAGGAATTTTGCCTCCACTAAGCAATGAGTCCTGGGATAATTATTTCAATTTATATAAAAAAATACCTCAATATAAAATTTTAAACTCAAATATGTCTCTACAAGAATTTAAGGTTATTTTTTATTGGGAATATTTTCACAGAGTTTTAGGCAGGATTATAGGAATATTTTTTCTTTTACCATTAATATACTTTCATATTAAAAAGAAAATCCATAAAAATTATTTCCTGCCTTGTTATACAATTTTATTTCTTATTATAACGCAAGGAGTAGTAGGTTGGTACATGGTTAAAAGTGGATTAGTTAACGATGTTACTGTAAGCCATTATAGATTATCTCTACATTTAACTATTGCATTTATTATTATATCAATAATTTTCTGGTTACTATTAAACTTAAGAAACAATACTAATCTTAGGTTTTTTATAGTAACAAAAACAAATGCTCCTTTTTTGTTGTTAATATTATTTATTTATTTTCAAATAATATTAGGAGCTTTTGTGTCAGGACTGGATGCTGGAAAGATTTACCAAACATGGCCTTTAATGGGTTACACGTATTTACCAAATGATTTAATTTTTACTGAATTAAAAAATTTAATTAATTTTGAAAATCATTCACTATTACAATTTTATCATAGAAATTTAGCATACTTTCTTACATTATATATTTTAACTTTAGGCTTTTTTGTCCTTAGATTTAGTATGATAAAGTTGTATAAGCCAATTTTTCTGGTTTTATTTTTTTTATTACTTCAAATTACATTAGGTATATTAACTCTAACTAGCGGATTGAATATATATCTTGCCTCTGGTCATCAAATAACTAGTGTACTTTTGGTTTTTACTGCTATAAATCTTTATTATTCCTACATAAAATAAATTGACTTTATTTATTATTCTTTGTATTTATCGCCCATTGTCATGACACCCTTTATTAAAAAGAAAGAGATTAAAAAAGATTGGTATTTAATAAACGCTGAAAACGCCGCAGTAGGCAGGTTAGCAGCTTTTATTTCAAAAGTTTTAAGAGGAAAAAATAAGCCTACTTTTAATCCTCATATAGATAATGGTGACTTTGTAGTAGTAACTAACATCGACAAAATTAAATTCACTGGTAAAAAATTTAAAGAAAAAAAATACTATAGACATACCGGTCATCCCGGAGGTATTAAGACATCTACGCCGGAGTCATTAAAAGAAAAAAATAAAACAAGTGAAATATTAAAATTGGCTGTAAAAAGAATGTTGCCTGGAGGGCCACTGGCAAAAAAACAATTAACAAAGCTTAAAATATATAATGGTGAAAACCATCCACACGAAATTCAAAAACCAAAAACTATTGATTTTGAAAAAAAAAATAAAAGAAATATTATTAAATAATGGAAAACGCCAGCAGCAATAGCGAAAAGCAAAATAAAATAAAGCTCAATTTTAAAGATAGCAAATATGCTACCGGAAGAAGGAAGAGATCAATTGCTAAAGTTTGGGTAAAAAAAGGTTCAGGTAACATTCATGTGAACGGCTTAAAAATGAACGAATATTTTAAAAGACCTGTTCATCAAATTATTGTGACAAGACCATTGGAAATAACTGAAGCAACTACAAACTATGATATAAAATGCTCTGTTAAAGGAGGTGGTCTTTCTGGTCAGGCAGGTGCGATAATTTTGGGAATTTCAAAAGCTTTAATTGCACATGATGAGTCTCTAAAAAAGAACTTAAAAAAAGACAAATTAACCACAAGGGATTCAAGAGTAGTAGAACGAAAAAAATACGGTCATAGGAAAGCAAGAAGAAGCTTTCAATTTTCAAAAAGATAATCATTTAAATTTTATTATTTTTCAGACAATGATATAAGTCATTATGTTTAGAAAAAATAAAACAAAAATTGCTGTTATTGGAGCAACGGGATTTACCGGCTTAGATTTGATATATTTATTATCAAAACATTCTAAGATTCAAATTATAAATTTATGTGCTACAAAAAACCTAGGTAAAAAAATTTCTTTATTTGATAAAAGAATTAAAAAAAAATTACCCAGAATATCATCGGTTAAAAAGATTAATTGGAATAATATAGATCTTGTT
>CACJWN010000006.1 GCA_902597175.1 uncultured Pelagibacteraceae bacterium | reverse complement strand
TGGAACTCATTACTGTCTCTACATCGGCAAAATCAAGATTAATCATGCCTGGTCTTACCATCAGATCAGTAATACTTTGAACACCATGTTTCAATACATCGTTAGACAAACTAAACGACTCTTCGAAACCTGTGGACTCATTTGCTATTTTAAAAAGATTTTGATTTGGCACTACTATTGCGGTGTCTAAATGTCTCTTAAGTTCCTCAAGACCAGCAACTGCTCTTCTCATCCTTTTTGGACCCTCGTAAGAGAAAGGTAAAGTAGTAACTCCAACTGTTAAAATATTCATTTCTCTGGCTGCTCGAGCTATTACGTGTGATGCGCCCGTACCGGTACCTCCTCCCATACCTGATGCAATAAATACCATGTTGCTTCCTTGAATATAATTTACAATTTCGTTAATTGACTCATCTGCTGCGGCTTGCCCAATATCATGTTTAGCGCCTGCGCCTAGTCCTTTTGTTAAATTCATTCCTATTTGAATTTTAGCGTGGGCTTTACTCATTTTAAGATCTTGAGCATCAGTATTCACTGCAACAAATTCCACACCTTGCATACCTGCTTCGATCATTGCATTAATAGCATTTCCTCCAGCTCCACCAACTCCAACAACTAGAATTCTCGGTTTAAGTTCTCTAAGTTCTCCGCCTCCAACATTTATAGTCATAGCAACCTCCTTTACTTATTTTCCCATTTTAAATTAGATCTATTTTGAAAAGCTTTTTTTCTTGCAAGTGATTTGAACTTTTCAAAATTAGTTGGTTCCCAAATTTGAAATGTTTTTCCAAGTCCGACAAACAATACATTGTTTTTAATTTTAGCATGATTAAGCAATTTTTCTGATATAGAAACTCTTCCTTCTGTGTCGAACTGATGACTTTCACTCTCAGATAAAACTGAAGTTGCAAAATAGTCTCTTTTTTCCTCAAAAGGATTAAGAGAATCTATTGTGCTTGATAATTTTTCAATTCTATCTTGTGAGCAAGCTTCTAAAGCGGAATGATTAAATGAAGGATAGCTTATGAATCCATTATATCCCAGTGTATTTAAATATGACCTAAAAGTTGCTGGCACTGAAACCCGACCTTTCTTGTCTATTTTGTTCTCGAAACTTGATAAAAACATTTTTTTTAAAAAACTCTTTTTTATTATAATTTTTCAAATCACCCTCCATTATGGGATTAATTGGGATAGTATGGGTTTTTAAAAAATAGTCAATAGGATTGTATTAGTCTAAAAAGCACAAAAGTAGAACAATTTTAATTGATTTTGCTAGATAATCTATAAGCCGGGTTCTGTCATTTAAGATGTCATTTATCTAGGCTTAAATTCACATTTAAGCTCAAGCGGTTCACCCAGAGGACTAACTAAAGACAGTTTTTTGCTTTCAAAAGCTTTATCCTCTCTATTTGACCTTGCTCCCAGTGGGGTTTGCCATGCGTTTTTTGTTACCAAAAAACCGGTGAGCTCTTACCTCGCCGTTTCACCCTTGCCTTGATTAGGCGGTTTATTTTCTGTGGCACTATCCCTGAAGTCACCTTCGCCAGTGGTTAACTGGCACTGTGTCTTTACGGAGCCCGGACTTTCCTCTGCTAAAAAAATTAACAGCGACAATCCAATTATCTAGCGCGTAATTTTTAAACAAAAATTAAGACTTTTTCAAGATGTTATAGCTTTAGCTAAATTATAGCTAATTTTAAGGGTTTTTTGATCTATGTTTCCAGTAACCCTCTTAGGCAAAAATCTTAGCTGGAATGCTTTAATGATTTTTTTATCCTTTTTAATCGTTCCTGTCTTTAATGAAAAATATCTGTAACCAATTTTATATAAATTTTGGAAAAAAATGTATCTAATTTTACTTTTTTTAAAATTTATTTTTTGATTTTTTTCTTTATACCATAAACCTAAATTGTATTTACTCAATTTTTTCCATGGGAAGTATTCGCCAGGGTCAATTTTTCTTAGTGGAGCTATATCGGAATGGCCAAGAAAATGATCATCTTTAATTTTATACTTTTTTTTAAGAGATTTACATAATCTTATTAAACTCTTAATTTGAATATTAGAAAATTTTTGATAACCAAATTCATATCCTTTATTTTCTAGCTCAATGCCAATGGAATATCGATTTAAATTAATAAAATTTTTCCATCTGGACTTTCCTGCATGCCAAGCTGTCTTCAGCTCGTTAACCATCATAGTAATTTGGCCTTTTCTGTTTATTAAGTAATGAGAACTTACTTTTTTTTTGGGATCTTTAAGTCTTTCAATCGATTCAATTTCTGATTGCATTCCAGTATAATGAATGATTACAAACTTAATATCTTTATGTTTTCTAGTTTTTTTGGAGTAATTTGGCGATAAATCAATTTTATTTCTCATTATTAAGACAATTAGACCTAAATCATAACAAAATTCAAACTTTTTTAAGTTATAATTTTTATAGCATATATTGTAAATTTATATATATAGCTAACCTTATGGCTTCAAAAAAAATAATTAAATTACTGAGCTTGTTCTTAATAATTTCAAGCTTATCATCAAAAATATATGCAGCTGAAGAATGTTTCGAGAAGGCAAGCAGGTCTATCTTTAAGTTTAATATGTTTTTAGATGATGTGATTATTGAGCCTATTGCTAAAGGGTATAATAAACTACCAAAACCGATTAAATTAGGAACAGGCAATTTTACGAGCAATATTTCAACCTTGTTATCAATTCCCACATCTTTACTTCAAGGAAATTTTAACCAATTCGCACATTCAACTGGAAGTGTATTAGTAAACTCTACAGTCGGAATTTTTGGATTTTTAAATCCAGCCGAAAAGATGGGATTTAAATCAAGTAAAGAAGACTTTGGGCAGACTTTAGGTTCTTATGGTTTGGGCGAAGGATGTTACTTTGTGCTTCCAATTTTAGGTCCTACCACAGTTAGAGATTCTATTGGCTTGGTAGTTGATAGTTATTTAGATCCTTTTGCACATATTACAATAAGAGAAAAAGAATTATTTAATATCTCTGGAAATAATTTAGATTACTATTCTGTTAAAGGAGCTACCGCGGTTGATTTTAGATCGGATAATATAATAAATTTTGATAGTTTGGAGAAAAACTCATTAGATCTTTACTCATCTTTTAAGAGTTTTTATTTACAAGACAGGTCGAACAAAATTAAAAATTCTTCTGATGATCAGGACGATTGGGGTAACTTAGAAAACTAAAATTAAGATGAAAAGGCTCAAAGTTTTTCTAACTTTTATTTTCTTAATAATAAATAATCCTCTTTTTGCTTACAGTTCTGACCCTAAAGAATTCGTTCAAGAATTAGTGACTGATGCAATTGAAAAATTATCTGATAAAAATTTGACAAATGAAGAAAAAGCCAAATTTGTTGAGAAAGTTGCAATAGAAAATGTTGATATTAATGCGTTAGGTCTTTATACGCTTGGTGAATTAAGAAAATCATCAAACGAAAGTGACCTAATAAAGTATCAAACAGCATTTGAAAAATATTTTCTTAAATCTTTGACTTCAAGACTTACAGATTACTCTGCAAGCAGATTTGAGGTAGTTGATTCAGAAAAAAAAAGTGCTTCTTATACAATAGTAAAATCGATAGTTAATCCTGAAGATAGTGGCCCAAATATAAAAATAGATTGGAGAATTTACACAAAAAACCCTGAAAAACCGTTAATAAGAGATTTGATAGTAGAGGGTCTAAGCTTGGCACGAACCCAGAAAGAAGAATTTTCATCAATACTAAGTTCTAATAACAATGATATTAAAATTCTTACAAAAAAATTAGAAGAGTTTGTTAAAGGTTAATTTTGGTGGGCCCGCCAGGACTCGAACCTGGGACCAATACATTATGAGTGTACTGCTCTAACCAACTGAGCTACAGGCCCTTAATAGATACTTACAATAAAAAAAATTACTTTTCTAGAAAACTTTTTAATTGTTTAGATCTACTAGGATGTTTTAACTTTCTGAGTGCTTTTGCTTCAATTTGTCTAATACGTTCTCTAGTAACAGAAAACTGTAACCCTACTTCCTCCAAAGTGTGGTCTGTGTTCATTCCAATCCCAAATCTCATTCTTAAAACTCTTTCTTCTCTAGGAGTAAGTGATGCTAATATTTTAGTAGTCGACTCACTTAAGTTTGATTGTATCGCGGTATCTAAGGGTTGTAATGCATTTTTATCCTCAATGAAATCTCCTAAACTGCTGTCTTCCTCATCGCCAACTGGGGTTTCTAATGAAACAGGCTCTTTAGCAATTTTCAAAACTTTTCTTACTTTTTCAAGTGGCATAGCAAGTTTTTTTGATAATTCCTCTGGGGTAGGTTCTCTTCCAAACTCACTCATAATTTGTCGCTGTGTTCTTACTATCTTATTAATTGTTTCTATCATGTGAACTGGAATTCTGATTGTCCTTGCTTGATCAGCGATTGATCTTGTAATAGCCTGCCTAATCCACCAAGTAGCGTATGTAGAAAATTTGTATCCCCTTCTATATTCAAATTTGTCTACAGCTTTCATTAAACCGATGTTCCCCTCTTGAATTAAGTCCAAGAATTGTAAACCACGATTAGTGTATTTTTTAGCAATTGATATTACTAACCTTAAATTTGCTTCTACCATCTCTTTTTTCGCAATTCTTGACTCTCTTTCTCCCTTCTGTATTCGACTTACAAGTTTTTTAAATTCTCCAACTGATAGACCAATTTTTTTACTAAATTCAACAAGCCTATCTTTTATTTCACCAAAATCTTTTTTATATTTTTTAAAAAATGTCCTCCAAATTTGATTTTCTTTCAAAAATGACTCAAACTTAGGATTGATCTCGTTTCCAATATAATATTTTAAAAATTCTTCTCGAGATATTTTATTATCCATTGCTAGTCGAAGTAAAACACCTTCTAGAGAAACTATCTTCTTATTTTCTTTATAATGAGCTTGGACTAATTCTTCTACAACATGAGGAGCTAGTTGAAGATTTTTAAAATTATCAACTAAAATTTCTTGTATTTTTTTAAAGTTTTTATTTTTTGAAACGGATAATTCTTTTGAATCAAGTAAACACTCGAGTTTTTCTATTTGATACTTCTGTAATTTTGAGTAATTCTTATTTAATGAGTCTAATATATTTATAATTTTGGGTTTTATTTCTTCCTCCATTTTTGCTAAGGAAACGTTAAATTCATCCTCCTCTGATGGTGTATTTTCTTGATCGCTTTTTTTAATCTCATTATCATTGTTTTCTCTCGATTTTTTTGATTGCTCTTTTAATTTTTTATTTGCTTTTAAATCATCGTTGTCAGATTGAGATTCGAAGTCCTCATAAGTAGAGTCGATATCAATTATATCTCGAACTAGAAGTTGCTGAGTTTCAATTTGTTCTTTCCACTCATAAATTTTTTTACCTACTATTGGACTTTGGGTGAGAGCATTTATCATTACATCTTTACCTGCTTCTATTCTTTTCGCAATTGCTATTTCACCCTCTCTTGATAATAATTCAACTCCACCCATTTCTCTAAGATACATTCTAATAGGATCATCACTTTTATCTGAAGTTTTTTCCTCTGTTGAAGTAGTGGTTTCTTTCTTTTTATTAGATTGATATTGAGATTTTTTCTCAACTAAAGTAATTTTATCATCTACAAGAATTATAAAAGCTTTTTCTAAATTTTCTTGAGTGCCATTTCTTTTCCCCAAGGATTTACCTAATTCTTCATAGGTAATAAATCCTCTGTGTTTTCCTTTATCTAAAAGTCTCTCAAATGATTTTGTAATAATTTTTTCAGCCATATTAGAGGTGTTGGATATATATAATGACTGTTAGAAAAAAATCTATCTTTTTTTTAATCACTATTTAGCTGACTTTTAAGCTTAATTAACTCAGAGTATGAATTTTCGTCAAGATTATTAAGCAATTTCTTTTCTAAAGACTCAATTTTCCTCAAGTTGTTTTGCTCTTTAAAATCATTGATGAACTCATCTAGCAAATTCAAAATTTCGTCTTCTTCTTTACCCTTAACAATAAGTTGGATATTGGAGTTTTCTCTAATCTCTGTAATTAAATTTTTGTAATCTTGCTCTATCTGATCTCTGACTGTAGCTTCATCATTTTTTGAATTGTAGGCAGAAATAATAGTTTTTTTTAAACTTTCATTTTTTTCAGACACGAAAGCTATCTGGGATAGTTCGTCAAGTCTTTTGGATGAAATATTGAAATAATTTAAAATTAGAAATAAAATAGAAAATTCTATAACTTGAGATTTGGAAAGATTTTTTCTTTTTTGATGTAAAATTTTTGTTTCTTTCAAAATTTTAAAATTTTTTTTATTTTTGAAGTTAAAAAAACTATTATTTTTTTTATAAGCTTGATTTGGAGTTAGTCTATTCAGTTTTTCAAGGAAATCCTCTAGCACATACTTTTTAAGTGTCTCGTCTCTAATCGAATAAGAAAGTTTTTTAATTTCTTTTTCAAATTTTGAAATTTCGAAAGGGTTATTTTTGTCAATCTTACTCAAATAATAATTCCATAAAAAATCTTGGATAATTTCTTTTTTTTCCAATAGTTTTATAAAAAGTTCTTTGCCATTTTCTCTGATAAATTCGTCTGGATCTTTTCCGTCAGGGATCATAGAGAAAAAAATTTTATTTTTTTCGTTAATAAATGGAAAAAGTTTCTCTCCTATTCTTAAAGCAGCATTTTGCCCACTAGGATCACCATCTAAACAAATTGTAGGATTGGGAAAAAATTTCCAAATCAAATCAATTTGTCTCTCAGTTAATGCGGTTCCGGAATTAGAAATAACATTTTTTATTCCAAAGGCATAAAGGCTTACGACATCCATGTACCCTTCAACGATTAAAACATTATCAGTCTCTGATCTTAAATTTTTTGCTTTATCCAAATTAAAAATCATATTTCCTTTTTTATAAAATTCAGTTTCTGGTGAATTTATATATTTTGCTAATTTACTATCTCGAATAATTCTTCCGCCAAAAGCGATGGTTTCTCCTGAAATATTATTAATAGGAAAAATTATTCTAGAGTTGAACCTATCAATAAATTTTTCAGTTTTGTCACTTTTGTAATAAAGACCTGTTAAGCTTATTTCCTCTTCGGTATATTTTTTTAACAAATCTTCATAGAAATTATTTTTCCAAGGTACAAATCCAATTTTAAATTCTTCAATAATGCTTTTCTTTAATCCTCTTTTTAATAAATAATTAAGTGGTTCTTGATTATTTGCTTGAAACAATTGTTTTCTTGCGAAATCGGTGTAATCTTTAAAAATTTGTCTGTATGTTTGAAATCTTAAATCCTTTTTTTTATCGAAATTTGAAAATCTATAAGGTTGCATACCGGCCTCGGCAGCTAAAATTTTAACTGCTTCTCCAAAGCCAACTGATTTTGTTTTCATCAAAAAATCAAATATATTTCCATGCTCACCTGTACTAAAACAATGATAAAATTCTTTATCATCATTTACAGTAAAAGATGGAGTTTTTTCATTTTTAAATGGCGAAAGTCCAACAAATTCTTTACCTCTTTTTTTAAGTTGAACGGTTTTTCCAACCACATGTGAAACTTTTAATCTTAATTTTATTTCATTAAGATATTCTTTTGGATATTTCATGATTAGTTTAATAACCCTTTTAAAATTGAACTTACTTTAGAAAAATCTAAACTATCTGCGTGTTTAGATTTTAAAACACCCATTATTTTTCCCATATCTTTCATTGATGTAGCATTTACGGATTTAATAGTTTCTAAGCATATTTTTTTTGTTTCTTCCTCACTTAATTGATTTGGTAAAAATTTATTTATAACTTCAATTTCATTAATTTCACTCTCTAGTAGCTCAGTGCGCCCCGCTTTTTTGTAAACATCACACGACTCTTTTCTTTGTTTTACCATCTTCTTAAGTAATGAGATGATGTCTCCATCCTTGATGTCTTTTTGACCCTTTGAACGTCCTGCGATTTCTGCGTCTTTTATAGCTGAAACTATTAGTCTTAAGGTCGGGTAAGTTTTTTTATCTTTTGATTTAAGTGCTTCATTAAGCTTTTCTTCAATTAGTTTTTTAAGTGACATAATGAAATATTTTAATCACAATTCTTATACAAAATAAAAAGAACTTTCTTGACGATTTTAATTCTATTTCATATGTTGCGCAAAATCATGTTTATAAGTTTTTTACTTTAACTCATGAGTTGTATTTGAAGAAGATTGATCAAAATATAATCTCAAAAAAAAATCTTAATAAGATCGACTCCACTGCTATTTTAGTTCTACAAAACGGTAAGTTTTTCAAAGGTGTAGGTTTAGGATATAACGGTACTGCAACAGGTGAAGTGTGTTTCAATACTTCAATTACTGGTTATCAAGAAATAATTTCTGATCCTTCTTATGCTGATCAGATAATTAATTTTACGTTTCCTCATGTTGGAAATGTAGGAACTAATAAAGAGGACCACGAATCTGACAAAATATGGGCTAAAGGAGTAATAATAAACACAGAAATAACTAATCCATCAAATTACAGATCTTTAAAACATTTAGATCAATGGTTAAAAAAGAATAAAATAGTTGGAATAACCGGAGTTGATACTAGAAATTTAACAAATTTTATTAGAGATAAAGGTGCTCCAAAGGGGACGATATCTTTTTACAACAAAAAAAAATTGAATATAAAAAAACTTATTAAAATAACCAATAAATGGAGTGGTCTTAAAAACTTAGATTTAGCAAAACAAGTTACTACTAAAAAGAGTTATTTGTGGCAAGATTACAAAACCTGGAAAAAAGAGGATGGATATTTAAAAAATAAAAAAAAATTATTACATGTAGTTGCAATAGATTACGGGATTAAGAAAAATATTTTAAGATATTTTTCAGATTTTAATTGTAAGGTTACAATTGTGCCATGCAAAACTAGTACAGAAGATATTTTAAGACTCAAGCCTGATGGGATATTTTTATCTAATGGACCTGGAGATCCTTCAGCAACTGGGAAATATGCTATTTCAACTATACAAAAGTTAATCAAAAAAAAGCTTCCACTATTTGGAATCTGTTTAGGTCACCAAATACTAGCATTAGCACTTGGTGCAAAAACTGAAAAAATGAAATTAGGACATAGAGGGGCTAACCATCCTGTTAAAAATTTAATTGAGGGCAATGTTGAGATAACGAGTCAGAATCACGGTTTTGAAGTAGTAAAAAAAGGTTTACCTAAAAATATAAGAGTTACTCACCAATCTTTATTTGATAACAGTATTGAGGGTATCGAATTAAAAAATAAACCTGTTTTCTCAGTTCAGTATCATCCAGAATCTAATCCTGGTCCACAAGATAGTGTTTATTTATTTGATAAATTTGTAAAGAGTATGAAAAAAAATGCCAAAAAGAAAAGATATTAAAAAAATTTTGGTTGTGGGTGCGGGACCAATTATTATTGGGCAAGCTTGTGAGTTTGATTATTCAGGAACTCAAGCTTGCAAAGCTTTAAAAGATGAAGGTTTCAAAGTAATTCTCATAAATTCAAATCCAGCTACAATTATGACTGATCCAAACATCGCTGATAAAACTTATATTGAGCCTATTACAATTGAAGTTCTTGAAAAAATTATTATCAAAGAAAAACCTGATGCGATCTTGCCTACCATGGGTGGTCAAACTGCTTTAAATTTAGCTATGGAGGCAGAAAAAAAAGGAATTCTTAAAAAATATAAAATTGAACTTATAGGCGCTAATTCAAAAGCCATATCCAACGCAGAAGATAGAAAAAAGTTTAGAAAAAATATGATAGAGATTGGTTTAGATCTTCCAAAATCAAAAATAGTAAATAATTTTAAACAATCTTCAAAGGTATTAAAACAAATTGGATTACCAGCAATTATAAGACCAGCTTTTACTTTAGGTGGTTTGGGGGGTGGTATCGCAAAAAATAAAAAAGATTTTTATAAGATAATAAAAAATGGACTTCACGAGTCACCTGTTAATCAAGTCTTAGTTGAAGAGTGCTTAGAGGGTTGGAAAGAATTTGAGATGGAAGTTGTCAGAGATAAAAATGACAATTGTATTATCATTTGTTCAATAGAAAATTTAGATCCCATGGGTATTCATACTGGGGACTCAGTAACTATTGCTCCAGCACTAACTTTAACCGACAAAGAGTATCAAGTTATGAGGAATGCCTCTATAGCTTGCTTAAGAAAAATTGGTGTAGAAACCGGGGGATCAAATGTTCAATTTGCGATTAATCCGAAAAATGGAAGAATGGTAATCATTGAGATGAACCCTAGGGTTTCAAGATCATCAGCGCTAGCTTCCAAAGCCACAGGATTTCCAATTGCAAAGGTAGCAGCAAAGTTAGCTGTAGGTTACACGTTAGACGAATTAAAAAATGAAATTACGAAAGTTACACCTGCCTCTTTTGAGCCCACAATAGACTATGTGGTCACTAAAATCCCAAGATTTACTTTTGAAAAATTCTCATCTTCAGCTGCAGTTTTAGGAACTTCAATGAAATCGGTGGGAGAAGCAATGGCTATTGGTAGAAATTTTAAAGAGTCTCTTCAAAAAGCTTTAGTTTCTTTAGAAACAGGTTTCTCAGGATTAGACCAAATATTTAATTTAAACACAAAACAAATTAAAAATAAGCTTAAAGAAAATATTCCTAATAAGATTTTGCTTGTTGGAGAGGCTATAAGAAAAAAAATAAATTTAAGGGATATAAATAAACTTTCGAAAATTGATCCTTGGTTTTTAAATCAAATAAAAGAAATCATAGAGAATGAAATTAAGATAAAGAAAAAAGGTCTTCCTAAAAATTTCAATGAGTTTAATTATATTAAGTCGATAGGTTTTTCAGACAAAAAATTATCTGAACTTACGAATACTTCAGAGTCGATAATTAGAAAGAAAAGAACTGCTTTAAAAGTTTTACCAGTTTATAAAAAAGTCGATACTTGTGCTGCAGAATTTAAATCTTTCACTCCATATATGTATTCTACTTATCAAAGAAATTTCTCCTCTAATTTAGAATGTGAAGCTGACCCATCTAATAAAAATAAAATTATAATACTTGGTGGAGGACCTAATAGAATTGGTCAGGGTATCGAATTTGATTATTGCTGTTGCCAAGCTAGTTTTGCTCTCAAAGAGGCTAAATATGAAACAATAATGGTTAATTGTAATCCAGAAACCGTATCAACAGATTATGATACAAGTGATAGATTGTATTTTGAACCTTTGATAGATGAATATGTTTTTAATATTATTAGGAGAGAAAAATCAAAAGGTAATGTTAAAGGCGTCATTACTCAATTCGGTGGTCAAACTCCTATTAAACTAGCAAAATTTTTGAGTGAAAATAAACTTCCTATTTTAGGAACGCAATATGCTTCGATTGACCTAGCAGAGGACAGAGATAGATTTAGAAATCTTCTAAATAAACTTAATTTAAAACAAGCTGAAAGTGGAATAGCTAGAACCTTTCCACAAGCTATTAAGATTGCGGACAAAATTGGTTTACCTTTAATGGTAAGGCCATCTTATGTATTAGGTGGAAGAGCAATGGAAATTGTTTATGAAAAAGGTCAACTAAAAGATTTTGTAAAGGAAGCATTTAAAGTTGCTGAAAGTAATCCTATCTTGATTGATAAATTTATTGATAATGCTTTAGAAGTAGACGTTGATGCGATATCAGATGGAACAAATGTTTTTGTGGCTGGTATTATGCAACACATTGAAGAGGCTGGAATACACTCTGGTGACTCAGCATGTAGCTTGCCTCCGGTATCAATAAAATCTTTTTTGATTAAAGAAATTGAAAATCAAACAAAAAAATTAGCATTAGCTCTTAAAGTGAAAGGTTTTATGAATGTTCAATATGCAATTAAAAAAGATGAAATTTATGTAATTGAAGTAAACCCAAGAGCAAGTAGGACCGTTCCATTTGTTTCAAAAGCTAAAAATTTACCGCTTGCTAAGATAGCCTCTAGAGTGATGGCTGGCGAAAAATTATCTAATTTCAACTTAAAAAGTAAAACGAAAGATATGTTTGCAGTAAAGGAAGCTGTGTTTCCATTCAATAAATTCCCAAATAGTGATCTTTTGCTTGGACCAGAAATGAAATCTACAGGTGAAGTTATGGGATTTGATAAAAATTTTGGGATGGCATTTGCTAAAAGTCAAATTGCAGCTTCGAATTCTCTTCCAAAAAAAGGCTTAGCCTTTATTTCTTTAAAAAATAGCCATAAAGAAGAGGGTGTACAATTGGCAAAACAATTAATTAAATTAAATTTTAAGCTATGTGGAACCGGAGGTACCGCTGATTATATAAATCGGCATGGAATTAAGTGTAAAAAAATAAACAAAGTAAATCAGGGTTCCCCACATATTGTGGATATTCTAAATGCTAAAAAAATAGCTTTGGTTATTAATACAGGAGGTGGAAATAGTGAAACCCAATTGAGCGACGCTGTTGCATTAAGAAGAGCCACTCTAGCTAACAAAGTTCCATACTGCACTAATATGTCTACGGCTAAAGTTTGCTTGGAGGGGATAAAATCTCTAAAATTAAGAGATATAAGTGTAACTTCACTACAAGATATTTAACTTATTACTTTCCAATCAGTCTCGAAAGTCACGTAGTTTATTTGGATACATCTTCTCTCTTTTTTGATCTCTTTTTTTTCCATTCCATGCCAAGTGTTTGGTCCACTTGTGAAGAAATATCCGTAATTATGTTTGTAAGGAACAGTTTTGACTTTATTTAATTCTTTGTCATAAAAATCAGTTCCTAGATTTTCTGATTCGTTGTGTAAATTAACAAAAACTATCGAAGACATTAATTTTTCTTCAATATCACAGTGGGGTTTAAGCCAAAAACCTTCTCGGTCACAAATCACTTCAAGTCTTACATAAGAATTACTTAAATCTTTTCCAATTAATGATCCAATTTTTTTATAAACTTCAGGTGATCTTAATTCTTCAATAAATTTTGTTAAATTTGGAAATTTATTAGAGTTTTCTTTAGTTACATAACATCGAAGTTTTTTTGCTTTTCCTCCATCTTTAATCCCGGCTCGAAAGGCTCCCTCTCCTCCATCAAGAGCTCTTGTTCCATCATAATTTAAATTTTGTTTTCTAGGATCAGCTATCTCTGCACTACAGATCTCATCAATAGCATTTTGAGTCAATGGCTGGTTGATTTCAAAATGTTTAAAAGGGTCACTAAATAATTTAGTCCTTTTTTCTAATGATTTAAATAATTCCATTTTTTTTCATTTTTGCTTTTACAATTGGAGCAATTCTGTTTACCTCATTTAAACTATTATAACTCCAACTTTCAATTCTATCCTCTAGTTCTCTTGTTATACCTAAATCTTTCAATTGTGAATAAAATTTTTTGAATCTTCCCGTTGGCTTAAAAGACTTCATCATAGCAATATAAACAGGTTTTCCAGTCATTGCAGCTTCAGAAATCATCGACGTAGAGTCGCACGTTACAACTATATAATTTGAGATTGCTAGTGCAGAAAGATAGGCTTTTTTATCAATATTTTTTACAACATGATGATTAATACTAAAGGTATTAAATGCTATTTTTAAAATATTTTCAGGTGTTCTGTAAGAAGGAATTACAATAATTTTAAATTTATCTGGAGTAAATAATGTTTTAACTTTATTAAAAAGTTCATGAATTTGTTTTTCTGAATAATTATAATATTTGTTTGGTCCTCCGATAATAAATGCTACTAATTCTTTTCTTTTGTCTTTTTCAATTCCTAGATACTTTGAATTATCATTAATCTCTTTTTTTGTTAGGTAGTGAATAGCACCTGTTGTACTAATTATATTTTCACCCTTTAAACGATCATGCTCAGGGCTCACTATGAGGTCAAAGTGTTCAAAAGAAACTTTAGGATCTTGTATGTGAATATTGAAAATTTGATTACCTAATCTTTTTTTCAAAGCTATTGATGGTATTACACTTTTTCTTCCACAAGATATAATTACTTTGCAATCACACACAAATTTATTTTTTACCAAATTTTCTGATATTGGGCTAATTTTTGGAGGGATTAAATTCCAAAAAGATTTTAATTCAATTTTTTGGTGTTTATAACTTAGGCCCAAAGCTTTAGCTAATCCCTCCACTTGACTAACCATGCCGTGCATCCCTTGCGTTAAAAGAAGTGCTTTTAATTCTAACATTAGTTACTATATACCTTTACATTATGAATAATAAATTAACAAAACATACAAAAGTGTTAATTCTTGGATCGGGTCCTGCTGGCTATACAGCAGCTATTTATGCGGCCAGAGCTATGCTTAAACCGATACTTGTTCATGGTTCTCAACCGGGAGGACAACTAACAACTACAACTGATGTTGAAAATTACCCTGGATACTCAAAAGTGATTCAGGGGCCATGGCTTATGGACGAAATGAAAGGTCAAGCAGAAGCTGTGGGTACAGAGATGATTCAAGATCATATAAGTAAAGTTGATTTAACAAAAAAACCTTTTACAGCAACAGGTGATAGTGGTCAGGTATACACTGCAGATAGTTTTATAATTTCTACAGGAGCACAAGCAAGATGGTTAAATCTAAAATCTGAACAAGAATTTAGAGGGTTTGGAGTTTCGGCATGCGCTACTTGTGATGGATTTTTCTTCAAAGAAAAAGAAGTAGCTGTTGTTGGTGGGGGAAATGCCGCTGTTGAAGAAGCAATGTTCCTAACTAAATTTGCTTCAAAGGTTTATTTAATACATAGGAGAAACGAACTTAGGGCAGAAAAAATGCTTCAATCAAAATTAAAATCAAACAAAAAAATAGAGATTATTTGGGATACAATAGTTGAAGATGTTATTGGCACTAAAGAGCCAAAAACTGTTAATGCGTTGAAAATAAAAAATGTGAAAGATAATAAAGTTAAAGATCTTAAAGTTGATGGTTTGTTTATTGCAATCGGACATGATCCAGCTACATCTTTATTTAAAGATCAACTTAAAATGGACAAAGAAGGGTATTTAATTACAAAGCCTGACTCCACTGAAACTAATATTCCAGGAGTTTTTGCTGCAGGAGATGTGAAGGATAAAATTTTTAGACAAGCTGTTACCGCTGCTGGAATGGGTTGTATGTCGGCACTAGAAGCTGAAAAATATCTATCTGATTCTAATTAAGGTTATCACAAAAAGTTTTAATTCTTTTCATTGCTTTCTTCAAATTTTCCATTGAGGTAGCGTAAGATATCCTAAAGTAACCATCTAAACCAAAGGCAGAACCTTGAACCACAGCTACCTCAGCTTTTTCTAATAGTTTTTCTACAAAATCTTTATCAGTTTTCAGTTTTGTTTTCTTGTTTAGTAATTTTTTACAGTTGGGAAAAACATAAAAAGCTCCTTCAGGGCTTAAGCAACTTATACCTTTTATGTTATTTAAACTATCAACAACGAAATTTCTTCTCTCTTTAAAAGAATTTGATCTTTCTGAAATAAAGTCTTGTGTTCCATTTAAAGCCTCGACCGCAGCTGCTTGACTTATGGATGTAGGATTACTAGTTGATTGGGATTGAATTTTAGCCATTGCTTTAATAATTTCTTTTGGACCTGCAGCATAACCTATTCTCCAACCAGTCATTGAGTAAGATTTACTCACTCCATTCATGGTTAATGTTCTGCTTTTTAATTTTTCAATTTGAGCGATTGTAAAAAATTTAAATCCATCATAAGTAATATGTTCGTAAATATCATCGCTTAAAATAAATAAATTTTTATATTTTATTAAAATCTTCGATAAAGCTATTATCTCATCTTTGGTATAACCAGAGCCTGTAGGGTTAGATGGCGAGTTTATAATTATCCACTTCGTTTTCTTTGAGACTGCTTTTTTTAATTTTTCTGGCGTTAATTTAAAATTATTTTTTTCATCACACTTAATTATTTTGGGTTTTCCCCCAGCTAACAAAACAATGTCGGGGTAAGAAACCCAATAAGGGGCAGGAATAATTACCTCATCACCTTTATTAATGGTTGCCATAAAAGCATTATATAAAACTTGCTTTCCACCAGTTCCAACTGAAATTTGATCAAGCTCGTATGATAAATCATTTTCCCTAGAAAATTTTGCTTGGATAGCTTTTTTTAAAGCTGGGGTTCCATCCACTGCAGTATATTTTGTATCACCTTTTTTAATCGCTTCTATCGCTGCTTCTTTAATATTATCTGGAGTGTCAAAATCAGGCTCTCCAGCCCCTAAACCTATAACATCCTTTCCAGCGGCTCTCATTTCCCTAGCTTTTGAGGTAACTGCTATTGTAGGCGACGGTTTTATACGTTTTAAACTATTGGAAACTATGCTCATTGAAATTTATAATATAATTAATTTATTATTAACACAAAATGCAAAATACTTATCAAGAAAAATTAGCTGATCTAGAAGTTAATAACTCAAAAAAAATTAAGAAGTTAGAGGGAGGTATTAACTTTAAAATCAAAAGTGATTTTCAACCTAGCGGTGACCAACCAGAGGCCATTAAACAAATATTAAAAAACTTAAAAGATAACAAACAAGAACAAGTGCTTTTAGGTGTTACAGGATCGGGTAAAACGTTTACAATGGCAAAAGTTATCGAAAAAGCTAATAGACCTGCTCTAATTCTAGCGCCAAACAAAACTTTAGCTGCTCAATTGTACGGGGAGTTTAAAAGTTTTTTTCCAGATAATGCTGTAGAGTATTTTGTATCATATTACGATTACTACACTCCAGAAGCATACGTCCCTAGATCTGATACTTATATAGAAAAAGAGGCCTCTATTAATGAGCAAATAGATCGGATGAGACACTCAGCGACAAGATCGTTGTTGGAGAGAGATGACGTAATTATTGTTGCTAGCGTATCATGTATTTATGGTTTAGGTTCTGTAGAAGCATACTCAAAAATGACGATCACATTAAAAAAAAATTATGAGTATGAGCGAGATGATTTAATCAGAGCCTTTATAAATTTACAATATAAAAGAAATGATCAAAATTTTTTTAGAGGGACCTTTAGGGTCAGAGGAGAAAACTTGGAGATCTTTCCATCACACTTAGAAGATAGAGCGTGGAGAATAAGTTTTAATTTAAATAAATTGGAAAAAATTGAAGAATTTGATCCGCTTACCGGCGATAAAACAAATGATTTTTCAATCATTAAAATTTACGCTAATAGTCATTACATAACTCCTAAACCAACTATAGAGCAGGCTATCAAACAAATAAAATCTGAATTAGCTGATACTTTAAAAAAACATAGAGAAAATAATAAGCTTCTAGAAGAACAAAGACTGAGAGAGAGAACTAAATTTGATTTAGAAATGATTGAAGCTACTGGAACTTGTGCAGGTATAGAAAATTATTCTAGATTTTTATCTGGTAGGAAAGCTGGTGAGCCACCTCCTACTCTATTTGAATATTTTCCGGATAATGCAATTATATTCGTAGATGAAAGTCACGTTACTGTGCCACAACTAAATGGGATGTATAAAGGAGACCGTACAAGGAAAAGTACTTTAGCTGAATATGGATTTAGACTTCCATCTTGTATGGATAACAGACCATTAAAATTTGAAGAATGGGATTTGATGAGAACACAAACTGTTTTTGTATCTGCAACCCCAGGTCCATGGGAACTGAAACAGACAAGTAATAAATATATTGACCAAATTATAAGACCTACAGGTTTAATAGATCCTCCTGTTGAAATAAGACCAGCAAAAACCCAAGTGGATGATTTGATGCATGAGGCAAAAGAAATTGTAAAGAGAGGATACAGAGTACTTGCTACAACTCTCACAAAAAAAATGGCTGAAGATCTTACTGAATACCTTCACGAAAATGGGCTTAAAGTTAGATATATGCACTCTGATATAGACACTCTTGAGAGAATTGAAATAATTAGAGATTTAAGAATGGGAGTGTTTGATATTCTAGTTGGTATAAACTTATTAAGAGAGGGCCTAGATATTCCTGAATGCGCATTAGTAGCAATATTAGATGCAGACAAGGAAGGATTTTTAAGATCTGAAACTTCTTTAATTCAAACAATTGGAAGAGCAGCTCGAAACGTTGATGGTAAGGTAATTTTATATGCTGATAAGGTCACAAAAAGTATTGAAAAAGCTATTAAGGAAACAGATAGAAGAAGAAATAAGCAATTAGATTATAACAAGAAAAATGGAATAACTGCAGAGTCAGTAAAAAAAGAAATAAGCGATATTTTAGAATCTGTTTACGAAAAAGATTACGTAAAAATTAGTGAAGGTTCAAATGTAGGTGGTAACTTAAAGAAACACCTTAAAGCTTTAAATAGGAAAATGAAAGAAGCTGCCTCTAATTTAGAATTTGAAGAAGCAGCTAAGTTAAGAGATGAAATGAGAAAACTAGAGGCTAGTGAACTCGAAATAACTTTGAATCCTAAAATTTCTCAATATAATTTGAAAAGCAAGGTTTATCCAAAAGGTAGATCAACTATGGGCATGCCAGGCACTAAGCCAAGAAAAGCAATAAAAAAATGGAAATCAAAAAAATAATTATCACTGGAGGAGCTACTAGAATAGGTTCTGCAATTGCTAAAAGTTTAGTAGGCTTTCAAACAAAAATAGGTATTCATTATAACAAATCAAAAAGAAGCGCCTTAAAATTAAAAAAAGAGTTAGATGAACTTGGAGCTGATGCATATTTATTTAAGGCTGATTTAGGTAATTTAAAACAAACTCAATCTTTAATAAAAAAAGCCTACAAAACTATGCAAGGTTTAGATTGTTTAATTAATAATGCCTCTATTTTTGAAAATGATAACCTAGAAAATTTTTCTGAAAAATCGTTTACAAAACACATAAATATTAACCTTAAAGCACCAGCAATCTTAACTCAAAATTTTAAAAAAACGATTAAAAATAAAGAGGGTTGTATTATCAATATTATTGATCAAAGAGTTGAAAAATTAACTCCCTTTTTTTTCTCTTACACTTTAAGTAAATCTTCATTAGCTACTTTTACAAAAACATCGGCTATGAAACTAGCGCCTAATATTAGAGTAAATGGTATTTCACCTGGACCAACTTTAAAAAATAAAAGACAATCTGAGAAACATTTCAAAAAACAATGGAAATCTACGCTCTTAAGAAAAAAAGTAGATTTAGATAACATATGTAACGGGGTAAAGTTTTTTATTGAAAACAAAAATATAACAGGAGAAATAATTAATATTGATAGTGGGCAAAGACTTGCATGGAAAACACCAGATATTATTAACACAAAAGAATGAAAATTATTAAATTTAAGAAAAAAGAAAAATTTAAATATAAAAGGAAAGTAGTTATAAATGATTTAATTTTAAATATGTTTGTCGGTATACATAATTTTGAAAAAAAAAAGAAGCAGAGAGTTAAATTTAATATTGAAATTTTTACCGATCCTTATGTGTTCCCAAATAATAAAGATTTGAAATCTATCATTAATTATGAGGAAGTCGTTAGTAAAATTGAGAAACTTACTAATCTTAAGCACCACAAGCTGCTTGAAGACTTATCAGAAAATATTTTTAATATGATCTTTCAAAATAAACTAGTTAAAAAGGTTAACCTAAAAATAGAAAAAATTGATATCTTAAAGAAAACCAAATCTGTAGGTATCGAGGTATCAAAATCAAAAGTATGATAAATAGTCTAGAGTTAGGAAAAAAAGTAATTAAAGATAAAATACCGTTAATACCAAAAAACCCAGGTGTTTATAAAATGATTAGCTCGACTGGTGAGATATTATATATCGGTAAAGCTAAAAATATCCCAAACAGATTGAAGAGTTACGTTACAGAGTCTAATCTACCTATTAGGACTGAGCGAATGCTTTCTCTAACACATAATCTTGAGACCACAACTACAAGTAATGAGAGTGAGGCTTTGCTTTTAGAGGCAAATTTAATAAAAAAATATAAACCTCGTTACAATATTCTGTTAAGAGATGATAAATCTTTTCCTTATATTTATATTGGCAACAAAGATAAGTGGCCACAACTCACAAAACTTCGGGGGAAAAAGTCAAAATCAGGATATTATTTTGGACCATTCTCTTCAATAGGGTCTGCTAATTGGACAATAAAAATTTTACAAAAAATTTTTCTTTTAAGAGTTTGTGATGACACGGTATTTAAAAATAGAGAAAGGCCCTGTATTTTGTACCAAATAAAAAGATGTTCTGCTCCTTGTGTTGGTCACATAAGTGAAAAAGAGTACGAGTCCTCTGTCGAGGACGCTATCGATTTTATTTCTGGTAAATCAAGAAGAATTCAAAAAAATTTGTCAAAAGAAATGGAAAAAGCTAGTAAAGATCTGGATTACGAAAAAGCAGCTGTAGCTAGAGATAGAATAAAAGCTTTGACCCAAATACAAACTTCACAAAAAATTAATCAAACAAATTTAACAGAAGCTGATGTTATAAGTATTTATAAGGAAACTGGCAAAACATGTGTCCAAGTATTTTTTTTTAGGTCTAAACAAAATTGGGGTAATCAAGCTTTTTACCCAAAACATGATCCTGATGACAAATTAGAAGATATTTTAAGTTCTTTTATATCCCAATTTTATGAAAACAAAACTATTCCTAGACTCATTTTGACAAACTGTGAAGTTCAAGACAGAAAGCTTATTGAAAAAACTTTTTCTGAGAAAGATAAAAAAGAAATAATTATAAAAATTGCTAAAAGTAAAAATGAGATCAGTATTTCAAATCTTGCAGAAAAAAATGCAAAACAATCCCTAAAACAAAAGCTTATTCAATCTGACACAAACAATAATCTTATTGAGGATTTAGCAATAAAATTTAGTCTGAATAATAATATTGAATTAATTGAGGTCTATGACAATAGCCATATTCAAGGAACTGACTCCGTGGGCTCTTTAATTTGTTTTAGCAATGAAGGTTTCATTAAAAAAAGGTACAGAAAATTCAATATAAAGGATGAAAAAGTAACAAATGATGATTATGGAATGATGAGGGAAGTTCTCTTTAGAAGATTTTCAAAAGCTGTGAAGGAAAAATCAGGATCATTATCATTGCCTGATTTAATTATAATTGATGGAGGAAAAGGACAATATTCTGTGAGTAGAGAAGTGCTAAATGAGTTGGGTTTACATGATTTGCCAATTTTAGCTGTGGCGAAAGGAAAAAAAAGAAATGCCGGTGAAGAAAAAATTTATCATCGCGGAAAAGAGACAATTTTAGATAAAAATAATCCCCTACTATTTTTTATTCAAAGGCTGAGAGATGAAGCCCATAGATTTGCGATAAGTACTCACAGAGCAAAGAGAAAAAAGAACCTCAGTAAATCTTTATTAGATCAAATTCATGGTATCGGAAAACAGAGGAAAAGAGCTTTATTAAATCATTTTGGGTCTGCAAGAGCTATTGAATCTGCAAGTTTTGATGATTTAAAATCTGTTGATGGAATAGAAGACAATATAGCAAAGAAAATATATGATTACTTTCACGAATGAAATTAAAAATACCGAACATACTGACTATTGGTCGAATAATAATTGTTCCTATTTTTGTAATTACTTTTTTTATTCCTGGGTTTTTTGGTGATTTAATCCCCTTTTTTTTATTTGTTCTTGCTAGTTTTACAGATTACTTGGACGGATTATTGGCAAGATTATTTAAAGAGGAGTCTAAACTTGGTGAATTATTAGATCCTATTGCAGATAAAATTTTAGTAGCAGCTGCTCTAATTTTACTTGTTATGAATGGTACAATTAAAAATTATGAGGTTATAGCTGCAATTATAATCCTTACCAGAGAAATTCTGGTATCAGGTTTAAGAGAATTTTTGGCTAAAGGCAGTATAAAAATGGAAGTTACTGGTTTATCAAAATTAAAAACTTTTATTCAAATGACTGCAATTGCTATTCTCTTAACTGGAGAAAGTGGAAATAAAATAATTAATTTTCAAGATTATAATGCCCAAACTGTTGGTATTATTCTTTTATGGTTATCGTCTTTTCTTACATTATATACAGGCTATGATTATCTAAGAAGAGGAATTGACCATGCAATAAATGAGGACACAAAAAAATAGTAGTATGAGTTTAACTGAAAAAAATTTAAGAGAAAAAGATTTTCATAATGAATTACAATCAAGACCAAAAGGAAGATTTGAGAATATATTTTACAAAGCCATAGCTAATATTTGGGATGACTTTTATGAGCGATTAAAAAAAAATTCAAGAAATGCTGAAGTTCTTGATTATGGTTGCGGAGTAGGGCCTTCAATTATTGAGGTAAGTAATTATGAGCCTAAAAAAGTTACTGGTATAGATATTTCTGAAATTTCTATTAATAAAGCAAAAGATAAAACAAAATATCTAGGTTCTATGGTAGATCTCAAAGTAGATAATTGTGAGAAAACGAGCTTTGAAAATAATCAATTTGATTTAGTTTACGGTCATGGAATTTTACATCATCTAGAGTTCTCGAAATGTCTTGATGAGATTTTGAGAATTTTGAAGCCGGGCGGATCTCTTATATTCGTAGAGCCTTTAGGAACAAATCCAATTATTAATCTTTACAGAAAACTAACACCTAAATCTAGATCGATTGATGAACATCCTTTTACTGATAAAGATTTAACTTTATTAAAAAATAAATATAAGAATGTTGAGATAAAATATTACGGTTTTTTAACTTTAATTTTTTTTCCATTTTACTCAAATCCTAATAAATCAAAGATATTTGAAATTTTGAAAAATGTTGACCAAATCTTATTTAAAATTAAATTATTTAGATATTTTGCCTGGTCTGTTTTAATTTCAGCTAAAAAATAGTTAAGCAGCAGAATCTTTTTTTCTTACTAAATTTTGATATGCTTCATTTAACTCAGTAATAGTCTCACAAACTTTAAACTTATAATTATTTATTTGTGAAACTGGAGTAACTTCTGCAGCTGTACCTGTTAAAAAGCATCCTACAAAATTTTCCATTTCTTCAGGTCCAATTTTTCTTTCAATGACCTTAATTCCTTTTTTTTTAGCAATATTTATAACTGCTCTTCGCGTTATACCGTCTAGAAATGAATCCGGTATTGGAGTGTGTAATTCGTTAATTTTATTTTTAAAGAATACGTTTGCTCCAGTTGCTTCTGCAATATTACCTTGATGATCAAGCATCAATGAGTCAGTAAAGCCCTTTGCTTCGGCCTCATGTTTGGACAGCGTACAGATCATATAAAGTCCTGCCGCTTTAGTATCCCAAGGAATTGTATTTGGAGCAGGTCTTCTCCAGCTTGAAATATTGAGTTTAATTCCATTTAATTTTAACTTTGGATCAAAATAAGAACCCCATTCCCATGTAGCAACAGCTACATGTATTTTATTTTTTTGGGCGGAGATTGCCATCATCTCACTACCTCTCCAAATTAAAGGTCTGACATATCCATTACGCACTTTTTGGATACTAACAATTTCTTTACAAGCTTGATTGATTTCTTTTTCACTGTAAGGAACATCTATTCCCATTCTTTTAGCTGAGTAAAATAATCTTGCCGTATGTTCTTCTAGCTTAAAAATTTCTCCATCATAAACTCTTTCTCCTTCGAAAACGCAACTTGCATAATGCAAACCATGATTTAAAATATGGATATTTGCGTTCTGCCATTCAACAGTTTTTCCATTAAACCAAATTTTTCCAGATCTTTTATCGTAGGGTATCGTTTCCATTTGATGCAAATATATAGATTTTTTTATTATAAAAAAGTATATTCCTTAAAAGGATAAGTCAATATAACTTACCATTATGAAAGATTTACTTTATCTGAAAGACGATCAAATAAAAGAGTTTATTCAACTCTTGTACTACGCTTATAGAGAAACCTTTTCAGATCCAAGAGAAATTCTGTCTAAAAAGTATTTTGGACCGGCTCATCTGAGGGCACTAAATTTGATCGAAAGAAATCCTGGGATTAATTTAGGTGAACTTATATTTAAATTGAAAATTACCAAACAGAGTCTAAATAGAGTATTACGTGATTTAATAAAGTCTAGAATGATAAAACAAGTAAAAAATGATAATGATACAAGAAAGAAAAACCTATTTTTGGATAAAGAAGGAAAAGTTTTTTTTGAGGCAGTTTATAACACCCAAAAGAAAAGAATATTTAATGCTCTAAAAAGTTCAAGTTCGGACTCGGTTATTAAATTTAAGGACGTATTAAAAAAAATTATTGATGGAAAATAACAATTTACATATTCTAATAGTTGACGATGATGATAGAATTAGAGCTCTTCTTAAAGACTATTTATCCTCGAAAAATTATATTGTTTCTAGTGCGGAAAATGCTGATGATGCGAAAAAAAAAATTGAATATCTAAGATATGATATAATAATTTTAGATGTAATGATGCCTGGTCAGGATGGTTATGAACTCACTAAGGAAATCAAAAAAAAACTTAAAGTGCCAATAATTTTACTTACAGCTAAGGGGGATGTGGAGAACAGAATTAAGGGTCTAGAATTAGGTGCTGATGACTACGTTGGAAAACCTTTTGAGCCAAAAGAACTATTATTGAGGATAAAAAATATCATTAAAAATAATAATAAAATTGACCTTAAAACAATTCACTATATTGGTGCTGCTGAAGTAGATCTCAATAAATTAACTTTAAAATTAAAAGATAAAGAGAAAAAGATAAACATTTCTGAAAAGAAAGTTTTAGTCGAGATGCTTTCAAATCCCGGAAAAACTTTTTCGCGTGAGGAAATAGGAAAAATTTCGGGAATAAGCCAAGAGAGGTCTATTGATGTTATGATAACGAGATTAAGACAAAAAATAGAAGTTGATCCAAGAAACCCAAAATATTTACAAACTATTAGAGGCTCAGGATATGTTCTCTGGATTGAATAGATTAATTAAAATTATTTTACCTAAGAGACTTTTTTATAGAGCATTAATTATCGTAGCTGCACCAACAATTATCCTACAGGTAATTATTACTATAGTTTTCTACGATAGCATCTGGATAAAAGCTAATAAAAATATAACTAGATCTTTAGTGGCACAACTAAAAACTATCGAAGAAATGTATCAAAATGATAAAAAAAATTTAGATTTTTTTACTGATAGTTATAGAAATAATTTTAATTTCGAAATAGGTATAGTCAAAGATAAATTACCCGAAGTCTCAGGTGAGCGAAAATTTAGCCCAATGGATAGATCTCTTCGAAGAGAATTAAAATCTACTTTTGGGAATAATAATTATTGGTTCAGCACATTAAAGTTTAAAAACGCAGTAGATATAAAAATTAAATCTCAAAATGAGGTAATTGAATTTTTAGTTCCAAAAGAAATGGTATCAGCATCCTCCGTACGATTATTTGTTTTATGGACCACTCTCCCGTCTTTGGTTCTAGTAATAATTGCCCTCATTTTTTTAAAAAATCAAACAAGGCCTTTAGTGCGTTTAGCTAAAGCTGCAGAAAGATTTGGTAAAGGGGAATATGTAAATAATTTTAGACCATCTGGCGCGCAAGAAATTCGAAAGGCCGCATATGAGTTTGATAGGATGGTAAAAAGAATTAATAGACACTTAAATCAAAGGTCAGAAATGTTATCAGGAATAAGTCATGACTTAAGGACACCATTAACTAGATTAAAACTTCAATTAGCAATGTTAAAAGAAAAAGATGTATCAAAAAATATGTCTAAGGATATTGATGAGATGGAGTCTATGCTGAACAACTACCTTCAATTTGCCAAAACACAGGCAACAGAAAGCACATCAGACATTGATTTAAAAAGATTATTTGAAGAAGTTAAAAAAAATTATGCTACTAAAAATTTACAAATTTCTCAAATTGAAGGAATTCATTTCAAAGGAAGGCCACTATCATTAAAAAGATGTTTCGAAAATATCATTCAAAATGCATTAACTTATGGAAAAAATGTATTAATAGAATTTGAAAAAACTACTAATAGAATAGCTATTATTTTTCACGATGATGGTCCTGGTATTCCAGAAGATCAATATAAAAATGTTTTTAAACCCTTTTTTAGATTAGACAAAAGTAGAAGTCTTAATCAATCTGGAGTTGGTCTAGGTCTAGCAATAGTTGAAGATATAATAAACTCTCATGGGGGAAATATACAGTTAGGAAGAAGTAAATTAAAGGGATTGCAAGTTAAGATTTCTTTGCCTTTTTAGTTTTTTTATTTTTTGTTAATTTTTTTATAATTAAATCTTGATTTTGTACAATCTTCTTTAGAACCTCAAATTCATTTCTCGAAACCAGGTCAAGATCATTTATTATCTTATCTTTTTTAAATTTAAAGTCATTGGATATTTCTTTTTTTATATCCTTTGAAGTTAAAATACTTTTTTCTATTAATTCAGATAGTGTTTTTAAAATTTTTTCTGAGTTACTCATAACTTATCTTATTTGATAGAACGGAAAATTTCAAATATGATATAGTAAAATATGTTTACTCATAATTTAGATCCAGTAATTTTTAGCTTGGGATTTATTTCCCTTAGGTGGTACTCTTTAGCATATGTTCTTGGTATTTTAATAGGTTGGTGGTATGGGAAAAAATTAATATCAAATAAAAGTCAGCTACTAAAAGAAAAATTTAATTTAAAACATTTTGATGATTTAATAACTTACTTAGTGATTTCAATCATTATTGGTGGAAGACTTGGTTATGTAGCTTTTTACAACATTCAGTACTACCTCAGTAACCCAATTGATATATTAAAAATTTGGGAGGGAGGTATGTCATTTCATGGTGCCTTAATAGGGATAATTCTAGGCACTTATATATTTTCTATTCGAAGAAAAATAGAAACCTTATTCTTGTTAGATATAGTAGCCTGTGTGTCACCAATAGGAATTTTTTTTGGAAGAATTGCAAATTTTATTAATGGTGAGCTTGTGGGCAAAGTCAGTTCAGTTCCTTGGAGTGTAATATTTCCTTCTATTGATCTAACGCCAAGACACCCATCTCAATTATACGAAGCAGCTTTAGAGGGTTTACTATTATTTTTAGTTCTAAACATAATCTTTTTTAAAAAAAAGTATGAGATAGGTTCTTGCTCTTATTTTTTTTTGATCTATTATGGAGTTTTCAGAATAATTTCGGAATTATTTAGAGAGCCAGATGTTCAACTTGGTTATATTTTTAATATAGCTAGCATGGGGTCAATATTAAGCTTTGTAATGTTTTTATCGGGTATAGCAATGTTTTACATTGTTAAAAAAAGATGAAATCAAATTTAAAATTTTTTAAAAAAAAGAAATCACTTCCGGTCGATAAGTTTTTACAAAATGTTCTTTATGATAAAAAATTTGGCTATTATTCGTCTCAAGTTCCATTTGGTGAAAAAGGTGATTTTATTACTGCTCCAACTATTTCTAATCTTTTTTCGGAACTAATATCGATTTGGATAATTTCTACATGGGAAAAATTTGGTAAACCAGAAAAGATCAATATCGTAGAACTCGGGCCCGGGGATGGTAGCCTAATTAAAATTCTTTTGGATATTTCAAAGAAATTTCCTGAATTCAATTCTGCAAAAAATATCTTCTTATACGAAACAAGTGATAATTTAAAAAAGATTCAAAAATCAAATATCAAAAATAATAAGATTAAATGGATTAAGAATTTCCAAAATCTAAATGATGCTCCTGTTATTTTTTTTGGGAATGAATTTTTTGATGCAATTCCAATTAAACAATTTAAAAGAATTAAAAAAAAACTTTATGAAAAAAATTATTCAATTAATGAAAATTACGAAATAAAGGAAATTTTAAGAAAAGCAAATAAACAAGACTTAAAAAATATTCAATCATTTAAAGTATTAAAAAATCTTCAATTTATAGAGTTTCCTAAATTTGGTTTGACTGAAATGAAGAAAATTATTAAGACAATTTCAAAATTAAATGGTTGCCTTTTAATGATAGATTATGGTTATTTAAAACCTAATAATCAAAATACTTTACAATCTGTAATTAAAAATAAAAAAAACAAGTTGCTTCAAAATCTAGGCAGGGCCGACATTACTTCTCATGTTAATTTTTCTTTGTTAAATGAATTTTTTTTAAAGAATAAGTGTAAAGTGAAAAAAGTAATTTCTCAAAAAGAATTTCTAATAAAGATGGGAATAAATTCTAGGGCTGAAATCATTGCAAAAAAGATGAAATTTAGAGATCAGGCCAATCTTTATTTAAGATTAGAACGATTGTTAAGTCCAAAATTAATGGGTGAATTGTTTAAAGTAATTTTAGTCTATAAATGTAAAAATAATAATTATTATGGATTTAACTGATGTTTTACTCGAAACGTTTAAAAAAATTTAAAAATTTAAATCATTGCTTTTTTTCAAGAAGAGGTGGCTACTCCTCTGGACTTTACAAGAGTTTAAATTGCGGAAAAGGTTCAAGAGATAAAAGAAAAAATATTTCAAAAAATTTAGAATACGTATCAAAAAAGATGTACGTTAAAAAAAAAAGATTAATTTTAATGCATCAAACACATAGTAATAAAGTTGTTGAAATTAATGAAAAAAATCTAGATAAAAATATTAACTCCGATGCAATGATTACTAGATATAAAAAGGTCGCTTTGGGTGTTTTAACTGCAGATTGTGTCCCTATTTTGGTTTATGATAAAAGGAATAAGATAATAGGATGTATTCATGCAGGCTGGAGAGGTGCTCTATCGGGTATTATAAAAAAAACAATTGTTAAAATTAAAAGAAAAAATTCTAGATATGATATTTTTGCATCAATTGGACCATGTATATCAATTAAAAGTTACGAGGTTGACTTAAATTTTTATAAAAAGTTTCTTGTAAAGTCAAAAAAAAATGAAAAATACTTTAAAATTAAAAATAAAAATAAAAAAATCTTTAATCTAAGGGAATATGTAAACGATAAGCTTTTAGAACTTAATGTAAAAGTGGATCATATTAATAGAGACACTTATAGAGAAAAAAAGAATTTTTTTAGTTACAGAAGGTCTTCTAAATTAAAGCAAAACGATTATGGTAGATGTATATCAACTATAAGTATGATTTAATTTGAAAAGTCAGATAAATAATTGTATAAGTAATCTTATTTCATGAAAATCTTATCTGGAACTAGTAATTTAAAGCTCAGTAAGAGTATTGCCAAAAATTTAAAACTGAAGCTCATTAACACAAATATCAGGAGATTTGCAGACGGAGAAATTTATATTGAAATTAATGAGAATATAAGAGGCAATAGTGTTTTTGTTGTTCAGTCTACTTCTCATCCAGCTAACGATAATATAATGGAGTTGTTATTGGTCATTGATGCTCTTAGAAGATCTTCAGCAAAAACAATTACAGCGGTAATCCCATATTTTGGTTACGCAAGGCAAGATAGAAAAGTAGCACCGAGAACTTCTATCTCTGCTAAGGTAATGGCAAATTTAATTACTAATGCAGGTGCAACAAGAGTAGTAACAGTTGATTTACACGCAGGTCAAATTCAAGGCTTCTTTGATATGCCGGTAGATAATTTGTACACAGCACCATTATTTGCAAAATATATTAAAAAGAAATTAAAAAACAAAAAGTTGATTTGTGTTTCACCAGATGTTGGTGGTGTTGCAAGGACCAGGGATTTAGCAAATAGAATTAAAGCTGATCTAGCAATTATCGATAAAAGAAGACCGGCTCCAGGAAAGTCTGAAGTTATGAATATTTTAGGAGACGTCAAAAATAAAACTTGCATAATAGTAGATGACATAATTGATAGTGGAGGAACTATAGTAAATGCTGTTGATGCTCTTAAAAGAAGTGGCGCTAATGAAGTCTATGTTTTTATTTCCCACGGTGTATTAAGTGGAGATGCGGCAAAAAAAATCAAAAATTCAAAGATAAAGAAACTTATCGTTACTGACACAATTGATAATACAAAAAAAATTCATAATAACAATAAAATCGAGGTTTTATCTATATCTTCGCTAATGTCAGAAGCTATTAAAAGAATTGCTAACTCTAACTCGGTGTCTGATTTATTTAATTAATACTTGTTTTGATTAATGTCCTGGGTTATATACCGACTTCAATAAACTTATGAGTAATTTAAAAGCAAAAATAAGAGAGAATTTAACTTCTGGCTCTAACAATAAATTAAGAGCAGAAGGTTTAATACCTGCAATACTTTATGGTGGAAAAAATCAAAATCTGAATATTTCTGTCAGCAAAAAAGAAATATCCAATATTATAAATTCTGAAACATTTCTATCAAAAGTTTTAGAGTTAGATATAGAAGGTAAAAAAGAAAAAGTAATACCTAGAGATGTAGCTTATCATGTAGTTTCCGAAGAACCAATGCACATTGACTTCATGAGGATAGTTTCAGGAAAAAAAATTATACTGGAAATTCCAGTGAAATTCATTAATCACCCTGACTCCCCCGGATTAAAAAGAGGAGGAGTGTTAAATATTGTAAGACGAAAAGTTGAATTAAAATGTCCAGCCGAAAGTATTCCAAATGAAATAATCGTGGATTTAGCTGGAACAGATATCGGAACAAGTATTAAAATTTCATCAGTTAAACTTCCTGAAAATGTAATACCAACTATTACAGATCGTGATTTCGTAGTTGCAACAGTAGCTGCTCCGACTGTAATTAAAGAGCCGGAAAAACCTGCTGAAGAAACAACAGCCGAGGGCGCAGAAGGTGAAACACCTGCTGAAGGAGCAGAAGCGGCGGCCAAAGATGGAGATCCAGTAAAAAAAGATGATAAAGCTAAAGAGGGCTCTGCTGAAAAGAAACCTGAAGAAAAAAAACCTGCTGAAAAGAAATAATTAATATGCTTTTACTTGTTGGATTAGGAAATCCAGGCTCTGACTATACTAATACTAGACACAACATAGGCTTCAAAATTATTGACGCCATAAATTTACACTTTAAATTATCAAAACAAAAACCAAAATTTAAAGGTTTGCTTACAACTGGAAATATTGAAGAGAAAAAAATTTATGCAATTAAGCCGTTAACTTTTATGAATAATTCTGGAACTGCTATAAAGGAATTAATAGATTATTTTAAAATTGATGCAAAAGACGTGATAGTTTTTCACGATGATATGGATATTGATTTTGGTAAAATCAAAGCAAAGTTTGGTGGGAGCAGTGCTGGTCACAATGGTATTGAGTCGATAGATAAATTCATAGGAAAAGAATATTCTAGAGTTCGGATAGGAATAGGTCATCCAAAACAAAAAAAGAAAGTTAATAATCACGTTCTCGAAGATTTTAAAGAAGATGAGGAAGAGAAAATCAAAGAAATTACTGAAAATATTGTAAAACAAATACCTACACTCATTGACAAGAAAATGGATTTATTTTCAAGCAAAGTTAATCAAAACCTAAATGGGATTTAAGTGTGGAATAGTTGGATTGCCAAATGTTGGTAAATCAACCTTATTTAACGCCTTAACTGCCTCTAAAAATGCTGAGGCAGCAAATTTTCCTTTCTGCACTATTGATCCCAATATAGGTATTGTTGATGTAATTGATGAAAGATTAGATCAATTAGCTAAGCTTTCTAGTTCAAAAAAAAAGATTTATACAAATATAACCTTTGTTGACATAGCTGGCCTGGTTAAGGGTGCATCAAAAGGTGAAGGTCTTGGCAATAAATTTCTTTCACATATTAGAGAAGTAGATGCGATAATACATTTAGTGAGGTGCTTCGACTCAGAAAAAATTACCCACGTAAATTCAAAAATAAGCCCTTCAAGTGATTTAGAAACTATTAAGACAGAAATAGTTTTGTCTGACCTTGATATTGTTCAAAAAAAACTTGAAAAGGGTAAAAAGAAACTTCTTGAGGATAAAGAAAAAAAGATTTTAGAAGAAAAATTAAATCAGCTTGATAAAAATCAAGAGGTAAAGATAAATAATGAAGAAGAAAATAAATTTTTATCTAGTATAGGTCTATTAAGTATTAAACCTAAAATAATTGTATGTAATGTAGATGAAGAGAATTTGTCTAAAGGAAACCAATATACCGAGGAAGTACAAAACAAATATCCTAATGAAAAAATAATAAAAATCTGTGCTGACATAGAAGACCAGCTTTCGGGTTTAGATAAGAATGAAAAAGAGGCTTTTATGCAGGATATAGGTTTAAATAAAACTGGATTAAATCAATTGATTAAAGAAGGATATGATCTTTTAAAATTAGATACTTTTTTTACTTCAGGCCCTGAGGAAAGTAGAGCTTGGACAGTAAGAAAAAATACTATTGCCCCAAAAGCAGCTAGTGTCATTCATACAGATTTTGAAAAAAACTTTATCAGAGCGGAGGCTGTATCTTGTGAAGATTTTATAAAATATGGTAGTGCAGAAAAATGTAAAGAAAATGGAAAGTTAAGAATTGAGGGAAAAGATTATATTGTAAAAGATGGTGATGTTTTATACTTCAGAGTCAATCCTTGACCATATTTTTTTCATGCTTAAATAAACAAGAATTGTTAAAAGTACTAAATAAATAATTACTTTTACACCAGTTTTATGTCTCTCTTCAAGTTCTGGCTCAGCAGCCCAAGCCAAAAAAGTTGTTACATCTTTGGCCATTTGATCAACAGTGGACTCCGTGCCATCTGCATATTCAACTAATCCATCCATTAAATTATTTGGCATTTTAATTTTATTACCGGCCATATATTTATTGTAATAAACACCGTCATCAAGAGTTACACCTGGAGGAGGGTCTTCGTAGCCAACAAGAACTGAATAAATATAATTAGCTCCTCCTTTTCTTGCTTTGACTAAAACTGACATATCAGGCGGGTATGCCCCACCATTTGCAGCTGTTGCTGCCTGAACATTAGGGTATGGGCTCTTAAATTTATCTGAAGGTTTTCCTGGTCGAGTAAACATTTCTCCCTGAGAGTCTGGACCATCCTCTATTTCGAAACTAGCTGCAATCGCTTTTACTTCTTGTTCTGAAAACTCAGGTCCACCAGGTTCTCCTAAATTTCTATAGCTAAGATATTGCATTGAGTGACAAGAAGCACAGACTTCTTTATAAACTTGGAAACCTCTTTGTAGTGACGCTCTATCAAAGGTTCCTGTTAAACCTTTAAAACTCCAATCCACTTTTATCGGGTCAACCATTTCAGCGCTTTGAAGTGGTCTAAGTGAGATAAGTAACAAAAAAGATAAAACGAGTAGTTTTATATTAGACTTTATCATTAACCTTCCTGGCTAAAGATGGTTCTGATCCTCCGGTTAATACTGGCTCGGAGATGCTCATAGGAATCGGATCCGTTTTTTCCAAATAACCAACAACAGGCATAACTACTATAAAATGTAAGAAATAATAAATAGTTCCCACTCTAGCTAATACTAAGTAAATTCCTTCAGCTGGCATCGCACCAACGTAACCAAGCATTAGAACGTCTATTACTAATATCCAAAAGAACTGTCTATAAATCGGTCTAAAAACAGCCGATCTTACTTTTGATGTATCTAACCAAGGTAGAACGAACAAAATAAAAATCGCACTAAACATTAAAATAACGCCTCCTAGTTTGTCAGGCACTGATCTTAAAATTGCATAGAAAGGAAGCAAATACCATTCAGGCACAATATGTGCAGGGGTGACTAATGGGTTAGCTGGAATGTAATTATCAGAATGTCCTAAAACATTTGGTGTAAAGAAAACAAATCCAGCAAATATAATCATAAAGACTAGAAGTGCGAAAGCGTCTTTAACTGTTATATAAGGATGAAATGGAACTGTATCTTTTGAAGGTTTCTTTATATCAATACCTACAGGATTATTATTACCTGGAACATGTAAAGCCCAAATGTGCAAAACTACTAATCCTAAAATTAAAAACGGAATTAAATAATGTAAACTAAAGAATCTGTTAAGTGTTGGATTATCTACAGAATATGCTCCCCATAACCAAGTTGTTATACTATCTCCAACTAATGGGATCGCACTAAATAAATTAGTTATTACTGTAGCGCCCCAGAAACTCATTTGACCCCAAGGCAAAACATAACCCATAAAAGCTGCTGCCATCATCAATAAATAAATCATCAGACCAATTATCCAGATTACTTCTCTTGGTGATTTATATGATCCATAAAATAAAGACCTAAAAATGTGAATATAAACTGCTAGGAAAAACATAGATGCACCATTGCTATGAATATATCTTATTAGCCAACCATAATTTACATCTCTCATTATGTGTTCTACACTCGCAAAAGCTAAATCTGCATGAGCGACGTAATGCATTGCTAAAACAATTCCTGTAACTATTTGGGTGATTAAACAAAAAGTTAAAATTCCACCAAAGGTCCACCAATAATTTAAATTTTTTGGAGTAGGATAATCAGTAAGGTGTGCCCCAAGAGTAAGCAATGGCAAACGGTCGTTAAACCATTTAGCTGCTTTAGATTTCGGTACGTATTCGTGTTCACTCATTATTTCTTAACCAATCTTTATTGTATTACTGTCAACAAATTCGAACTTCGGTATCTCCATGTTTGTTGGCGCTGGTCCTTTTCTTATTCTGCCAGATACATCATAATGTGAACCATGACAAGGACAAAACCAACCATTAAAATCGCCTTTATCTTTTAGAGGCACACATCCAAGATGCGTACAAACGCCTAGCATGACTAACCATTCGTCTTTACCCTCTTTTACTCTATCTTCATCTTTTTGAGGATCAGGCAAATCGTCCAACTTTACTGCTCTGGCCTCAGCAATTTCAGCTGAAGTCCTTCTTTTTAAGAATACTGGTTTTCCTCTCCATAAAACAGTAATAGACTTACCAGGTTCTATACTACTAATATCAACTTCTGTAGTTGCTAAAGCTTGTTGGGCTTTATCAGGATTCATTTGGTCAATCATTGGCCAAATAACTGCTCCAACCCCTACTGCTCCTACTGTATAACTAGCTGTAAATAAAAAATCTCTTCTGTTAACTTTTTTTTCTTCTTTGCTCATTTATGTAAGTGCTTATAATATAATTATTAAATAAAACCATATTTTAAAGATTTCTAGGGTCAGAATGACACATAAATTAAGCTTAAATAATGCACATAGTACTTTACAAACCTGATATCCCTCAAAATACTGCAGCAATAATCAGACTGGGAGCCTGTCTAAATTTGAATATTCACTTAATAGAACCATGTGGTTTTAATTTAAACGATAGCAGATTTAAAAGAGTAGTTATGGATTATGCTGGCTTAGGTAAGATTGTTCGGCACAATAGTTTTGAGTCATTTAAAAAAAAATATAAGAAATCAAGAATAGTTTTAATGACAACCAAGGCAAAAAAATTATATCATAAGTTTAAATTTAAAAAGAATGATATGCTTTTATTCGGAAAAGAAAGTGCTGGGGTTCCAGAAGAGATACATAAAATACTCAAAAATAAAATAAAGATACCTATGAACAAAAAAACTAGATCTTTAAATGTTGCAATGAGTGTTGCGATAGTAGCTTCTGAGGCTTTGAGACAAAATAGTTTACTTAAATGATTACAACTGAATTTAGAAAAAAAATGGCTGATAGCTGGTTTTCATATTTACAAACTCAGATTTGTAAAGAATTTGAATATCTTGAAAATAATAAAGTGAAATTCTCAAAAAGAGATTGGAATAAAAATAAAAAAAATGAAGGTGGAGGAACTTCATTTCTGTTATCAAATGGGAAAATATTTGATAAAGTTGGAGTCAATAAGTCTACCGTTTCAGGAATTTTTCCTAAACAATTTAGATCAAAAATATTAGGAGCTGAAAGAAAAGGTAAATACTGGGCTTCAGGAGTTTCTGTGGTTGCTCATATGAGAAACCCCAAAATGCCTGCGATACATTTCAACACTAGGTTTATAGTAACTTCTAGAGAGTGGTTTGGTGGAGGGATGGATGTAACACCAAGTTATGAAGATCTAAGAGAAAAAAAAATGATACATGATGAATTAAAAAAAATATGTGTCCAAAATAAAAAAGATTATAAAAAATACAAAAAATGGTGTGACGAATATTTTTATTTACCGCACAGAAAAGAAGCTAGAGGCATTGGTGGTATTTTTTTTGATTATGAAACTAAAGATTGGATTAAAAATTTTAAATTTGTAAGAGAACTAGGTCTTTCTTTTATAGATATTTCAAAGAAAATTATAAAGAGAAAAGAAAAATTTAAATGGACAAACAAAGACAAAGAAAAACAGTTCATCAAACGAGGAAGGTATGTAGAGTTCAATCTTTTGTATGATAGAGGCACGAGATTTGGATTAAACTCGGGAGGAAATATTGACTCAATATTAATGTCACTCCCTCCTGAAGCAAAGTGGAAATAGTTATGGAAAAAGAACCAATTACAGTCAGTGGTCTTCAAAATTTAAAAGCAGAATTGGAAGATCTAAAAAATATTCAGAGGCCAAAAATTGTAGAGGCGATAGCTGAAGCAAGATCTCATGGGGATTTAAAAGAGAATGCTGAATATCATGCAGCAAAAGAGCAACAAGCATTAATCGAAAGCCGGGTAATTGCGATTAATGATATTATTGCAAGAGCGAATGTAATTGATGTCACTAAAATAGAAAATGATGGAAAAGTTATTTTTGGATCAACCGTAAAAGTACAAGATTTAGAAACAGATAAAAAGATTTCTTATAGATTAGTAGGCCAGGATGAAGCAGATATAAAAAAAAACTTAATTTTTTTTAAAAGTCCAATAGGAAAAGCTCTTATAGGAAAAAATAAGGGTGAAATGATAAGTGTAACAACACCATCTGGGGAAAGAAACTTTGAAATCCTTGATGTTGAATACATTTAATTTGAATTAAATTTTATTATCTCTTCGACCCTTTCATTTGAAATTTTAAAATTATTATTTATCCACTCTTTCTCTAGAGTTTTTAAAACTTTTCCTAATCTCTGTCCCTCCTGCATCCCTTTTTGCTTAAGGGTCTCGCCATTTATAGGAAATATAGGTGCTTTAATTTTTAAAATATTATTAAGAGTTTTAAAAAAATCGTTTATTTTCACTTTTGAATTTATTGAAAAGTTTATCAAATTTAGACCTATTAAATGATTTTTTCCATTTAAATAAATATTTTTAATTAAATTTTTTTCAAGAAATTCTTTATCATTTTTAAGTTTTATTAAATTTTTATAAAACTGTTCTAGGGTCTCTTTGATCTTATTAGATGCGTTATACTTATGAATAAAATATTCATGATTTTCTTTATCATCAATTAGCATCACAGCCAACAAAATATCTACGTTTACCTTAGAGTATTGATAAATCTTTTTAAGTCTTTCTAATCTGTTCAAATATAAGAATTCAGGAAATATCATTGAAAATATTTCCCTCAAATTGCTATTTTGATTAATTGTTAAAAAGTTTTTTAGACTTAAAATTTTTAGTAATTCAATCAAAATTCTCTCTTTGGAGATTTTTTGAATACCGTCCAGATTTTGTTTAATTGCATCACTAGTTGTTGGTTCAACAACAATATCATACATTAGTTTAAATCTTATAAATCTGACAATTCTTAAATAATCCTCCTCTATTCTTTTTTGTGGATCTCCAATAAACTTGATATTCTTATTTTTAAGATCAACTGTACCCATTTGTGGATCATAAAGTTTTCCATTAATATCCATATAAATTGCATTAATTGTAAAATCTCTTCTCTCAGAATCTTGTTGCCAATCATCAGTAAATTCTACCTCTGCATGTCTTCCATCTGTTTTGATGTCTTTTCTTAATGTTGTTAATTCAACTTTGTGGTTTTTAGACACAATAGTGACAGTTCCATGTTTAACTCCTGTATCAATAACTTTTAGATTTGTGTCTTTAAATTTTTCTTTGATCTGATCTGTTGTTAAAATTGTTGCAATATCAATATCATCAATTTTTTCATTTGAGAGATGCTTCCTTACACATCCGCCTACAAATCTTGCTGCTACTTTATCTCCAGGAATACCCTCTTGTAATTTTTTGAAAATAAATTTTAAATCTTTGTTTCTGTAAAATGGAAATATAAAACTCTTGATATTTTTTAAAAAATTAAAACTTAGATTAAGCATAAATCTATGGCTGGGGCACTAGGATTCGAACCTAGGATGGCGGTATCAAAAACCGCTGCCTTACCGCTTGGCTATGCCCCAAACTAAACGTCTTCTTAACATTTAGCATAAAGAAACAAAAATAAAATATGTAAAATTGATCATTTTTTGTTAAATTAAATAATGAAAAAAACCCTGTTCATATCATTTTTCTTGATATTTTTATTTCTGACAAACGTAAATTCAATTGAGTGGAAAACTAATGATTGGCAAACAAAAATTAATGAAACAATAAGGGGTGAATTTAAATCATCAAAAAAAATGATTTTGCCTTTAGAAGATGGTGATTGGAAACTAGTTACTAAAGAGTTTGACGATATATACGCAACAATTAAAACAGAGGATCTTCTTTTTATGAAATTTGAAGGACAAACTCCTGTAGCTTTTTTTAATATAATAAGAGTTGATAATTTAAGCAAATGGGTAGCATATATGTCATCTTATATTCAGGCAGCTGTATTTAAGTCCGAAGAGGACGGTTGTAGAGAAAGGCAACATTACAATTACCTAAAATTTTATAAAAAAGGTTTTGCCCATAATTGCATGGTCGTAAGCATACTTGATGTTAAAAGAGAATTGTCTCCCTCAGTTTCTTCTGGGGATGAAGTTTTTACAGCTTCATTAAGAGATTATATAGAAAGAAACAATATAAAAATGCCTGACATATATTTGAGTTATTTTACATCTTATCACTCTCTAGCTGTAAGGCCTTCTTGGTATTTATTTTCTTACGGTATTACGCCTGAGGCTTTCGCCAATTATAAACCAAAGTTCACCTCCAGAGACACAACAGAGTTTCATCCTGACAAGATAGAAAACTTTCATGAAGCAAAAAAAGTTATGGAGAAATGGTTAAAAAAAAGTGCTCAACTGCATAAGAATTTTGAAGAATTTCAAACTGTAAAAAAATATCAAAAGTTAGACTTAAGTGATGTCCTGCCAGAAAATTACAAATCAAAAAATAAAAGTACAAAAGGTAGTGTTACAAAAGAATTGATAAAGCTTAATGAACTTTATAAATCTGGTGCTTTGACTAAAGAGGAGTTTGAAAAAGCCAAAAAAAAAGTACTTAAATAGATTTAGCAGTAAAATATAAAAAATTAGGAAATTTGTTTTTTAGCTTTCTCAATGCAAATTTTGAGTTTCTTTCATTATTAAAAATTCCATAACACGATGATCCTGATCCAGTCATTCTTGATAAATGACATCCTTTTGCACTGCTAATATTTTTTAATAAACTTTTTATGATTGGGTGTTTTTTTTCAACAACTAATTGTAGATCATTTTTGGAATTTTTAAGATAATTAATAAAATCTTTTTTCAAATAAAAATTATTTTTTTTAAAGATTTTTAATTTTGAGTAGTTTTTTAATCTTAAGTATACACTTTTAGTAGAACTTTTAATTTTTGGGAAAACAAGTAAAAAGTAAAACCTGTGTTTTTTATTAATTTTTACCACAGATTTTAAATCTTTTTGAAAACCTAAATTATAAGAAAAAAGTCTAAAATCAGATCCAACTTCTTTAGTAATTCTATCAAAAATCTTTTTATTAAATTTTTTTTTTGCAAAATGATTAAATAAAGTCGCTGCATTACCTGTTCCTCCACCAAGACCTGCAAAGACTGGGATTTTTTTATTTACTTTTACAGAATAATAATCATGAATAATTTTATTTTTTCTCATTACTTTAAGTACTTTTTTGACTGAATTATTAGATTTGTTAATGTCTTTAGAAAAAGGACCAGTAAAAGAAACTTGATCAAAATTTTTATTTTTGATTTTTTTTAAAAACATTATGTCGTTTAGGTCAATAAGACAATAAATTGACTGGATATTATGAAGTCCACTTTTAAGTTTATTGTTGATTGATAATGTTAAATTTATTTTTGCGTAAGACTTTAAGACCATATTTTTTAAAGGCCTTTAATTAATTTTTGTTCAATTTTTTCTTTTAAATCTTTTTCAGCCTTTTCAAGATTCAAAACATAGTTCCAATAATATCTTGCCTGAATTTCGTTGCCATTTTGCCAGAGAACATCGCCATAATGATCATTAACTATTGGATCTGCAGGCATTAATTTGACAGCAAGTTGAAGATAATCTTTTGACTCTTCATATCTCTTTAGTTTGTATAAAGCCCATCCAAGAGAGTCTATTATGTACGGGTCGTTAGATTTTATTTTGTTTGCTTTTTCTAACATTTTTAAAGATTTTTCGATTTTTATACCTTGTTCTATCCAAGTGTATGCTAGATAATTAATGACATAAGCTTGATTAGGACTCACTTCCAAAGATGCGAGAAGATCTTTTTCGGCTTTATCCCACTGTCCGTTTCTTTCATATGCAACACCTCTACTGTCAGTGACTTTGGGATAAAGTGGATGTGTTGTATCTATTTTTTCTAAAACTTTTGTATAATATTTTATTGACTCTGCGTATTTTTCATTATTTTTTAAAAATTCAGCATAATCATAAGTTTCATAAATTCCTTTGGATGGAAGATTATTGAAAGAATTTGTATATAATTTAATTGCATCATCTTTTTTTTTCTCTTTTATTAAGATTCTAGAAATTTGTTTGTTTGAATACCACTCAAAAGCATTTCCATTCTTTCTTAACTTTTGATAAGTTTTTTTTGCACTTTCTAAATCCTCAATTTTATAAAAGTTTTCTGCTAAAAGCGTATCAAATGAGTAAAAATTTTTGTTTAAATATTTTGAAAAATTTAAATAAAAATTTGAGGTTTGAAAATATGATTGTGAAGAAAGGGCATTTGCGGCTATGTAAAGTAATTCTGCTACGATTTCTACTTTATTATTGCAATTAAAATCGGAGAAGTTTTTTTGAAGTTCTAAATTGACCTCGTATTGATTTAGAATTAAATTTCTAGGATATTTCTTCAAAGCTTTCTTTATAATTTTTCTTGCTTCAATTTTTTGTCCTTTATTATCTAAATGTCTTGCATAAAAATAGTTATATCTAGAAAAATCAGTTTTTTCGTTAGAAATAAGTTTGTTGAAAAGCAGGTCTGTATCTTTGCTGTTGAAATAGCAATGTAAAAAAACATTTTGAATCTTTTTTAAGTTATCAAACCTATTATCGAGTTGATTCAGTTTGAGCTTAGCCTCTTCTAAAGTGTTACCCTCCAAATCAGACCAAATATATAGTGTATTTAAAATATAATTGTTTAAAACAGAAATTGAATTATTTCTTTTTGCTTTAATAAAATATTTTTTAGCAAGATCATATTTAGAATTTTTGAGGTAATTTATTCCAAGGACTAAATCACTTTCATAATTATTTTTTTTTTCTTTATTGAGTTTTTTCGCAAAACTGAAAGCTTTACTAAAATTTCCAGAATTAATTAAAGAATAAATGTACTTTCTAGAATAATTTGGATGGCTATCTTCAAGTCCATCAAGCTTTTTAAAGTACTGATAAGAGTCGGTATATTTACTTTGATTTAAAAGCAGAATACCTGAAAAATAATCAGCTATGTTATTTGTCTTGGTGTATTTATCCAAATTTTTCGCCTCAAGTGTGGAAAAAAAAATAAAAATAATGACAAATGTAATATGTCCTGTAATCTTAATTAGTTTTTCACTTTTGAGCATAAAATGTTAAAAAATAATAAAATTAAATTAATAAAATATTATAATCTTATAAATCACAATCTAATTTACAACAATAAAGCAATCAATAGGTATAAAAAAGATAATTATGAAATACCTGAAGATAGATCTAAAAGTTTAGAGTTTTTGAAAAAGTCTATTATGAATTTGAAAAAATGTGATCTTAAAAAAAATGCTAAGAACATAGTTTTCAGTGATGGTAATCCTAAATCAAAAATAATGCTAATTGGAGAAGCACCAGGTGCCAATGAGGATGATGAAGGTTTACCTTTTGTCGGAAGAGCAGGAATGTTGTTGGATAAAATGCTAACTGCCATAAATTTAGATAGAAAAAAAGTTTACATCTCTAACATTATTAATTATCGACCACCTGAAAACCGAAGACCTACGGATGAAGAAATCAAAAGATATTTGCCCTTTATCACAAAACATATTGAAATAATTAATCCAAAAATACTCGTTCTTCTTGGAAGTACTGCAATGAATGCACTTATTGGTAATGATGTAGTTATTTCAAAAATGAGAGGGAAGTGGATTGAAAAAGAATTTGGAAATTGTAAAACTTCCGTTATCATTACTTTTCACCCTGCTTTTTTAATGAGACAACCAGCCCAAAAAAAGATGTCCTGGATTGATTTAAAAATGATTAGAGAAAAGAAAAATAAACTCAATATATAATTGAAAGAATTGATAACAGCTGGTGTAGACGAAGTAGGTAGAGGTTGCCTTGCAGGTCCAGTGGTTTCTGCTGCTGTTGTGCTTAAAAAAAGTGTAAACCTAAATCTTTTAAAGGACTCAAAAAAAATATCATTTAATAAAAGAGAAGAAGTTTCAGAGCATATTAAGAAAAATTCTTATTACGCACTGGGAATTGCCTCTGTTGAAGAAATCTTAAATTTAAACATTTTACAAGCATCTTTACTATCTATGAAGAGAGCAATTGAAAAGCTTGAAATAAGACCAGATATAACCTTAATAGACGGGAATTTTGCTCCAAGGGGTCTAAAAAATTATAAAACAATTATAAATGGAGATGAAAAAATTAAAGTCATAAGTGCAGCCTCAATTATTGCAAAAGTTCACCGAGATAAGTTTATGATAAGATTATCTAAAAAATTTTCTAATTATGCCTGGGATAGAAATTTTGGATATGGCACTAAAGCTCATTTTGAAGGATTAAAAAAATTTGGTGTAACCTCACACCATAGAAAAGGTTTTAAACCGATACACAAGATATTGTCGAGTTAAGAATCTCAAACACAAAAAGACTCATTTTTTTTCTAAAATTGTTTGACCCTTGATTCAATTTGAAGTTGAATCTAGAAAATGTTAAAATTTTCTAACAAAATTATTAATGGTGATTGTTTAAAGGAACTTAAAAAAATTCCAGACAAAACTTTTGATTTAATTTTTGCTGATCCACCTTACAACATGCAAATTGGTGAAAAATTAACACGTCCGGACTCTAGCAAAGTAAATGGTGTTAATGATAAATGGGATCAATTTAATAGTTTCAAACATTACGATGAATTTTGTAAATCTTGGTTAGCAGAATGCAAAAGAGTTTTAAAGGATGATGGATCTATTTGGGTAATAGGTTCTTATCATAATATTTTTCGATTAGGCTATCATTTACAAAATTTAGATTATTGGTTGCTTAATGATGTTATTTGGAGAAAAAATAATCCAATGCCTAATTTCAGGGGAACAAGATTTACTAATGCACACGAGACACTTATTTGGGCATCAAAGACTAAAAAATCAAAATATACTTTTAATTATCAATCTCTCAAATGTTTAAATGATGATTTGCAAATGAGGTCGGACTGGACATTGCCAATTTGTAATGGAAAAGAAAGACTAAAGAAAAATGGAAAAAAAATACATTCCACGCAAAAGCCAGAAGCCCTACTTCATAGAATTATATTGGCAACTACTAATAAAGGTGACACTGTTTTTGATCCTTTTTTAGGTACAGGAACCACTGCTGTCGTATCTAAAAAATTAGGTAGAAATTATTATGGTATTGAAAAAGATAAAAAATATTTCGTTGCAGCTAAGGAAAGAATTAAAAAGACCGAGACAATAGCTGATGACTACCTAGATACTATTGAAAATAATAAATCAAAACCTAGAATACCTTTTGGCTCACTAGTGGAATTAGGAATAATTAAACCTGGAACATCTTTGTTTGATCAAAAGAAAAAGATTAATGCAAAAATAATGGCTGATGGAAGTATAAAATATAAGGATACAGAGGGATCAATACATAAAATCGCAGCAAAAATAATGGGAGCAGAAAGTTATAATGGTTGGACTTATTGGCATTATAATTTTAACGGATCGACTGTGCTGATTGATAATTTAAGGCAAAAATTTATTGCGGGCAAACAAATTTAATTTTTATAGACTGTTCCTAAATATGAATTAACAAAGCTTTTTTTTTTAACAAGAAACTTCATGAAAAAGTTTCTTAATGTTTGCATAATTGAGCTAGAAAAATGGAAAGCAAAAAAATTAATATTCGATCTTCTCTTTACTATCTTTGCTCTTCTTGATCTCTCTTTAAAATAAGTATTCTGAATTTCTGCTTTATCATCTTTGATTAAATTAAATAACTCGTGGGCACTCTCTATCGATTGCCCTGCTCCTTGAGCTAAAGTTGGAAGAAATCCATTAAAAGCATCTCCAATATAAAAAACTTTGCTATTTGAAGACGGAAGTATTTTAGGGGTAAAATATAAAGGCCAAGATTTTAAATCTCCTTCAAAAACTTTTTCTAAATTAGAATTTTGAGTGACAACTTTATTAACCAATGGTTTTATATTATCCGGGTCATATTTTTTGTCTCTTATAATACAAACAAGATTAAGTTCTTTATTTTGATTTAATGGGTAAATCACAATATGGCAATTTTTTCCCATCATGAGACTTATTCTTTGCTCATCAATCTTTAATTCAGATTTTGTTTTTAGTATTGTTCTTACGGCTATAGCTTTTTTAAATTTTGGCTCATTCTTTTTCTTTTCAAAAAAAGATCTAGTATTAGAAAATATTCCATCAGCGCCAATAACTAAGTCGACAAGATCATTTGTATTATCATCAAACTTTATAAAAACTTTCCCCTTTAGCTCAGAAACTTCTTTAATCTTTTTTCCAAATCTTAAATGTTGGGTGTATACGTCATCCTTTAAAAATTCAATCAATGTAGATCTCTTTAAAGTAGTATACTTTTTTTCTTCTGTATTAAATTGTGTGAGATCTAATTCACAGATTTTTTTATTTTGAATATTATAAAAATCGACTCCCATTGGATGAAAAATTTTGCTTTTGTCCATTTTATTAAACCCAATAGTATTTAAAATTTTTACACTATTTGTCGAAAGTTGAATTCCAAATCCTTCGTCGAGAGATAAACTTTCTTGTTTTTCATATAACATAAATTCATAATCAGAATTTTTTTTAATTAGATTAGCAAAAGTTAAACCTGCTATACCAGCGCCTATTATTGCTATTTTTTTTTTCATTAAAATAAAGTTGATACTTGTCTTAATATTTTTTTTGTAAAACTTGGAACAAATTCTTTATTATCTTTTAAAGAATACCAATTATACTTTGATGGAAGCTTATTGGAAAATTTATAATAGAGATTAATATTTAATTTTAAATTTGAAATTGAATTTTTATAGTTTTTTAAAAATTTCCAATTTTGGTTCTTTGTAAAACTATTTGCTTCTTTGATCTCGGGTAAATTGAAATTTTTCAAAAAACTGATTTGATTATTTTTTTTCAAAGCGATTTGTTTTTTTTTATTAATATAACAAAAAATATCGTAATTTTTATTTTTTATCATTTTATCTCTGATGTTTTTAATTTTTTTATCAGATTTAAAATACTTACACGTTTTATTCAAACAACAAGCAAGACATTTTGGGTCCTTTGGTTTACAAATCAACGCACCAAATTCCATTAAAGCTTCGACGAAATCAGCATTTCGATTTGTGCTAAAAAGTTTTTTTTTATTTTTCTCAATTAATTTATCAAATTTTATATTTTTTTCCTTGATATTCAAATTTCTTGAAAACACTCTTTTCACATTTCCATCTAATGCAATTCTCGGTTCATTATAAACCAGGCCTAATAAAGCATTTGCTGTATAATCTCCTATTCCAGGAAGTTTTTTAATTTCAATTATAGAATTCGGCAGTTTTGATTTGTGATTTTTTACGAGAGTCTTACAGCATGCTAAAAGGTTTCTTGCTCTTCTATAGTAACCAAGACCTTCCCACATTTTTAAGATTTCTTTTTCGTTGCTTTTAGATAAAGCATCAATTGTTTTGAATTTTTTTGTAAATTTGAAAAAATATGGAATAACTGTTTTTACCTGAGTTTGTTGCAACATAAACTCACTTAACAGTCTATAATACAGCTTTTTAGGTGACTTTTTGCCAACACGCCATGGTAGATTTCTTTTGCTATTATCATACCAAGCTAAAATTTTTTTTGATAAAGTTGAACTTAAATGCATAACAAAAATAATAATAAAACGCATACTTACATACAAGGCTTGAGACCTTTTTCAAGTTCAATTCCTAAGACACTTAAAAAACATCTTAGAAAAGGTGGTTATAACTATTCTAATATAGTTGATAATTGGACTAAGATGGTAAGCAAGGAGATATTTGACAATTGCTATCCTTTAAATGTGAAAATGGGAAAAGGGATGAAAGATGGAACATTAGTTCTAAATGTAATTCATGGAAAAGAGCTCGATATTGAATATAAGAAAAGTGAAATTACTGATAAAATTAATAGTTTTTTTGGATACAACTGTATAAAGCAAGTAAATCTTAAAGTGATCTCAAACAAAATTGTTAAACGAAATAAAGTTTTACCTAAAATCAAAGATTTAAAACAAATAGATGAAAAAATAAAAAAAGTAGAAAATAATCAACTTAAGAATTCTCTTAGTAATTTTTTAAAGGCTTATAATGAAAGAAGTAGTTAAGATATTTTATAAAACATTATTTTTAATTTTGGTAATTTTTTCTGTTAATGTTCATGGAAAAATTTTAAGTAGTGGAGATGCAAATGCTAAAGTAACAGTTAAAGTTTTTTCCTCATTAACTTGCCCAGCTTGTGCCAATTTTCACTCAGAAATCTATTATGATTTAAAAAAAGATTTTATAGACGTTGGATTAGTCAAATTTGAACATCATCCTTTCCCATTAGACTTAGCGGCACTGAATGCAGAAATTATTTTAAGATGTAGTATCATAGATGAAAAAAAATTTGAACTATTAGGTACAATATATAAAAAACAAAATTTATGGGCAGTTGGTTCTGATATAAATAGAATAAATGAATCGATCAAGAAAATTGGGACGGAATTTAATATGAAAGAGGAGAAAATGAATAGTTGTTTAAAAAATGATAAATCACAAGATGAAATACTTAATCAGAGAATTGAAGCCCAAAAAAAATATAAGATACAATCTACCCCTTCAATATTTATAAATGAAAAGAAATACTCTGGTGAATTTAATTACAAAAAATTTAAAAAAGTTATAGAAAAAAATCTTTAAATGAAATTTAAAAATTTAGAAATGACAGGTTTTAAATCTTTTTCAGAAAAGACGACTGTGCTTATTGAAAAAGGTCTTACTGGAATAGTCGGGCCGAACGGGTGTGGAAAATCAAATATTGTAGAGGCACTTAGATGGTGTATGGGAGAAAATTCAGCAAAAAGTATAAGAGGGTCAGGAATGGAAGATGTAATTTTTTCTGGAACATCTAATAGACCCTCAAAAAATATTTCTGAAGTTTCTTTGCTTCTTGACAACAATGAAAAAACTGGTCCAGTTCAGTATAAAGAGTTTGAAGAAATATCAGTAAAAAGAAAGATTGAAAAAGATAAAGGTTCAAAATACTTCATTAATGATAAAGAGGTAAGAGCAAGAGATGTTCAAACTTTTTTTGCCGATCTGTCTACTGGGGCTCACTCTCCTTCTCTCATTAGTCAAGGAAGAATTGGCCAATTGGTTACAGCAAAACCTATAGAAAGAAAATCCATACTGGAGGAGGCAGCTGGTATTTCTGGTATACATGCTAGACGACAAGAAGCGGAGACAAGATTAAATGCAGCGGAAAATAATCTGAAAAGAGCGGATGAATTAAAAAGACAACAACAAAAACAGCTTGATAATCTTAAAAAACAAGCAGAGGAAGCAACTAGATATAAAGAAATTTCGAATCAAATTAAAAAAATTGAAGCAGGATTATATTTTTTAAAAATAAACGAAATTGAAAAGGAAAAAAAACAAATTCAAGAAAAACTAAGTGAATTAGACGATGAAATAAGCGCAGTTAATATTGATTATAATCATAATAATACACTGCTTGAGGAAGAGAATAAAAAACTTTCACCCCTAAGAGATAAAAAAATGGAGAGTGCAGCTACTTTGCAGAAATTGAATTTAGATATGACAAACTTAGTTGAGGAAGAGGCAAGAGTTAAATCACTGCAAGAAAAATTAGAAAAATCCATCAAAACTGTTGACTCCGATCTTGAAAGAGAGAAAAGCATATCACTTGACGCCGATCTCAATGAAAAAAGAATTTCCAAGGAAAAAAGTGATCTTCTAAATACTGAAAATAAATTATTAGAAGTTGAGAACAAATCTTCAAAGGAACTTCAAATATCGAAATCTGAATTAGATGAATTGCAAAATCAATTAAATAATATCTTAGACCAAATCGAGAGAGATATAGACAATAACAAGAAACTATCGAAGGAGTCTTTTAGAGAATTAAAAGAAGTTATAAAAAAAATTACTTCTTCACAAGAGAAATACGCAGAAAAATATGGAAAAAATAAGTCTATAGAAAGCGATTCAATTAAAAGAAAAGAAAGAATTAAAAATATTGATGTAGAATTAGAAAATTGGCGTAATTTAAAAACAAATTCTGAAAAAATGATTTCAGAATTAAATGACAGAAAAAATAAAATTAAATTCGAAATAAGTGAAAATCAAAAAAATCCAGAGAGAATTGCTACTTCAAAAGGTCAAAACCTGCAAAATCTTGAAAATATAAAAAGAAGAAATGAGGAAATTGCAAGCGAACTATCTCAAGCTGAAAAAAAATATAGTGCTATAAACGAGAACCTTAGAGAAATTCAATTAAAATTGATTGAATTAAAAGAGAGTAAGGCTAGAAATGAAGCAACGGTTGAGGGAATTGAAAATAGAAAAAAAGATTTGTTATATTCAGTCAAAAATGAATTAAACATAGATAGTGAGACATCATTATTGCCTCAATCAGATCTAAATGAGTTAGAATTAGAGAATTTACCAAGTATTGAGGAACAAACCGAAAAAATTGAACAAACAAAAAAGCAAAGAGATTCACTTGGCTCTGTTAATTTAAGAGCTGATGAAGAAACAAAAAAATATGAGACGGAAATAAAAAAAATGGAAGACGATAGAGCAGATCTATACTCAGCCATAGTAAAATTGAAAACAAGTATAGATGAATTAAATCAAAAAGGTAGAGAGCGCTTACTTGAAGCCTATACAAAAGTTAATAGAAAATTTAATGAGGTTTATACAAAACTTTTCAATGGAGGGACTGCAAAAATTGAATTGGTAGACTCTGATGATCCACTAGAAGCAGGTTTAGAAATGTTTGTTTCTCCACCTGGTAAAAGGCTTCAATCAATAACACTGCTTTCCGGTGGCGAACAGGCCCTAACCGCTTTGTCATTAGTTTTCGCAGTATTTTTAGTTAACCCATCTCCAATTTGTGTTTTAGATGAAGTTGATGCTCCTCTAGATGATGCAAATGTAACAAGGTTTTGTGGATTGCTTGATGATCTGACTAAAATCACTAATACGAAATTTATAATAATTACCCATCACGCTTTAACAATGTCTAGAATGGATAGACTTTACGGAGTAACAATGGCAGAACAAGGTGTTAGCCAACTTGTTTCTGTAGATTTACAAAGAGCAGAAGAATTAGTAGCTTAAAAAAAACATAATGACTATTCCTGATGAATTTAAAACTCGCCTAAAAATTGCAAAATCTAAGATTAAAAAAGATTTAGATAATGATAATGAAAAACAAGGGTCCTTTATGGGGAATGCCTTTAAATTAGGTACTGAATTAGTCGCCGCAGTCGCTGTTGGGACAATAATTGGGTTTATTTTAGATAGCTGGTTTGATACTAAACCATGGTTAATAATAATTTTCTTTTTTTTGGGAGCAGCTGCGGGCATGTTAAATGTGATTAGGGCAGCTAACAAAATGCAAAAGGATTAGAAAGCTTATATGGCAAACAACCCTATGCAACAATTTACGGTCCATAAAATTGGCCCTGAAATTAATATTGCCGGTGTTGATTTATCCTTTACTAATGCAAGTTTGTTCATGGTGATAAGTGCATCACTTATTATTTTACTTTTATTCTTTGGTTCAAAAGAAAAAAAAATTATACCGAGCAAAATACAATTAATTGCTGAGATGTTTTACACCTTTGTGGCAAAAATGATTAGCGATACGGCTGGTTCAAAAGCTAAACCTTATTTCCCATTTATATTCAGTTTGTTTATGTTTGTTTTATTTTGCAATATGGTAGGTATGTTGCCATATTCATTTACTGTCACAAGTCACATTATAGTAACTCTAATAATGGCTTTATTTATATTCATGGCTGTAACTGTAATTGGCTTTATTAAACATGGTTTTAAATATTTGAGCATTTTCGTGCCAAGTGGTGTGCCTGCTGTACTATTGCCTTTAATTACCATTATTGAAATTATTTCTTACTTGAGCAGACCAGTAAGTTTATCAGTTCGTTTATTTGCTAATATGATGGCAGGTCATACAATGTTAAAAGTTTTTGGAGGATTTGTTGTGAGTTTAGGAATATTAGGTGGTTGGTTACCACTTAGTTTTTCAGTGGCATTAACAGGCTTAGAAATTTTAGTAGCATTTTTACAAGCATATGTTTTTGCAATATTAACCTGCATCTACCTAAACGATGCATTAAATTTACACCATTAATTTAAAAAGGAGGAAAAATGGAGTTAGAAGCGGCAAAAATGATTGGAGCAGGTCTTGCTGCAATCGCATTAGCTGGGGCCGGTGTTGGTATCGGAATAATTTTCGGTAACTACCTGTCAGGTGCAATGAGAAATCCATCTGCAGCTCAAAAACAATTCCCTAATTTGTTATTAGGTTTTGCTTTAGCTGAAGCAACAGGACTTTTCGGACTTGTAGTAGCTTTAATTATATTATTTGCTTTTTAGTAAATAAAATATGAAAAGCTTCTTAAGTTTATTGTTAGCGCTTACAGCGTTAAATACAAATTTGTATTCGGCTGAGGCTGGAATGCCTCAGCTGGATCCGAAATATTGGGCGTCCCAAGCGTTTTGGTTGATTCTTGTTTTCGTGATACTTTATATCTCATTATCAAAATTTTACTTGCCTAAAATAAAAAGTAATTTGGATAATCGCGAAAATAAAATTAAAGAAGATTTAGAAAATGCTAACAAATTTAAAGAACAGTCAGAGGCAAAGCTTAAAGAATATGATTTAATTTTAGATAAGGCCAAGAAAGAAGTTAATAAAATACATTTTGATTCCAAAACTGCTTTAGATAAAGATATTCAATCAAAAAAAGAAATAATAGAAAAAGAGATCGAAAAAGAAATTTTAAAAGCTCAAAAAGAAATCTCAGAGATTAAGAAAAATTCAATTTCATCGATTCAGAATATTTCTGAAAATATTACAGCTGATATTATAGAAAAGATATCAGGTGATAAACTTAATGAAAGTAGCGTCAAAGCTGCTGTAGAAGAAACTTCAAAGAAAAATCTTAGTAAATATTTATGACATTAGATGCGACTTTCTGGGTTACCATTTCATTTTTAATTTTTATTGGAATATTATTTTATTTCAGAGTGCCTCAAAAAATTATAGAAACTCTAGAATTAAATATTTTAAATATTTCTAATCAAATTGGTGAGGCAGAGAAACTTAAAGAAGATGCAAAAAATATTTTAATTGAGCAAGAAAAAAAAATTAGTAATTCAAAAAATGAAGTTAAAGAAATGATAGATAAAGCTAATGAAGAGGCAGAAAAAAATGTTATTAAAACAAATGAGGAATTTCATAATTTAATGGAAAATAGGAAAAAAAATGCTGAAGAGAGGATAAAGCAATTAAAAAATCAAGCGATTAAAGATATAAAAAATGCCTCAGTAAAAATAGCTATAGAGTCAGTGGAAAAATTAATAAAAAACTCTCTAGATAAAAGCAAATTAGATAAAATTTACAGCTCTAGTATAGAAGAAACAAAATTAGCACTTAAGAAGAAATCTAGTTAGAATAGGCCATAAATATATGGCAAAAAAAACAATAGTTATTGGTTCAGGTTTTGGTGGGTTGGCTGCAGCGCTTAGATTGAAAGCTAAAGGCCATAAAGTTACTTTAGTGGAAAAACATCCTGATCTAGGTGGCAGAGCAAGAGTTTTTAAAAAAGATAAATTTATTTACGACGGTGGTCCAACAGTAATAACCGCGCCTTACCTATTTAAAGAATTATTTTCACTATTTAATAAAGATATTTCTGAATACGTAAAAATAGTACCTTTAGATTTATGGTACAGATTTGTTTTCAATAACGGAGATACATTCGACTACAATGGTGATGATAAGTCTATGGAAGAACAAGTAAAAAAATTTAACCCAACTGATTATGACGGATATAAAAGTTTAGTTAATTTTACTGAAAAAATTTTTAATAAAGGTTTTACGGATTTGTCTGATAAGCCTTTTAATAATTTAATATTTATGATGAAGCAAATTCCATCTTTATTAAAATTAAAAAGTTACAAGTCAGTGTATGGTTTAGTTTCAAGCTATATATCTAATGAAAAATTGAGAAGAGTATTTAGTATGCATCCACTTTTGGTAGGTGGAAATCCTTTCAGTACTACTTCGATATATACATTAATTTTATTTTTAGAGAAAAAATGGGGCATTCACTATTCAATGGGAGGGACCGGGAGTGTTGTTAAAGCTTTAGAAAAACTAATGATTGAGGAAAATATCAAAATTATTAAAAACGCCGAGGTTACAGAAATACTCACAGAAAACAAAAAGGTTAAGGGTATTAAAATTAATAATTCAAAAATAATTAATAGTGATTATGTAATTTGTAACTCTGATCCCCCAAATGTTTACAACAACTTGATAAAATCAAAAGATGATTATGATTTTTTATTTAAAAAAAAAATGGAAAGAATGGATTATTCAATGGGATTATTTGTTTATTATTTTGGTTCTAGAAAAAAATATAATAATGTTGCACATCATACAATCTATTTTGGAGAGTCTTACGAAAAGCATCTTGATAAAATCTTTGAAAAGAAAATACTTTCTAATGATATAAGCTATTATTTACATCGCCCGTCTGCAACAGATCCGAATATGGCTCCAGAAGGGCAAGATGCTTTTTACGTGTTGGTTCCAGTACCAAATAATTTATCTGAAATAAATTGGATTGAAGAAGGTGATAAATTTAAACATTTAGTTCTAGAAAAAATGGATAAAACTGTTCTGCCTGGTATTAAAGAAAATGTGGTCAGTGATTTTTATTTGACACCTGACTACTTCGAGATAGATTTAGCAACTCTTTATGGATCTGGATTTTCAATTCAGCCTAAATTTTCTCAGTCAGCTTATTTTAGATTTCATAATCAATCTGAAATATATAAAAATTTATACTTTGTTGGTGCGGGCACACATCCAGGAGCTGGAATGCCCGGGGTTCTTTCATCAGCAAAGGTTTTAGACAAATTATTTAAATGAAAAATAATCTATTAAAAAAACATGCTAAATCTTTTTATTGGGCAAGTTTTTTTCTATCGAGTAATATTTTGGATAAATGCTCATCTTTATATAACTTCTGTAGAACGTTAGACGATATAGTTGATGATGATAATAATCTGAGTGTAAAAAAAGAAGTTTTCTCAAAATTTAAAAAAGATTTTGAGAATAAAAATTTAGATAATCAAATTATAAAAGATATGTGGTCACTCATTGATAGTGAGGGTATTTCTCATCAAATTGTAATAGATTTATTTGATGGAGTGGAAACAGACTTGGTGGAAAAAGTAGTGATTAATTCAAAAAAAGATTTACTTGTTTATTCTTACAGAGTTGCTGGAACAGTTGGATTAATGATGTCAAAAATAATGAAAGTAAAAAATAAAGAGGCTCTAAAAGGTGCGATTGATCTTGGTATAGCCATGCAACTTACTAATATTGCTAGAGATGTTTGTGAGGATAAAGCGCGTAATAGACAATATATTGAACACGATTTTTCATCAATTCGAACTATTATAAATGAGTCTCAAGCATTTTACGAAAAATCATTTACATCTATTAGTAGTATACCAGTTAAATCTAGATTTTCAGTTATTGTAGCAAGAAGAGTTTACAAGAAAATAGGTGACTACATCCTCAAACAAAATAACATAGATAATTATAATAAAGCCGGCAAGATCTATGTCCCAGTATTTGAAAAGGTAATTCAGACTTTTTTAGCTATTATTGACTTTATTAAATTATTATTCATAAAAAATTTAAATTACGACAATCAATTAAATCATAATATTTTAGAACAAGAGATTAATTTGAATGAAAGAATTTGATTATATTATTGTTGGAGGTGGATGCGCAGGTTTATCTTTAGCCTATGAGCTTGAAATAAATGACAAGTTAAAGAAGAAAACTTTAGCAATAATTGAAACCCGTGAAGAGTATAAGAGAGACAAAACTTGGTCATTCTGGAAAGTATTTGATCATAATTTTGAAGATTGTGTAATTAAAAGTTGGAATAATTTTACAATTAATACTGCTGAAAACTCTAATGAATTAACAAATAAAAAATTTCCTTACCAAAGTATCGATAGTGAAAAATTTTATAAAAAGATAAATTCTAAACTCTCCACCAATTCTAATATTTGTTTTTTCAGAAATCTAAACGAGGTCAATTCAAAAAATTCAATAATTTTTAATAGTATTTTTGAAAAAGAACTTGATAAATCTGAGTTATGGCAACACTTTCAAGGTATAGAGATAGAGACACATAAGAACATTTTTGATGATGAAATAATAAATTTAATGGATTTTAATTGTGATCAGAGAAAAGATGTACATTTTTTCTACACATTGCCATTCAGTAAAAATAAAGCTTTAATTGAAACTACTTGGTTATCAGATTTAGAGGATCAAAGCCTCAGGGATTATGACATCCAGTTGGAAAATTATATTGAGAATAATCTAGGTATAAAAAACTATAAAATAAACTTTACTGAAAAAGGAGCTATACCACTCTTTACTCCGTCATTAAGTAATAATAATAAAATAATTAATATTGGATCAGCTGGAGGGATGACTAGGTTAAGCACAGGTTATACTTTTTTGAACATTCAAGAGCATAGTCGTTATATTGTAAAAAATATTGACAATATTAATAAAGTAAAAATATTCTCAATAGGAAAAAAATATCAGTTTTTAGATAAAGTATTTCTAAGAGTATTAGAAAAACACCCCGAAAAGATGCCTAAAATTTTTTTTAATATGTTTAAAACTTCTTCAAATACGGTTATAAAATTTTTATCAAATAAAAGTAATATTATTGAAGACATAAATATTATAAGCAAAATGCCAAAATTAATTTTTTTAAAAGCATTGTTTAATTAATGGAAGATATTAGCTTTAAGCATTCAATTATATTTTTTAATTTTTGTATTTTAATAAGCCCCCTTTATCTAATGTTCAATTTTGAACCAGTTATATTTTGCTTATTTTTAATTTTAATTTTGGGAATTTCTCACGGCGCATTAGATAATATCAAAGGAAAAAGGCTTTTAAAATTATTTGGATACAAACAAACTGTATCTTTTTATCTTACCTATGTATTAGTTTCATCATTGATAATAATATTCTGGTTGATATTTCCTAATACAATTTTATTACTATTTTTGATTGTAGCCGCCTATCATTTCGGAAAAGAAGATACAGTATTTTTTTTTAGAAAAAAGTTTTTCATATCTGAGTGTTTATTTTTCTTAAAAGGATCAACTGTAATTATGGCTCCATTATTATTAAAGAGAGAAGAAACTAATGAAATATTTAAGATTCTAAATTTTAAAGTTTTTGAAGCAGGATTTTTTAGTAATGAATTTTTAATTGGAATGTTATGTCTTGGTTTTTTATCATCTTTGTACATTTCAAAAAAAGAAAACATAAATCTAAAAGGTGTCATGATCATAGACTTCTTGTCTTTAATCATACTAAATCTTTTTTTATCACCTATTTTAGCTTTCACTCTTTATTTTTGTTTTCTTCACTCAATTAGGCATTCTATTACTCTTATTTTTGAGTTGGATAGATCTTTCAAGCCAGGACTTAAAAAATTTATAATTAAAGCTATCCCATTAACTTTTGTAACTGCAGTAATTTTTTTATTTGCAATATATTTTTTAAATAATTTTTATAAGCTTGATGAGGCTATTTATAAGGTAATATTTATTGGTTTGGCGTCACTTACTTTTCCGCATATATTGTTAGAATATCTTTTAGAAAAAAATGAAGAAAGAACTTAAAATTTATTTAGCGTCACCAAGAGGATTTTGTGCTGGAGTTAAAAGAGCAATTGAAATAGTTGAAAAATCTATCAGCAAGTTTGGAGCTCCAGTATATGTTCGTCATGAAATAGTGCACAATAAGCAGGTTGTTGAAGAGTTAAAAGAAAAAGGTGCAATTTTCGTTAATGAAATATCTGAAATAGTCGACGTAAGTAGACCTGTAATTTTCTCAGCTCATGGAGTGCCAAAGTCAGTTCCAAAAGAGGCTAAATTAAAAAATTTATCCTTTGTGGATGCAACTTGTCCATTAGTTTCGAAAGTTCACAGAGAGTCGGAGCAATTAAATAAAAATGGTTTCGAAATATTATTAATTGGACATAAAAATCATCCTGAAGTTATTGGCACAATGGGTCAGCTTCCAAAAGGATCAATTAAACTAATCGAGACAAAAAAAGATGTTGATCTACTAAAAGAAAACGATTTTAAAAAACCTCTTGCATATATTACTCAAACAACTCTGTCCGTAGATGATACAGCTGAAATAATTGAAGCTCTTAAAAACAAGTTTCCAAAAATTAAAGGCCCTATTAAAGAGGATATATGTTACGCAACTACCAACAGACAATCTGCTGTTAAAGAGATAGCTTCTAAGTGTGATATTTTTTTTGTAGTGGGTAGCCGTAACTCATCTAATTCTGTAAGATTAGTTGAAGTTGCAAAAAAAGCTGGTTGTAATAATTCTCAACTAATGCATTCTGAAAAAAAAATTCCTTTTAATGAAATAGAAAATTCTGAAACTATTGGGATATCTTCTGGAGCGTCTGCACCAGAAAAGCTTGTTCAAAATTTATTGGATAATTTAAGAAAAGATAGAAAGGTTTCTATTGAAGAGGTAATAGTTGCAGAAGAAAAAGTTGTATTTAAATTGCCGAAAGAACTCAATTAATGGCTGTCTATACAAAGTTAAATCAAAATAAAATTGAGGAAATTTTATCTTATTATAGTTTAGGTAAGCTGGACTCATTCAAAGGAATTGAAGAGGGTATTGAAAATACAAACTATTTTTTATCTGTTAATAAAAAAAAATTTATTTTAACTATTTACGAAAAAAGAGTTAAATCTGCTGATCTTCCTTTTTTTTCTGATCTAATGTCATCTTTAAATAAAGCTAGCTTTAAATGCCCTGCTCCTATTTCTAATAATAATAATGAAACTATTACAAGTTTTGAAGGAAAAAAATTAATGATTGTGTCATTTCTTGAGGGGAAGGCAAAAAAAAATTTATCTCCTGCCAATTGTAAATCAATCGGATCTGAAATAGCTAGAATGCATGAACTCACAAAGAATTTAAAACTAAAACGACAAAATGACCTATCTGTTAATTCATGGAGAAAATTATTTAATTCAGTCAAAGATAAGTGTGAAAGTATACATAAAGATCTACCAAGATTAATTGAGCAAAATCTAAATGATGTTGAAAAAAATTGGCCAAAAAATCTGCCAAGAGGGATAATTCATGCAGATTTATTTCACGACAATATTTTTTTTATTCAAGAAAAATTTAGCGGTGTGATTGACTTTTATTTTTCATGTGAAGATTTTTTTGCGTTTGAAATCGCTATTTGCTTCAACGCTCTGTGTTTCGACGGTCTAAAAAGTAATTTAAGTTTTAACGTTACTAAAGCAAAAAACTTTATAGACGGATATACTTCTATAAGGAAATTAACTAATGAAGAATTGAATAATATTAAAGTTTTATCTCAAGGCGCTGCTTTGAGATTCTTGCTAACTCGAGTATTCGATGCATTAAATAAGGTAGAAGGAGCAATAGTTAAAATTAAAGATCCAATGGAGTATTTAAAAAGATTAGAATTTCACAAGAATGCAAAAAATCATGAGGATTATTTCTTTTAATGAAATTAAAAATTTATACTGATGGTGCTTGCTCTGGAAATCCTGGGAAAGGAGGTTGGGCAGCAATCATAATAGATGATTCTAATCAATCAAGTATTTCTGGAAGTGAGAGTAGTACAACTAATAATAGGATGGAATTGATGGCTCCGATTATGGCATTAAAAAAAATAAAAAATAAATCAGAGATTACAATTTTTACTGACTCAAAATATGTAAAAGATGGAATAACTGATTGGATTAAAAAGTGGAAAGTTAATAATTGGAAGAGTTCAAACAAGAAAACAATTAAAAATAAAGATCTTTGGATTAAATTAGATAATGCTTGTCAAAAACATAAAGTTACTTGGAGATGGGTTAAGGCACACGCTGGTAACAAATATAATAATCTTGTTGATGAATTGGCAGTTTCGAAAACTAAATAGACTTTAAAAAGCTTTCAGCTGAAGATAATTCACAAGTAGCTGTTTCTTTTTCTTCCTCTATTTTTTTAACTTCACAATTCTCTACCATCATAGTATATCGATTAGATCTAATTCCTAATCCTTTTTCGGATTTATCTACTTCTGCTCCGATAGCTTTTGTAAATTTAAGAAAAGGATCACCAGCCATGAATATTTTACTTCCAGCATTTTGATTTTCACCCCAGGCCTTCATTACATTAGGATCATTAACAGCAATACATACAATTTTTGTAATTCCTTTTTGAGTAGCTAAGTCGTAATTTTTTATATACCCAGGAAGATGAAGAGCCGAACAAGTTTTAGTAAAAGCTCCTGGCATACCTAAAATAATAGTCTTGCCTTTACAAAGATTTAAAATATCAATTTTTTTTACATCATTATTTTGATCAAGATAAAATAATTCCGAGTTAGGTAGTTTATCTCCTATTTTTATTCTCATTTAATTTTGCCCAAAATATAATTTTTTACTTCTGAATTTGAATTTCTGATAATATCAAATGTTTCCTTTTTATCTATATTCAATTTTAAATGCTCAGGTGAGTCTAAATTTTTTCCTATAGCTTTTTTAATTGTATCGTTAAACTTATAAGGATGAGCTGTACCAAGAACGACTATATCTCCTAAATTTTTAATACTGTTTGCAGCTCCTACTCCAGTAGCAGTATGAGGATCAATTATAAATTGATGCTCTTTATAAATTTCGCTAATTATAGATAATGTTTCTTCATCTGTAACTTTTACTGCTTCAAAATCCTTTTTAATTTTATCGATTTCTTTTTTGTCTAAATTGAATAAACTTTTTGATGATAGATCATTCATTAATGACCCTACCTTACTATCGTTTTCATCTAATATATAATAAAGTAGCCTCTCAAAATTACTGGCAACTTGGATATCCATACTTGGTGTGACGGTTGTTTTCACTTTATCAGGTTTATACTCACCTGTATTAATAACTCTTTGTAAAATGTCATTTTTATTTGTAGCAACTATAAGTTTATTAATTGGTAAACCCATTTTTTTTGCTACATATCCAGCATAAATATCCCCAAAATTTCCAGTTGGCACAGAAAAGCTAATATTATTTTTTTTTAATTTGAAAAAAGAATAAAAGTAATAAACAATCTGACAAACAATTCTTGCCCAATTGATAGAATTTACACCTGACATATTTATTTTCGTTCTAAAACTATCCTCATTAAAGAGCTCTTTTACAATTTTTTGACAATCATCAAATGATCCTTCTATGGCGATATTATAAATATTATTTCCCCCAATCGTTGTCATTATTTTTCTTTGAGTATTAGAAATCATATTATGTGGGTGCAACACAAAAAGATTTATATTTTTTCTATTGCTTAATGCCGCTATAGCTGCTGAACCAGTATCTCCTGATGTAGCAACTATGACGTTTACAGTTTTATTTTTTGCGACTTCTAAGTAATCATACATATTTCCAATTACTTGCATTGCAATATCTTTAAAAGCTAAAGTGGGTCCATGATAAAGTTCAAGAAGATTTATATTTCCAATTTTTTTTATATTTACGACTTCTTTATCTTTAAAACTACTATAAGATTTTTGAATGAGAGAGTTAAGTTCTTCCTTTTTAATTTCATCTGAACAAAAGTTAAAGATAATTTCTGTAGCAAGTTCATTATAATCTAGATGACTTAAATTATTAAGTTCTTCTTGATTGTACTTCTTTATTTCAACAGGCAAAAACAACCCTCCACCTGGCGCAAGTCCTCTCAAGAAAATATCTTTAAAACTAAATTCTAAAGATTTATCCCTAGTGCTAAAATAATTCATTTTTTTCTTCTAAAATATAAATAATAAAAAATTATAGAAATTGATATTGCATACCACGTTATAGCATATTTAAGGTGATTATTTGGCACGTCTATACTTATCTTTTTAGGAAGTGGTGTCTTGGCTTGATTATCCTCTAAAAAAATTACAAATTCATTAAATTGCTCTCCTGTAGCTTCTTTTAAATCTTCTAAGTTTAATGAAAACCAAATATTATTTAAAATATCATTATCTGGTTTAAAAATACTTGGCTTATATATTTCTCTTAAAAGACCAATTATCTCTCTGTCATTTTCTGCTTTAACGTTAATGCTTGAATTGCCTTTAAGTTCTTTTTTAATCCATCCTCTGTTAATTAAAACATTTTGATTTTTATCTGTTCTAAAAGGAGTGACAACATCATATCCAGGTTTTCCACTATCATTTAAACTATAAAGGTAAATTTGTTTATCAAAGTTAAATTTTCCTTTAGCGCTTACTCTCTGATAATTTTTCTTAATTGAATTTGTATATTCTATAGGGTTTGAGTCTAATCCAAAAGTTATTTCGCTTATAAGTTCTAGTTTCCATTGTAATCTATAAAGTTGCCAAGTTCCTAAGGCACAAAATATTGTTACAAATAGAATTACGAATAGTTGAAATAAAAATGCTCTTTTCAATTTGAGATTAACTTCCCCAAATATAGATCGCAGCAAAGAGGAATAACCAAACTACGTCCACAAAATGCCAGTACCAAGCTGCTGCTTCAAATCCAAAATGGTGTTGAGGTGTCGAGTGACCTCTCATTGATCGAAACAAACATACTGCTAGAAAAATAGTTCCTACTATTACATGAAAACCATGAAAACCAGTCGACATATAAAATGTGGATCCATAAATCCCACCATCTAAAGTAAATGTTGCGTGATGATACTCATATGCTTGAAAACAAGAAAATATAAATCCTAAAAATACTGTTGCTATCAAACCATTCACTAATCCTTTTCTGTCATTTTCTAACATTGCATGATGCGCCCAAGTGACAGTAGTTCCTGATAACAATAGAATTAAAGTATTAATTAATGGTATATCCCAAGGATCGAAAGTTTTAATATCTGCTGGTGGCCATATACCACCGATAGAGTCAGGTGGAAATAAACTTGCGTTAAAAAAAGCCCAAAACCATGCAACGAAAAACATTACTTCAGAAGCAATAAATAGTGTCATACCGTACCTATGTCCAATCTGAACTATAGGCGTATGATGGCCTTGATGTTCTGCTTCCTCTATAACATCTCTCCACCACATAAATGCACCATAAACTACTAAAGCAAAACCAATTAATAATAACCAAAGAGCTTTGGAATGAAAGTAATAAACTGCTCCAAAAGCTAAGACTAAAGTTGCAAATGAAACATAGATCGGCCAAGGACTTGGATCAACTAAATGGTAATCGTGTTTTGGTTTCTCTGCTGACATTATGTGTTACTCTTTTCGTAATAGCCTGATGAAAAAAAAGTAAAAGACAAGGTTACATCAGACATATTTTTAGTTTTATTATCATCAACTACTTTAGGATCCAAGAAAAATGTTAGTACAAACTCTTTTTTTTCACCAGGTTGTAGAGTTTGTTTCTCAAAACAGAAACAGCCTATCTTATTTAAATAAATACCAAACGGTGATGGAGACACATTAAATGTTGCTGACCCTGAAGAAATTTCATTACTAGGATTTTCAACGTTAAATTTTACTGTATGAACTTCACCTGGTTTTAAGTCTAAAGTGTTCATTTCAGGATAAAATTTCCAATTCAAAGTACTATTTATGTTTGTATCAAATCTCATTTTATAGTCTTGATTTACAATAATTTTTGGAATTTCTTTATTAGTAGCATTTTGAGTAGTTCCTCCAAAACCTGTTACTCTACAAAACAAATCATATAATGGAACAGCTGCAAAAGAAAAAGCTAGCATAAGTAAAAATATTGATACTAAAGCGATAGGTGTTAGATTTTTTTTGTTAATACTCATTATATTTCTCTATTATAAATCCCAATATTGTAAAAAGTTAGCACAAATAAAAAAATCATAAATAAGATTAATATCAAAGCAGTAATCAAATTTTTTTTCTTTTTATCCATCATGTTATTTTAGAATATTATCAATTAGTAAAATTAAAAAAATTAAAAATAAGTAGAAAATTGAGTAAATAAATATTTTTCTGGCAATTTTGTTTGAAACCTTGGCAATTTTAGAACTATATAGTTTAAAACATAAGTATATATAATATATAGTCATTATTGAAGATGCGATCAAATAAAATAAGCTAGCAAAATTGAAAAAATACGGAGCTATAACCGCTGGTAACATAATCAAAGCGTAGACAAGAATATTTATCTTTGTTGTCATAGTTCCAGAAATTATAGGAAGCATTGGAATTTTTGCTTTTTTATAATCGCCTGATTTATATAAACTTAATGCCCAAAAATGTGATGGCGTCCATAAGAAGATAATTAAAAATAAAATTAAAGGCTCAACAGAAATACTTCCAGTTGCTATTGTCCATCCAATAACAGGTGGTAATGCTCCAGCAGCACCGCCTATAACAATATTTTGTGGAGTTTTCCTTTTCAACCAAATTGTGTAAACAAAAAAATAAAAAGCAATTGTTGATGCCAATAAAATCGCAGAAATTAAATTAGCTGAAAAATAAATGATACTTACTGATAAAGCTGATAAAATTATGCCAAAATATAAAGCTTGATCTTTTTTTACTTTTCCGGTTGGTATAGGTCTCAAACAAGTTCTGCTCATTAAAGCATCTAAGTCAGATTCGTACCACATATTAAGTGTTCCAGCAGCGCCGGAACCTATAGCTACCGCCAAAAGAGAAATACAAGCAGTAGTAAAATCTACACTAATTGGAGCTATTAATAACCCAACCATACAAGTAAAAAGAACTAAAGACATTACCCTGGGTTTCATTAAATTAAAAAATGAACTCAGGTCAAATGCTAAACCGAGTTTAGAGTTTTTAGATTTTATACTAATCTGGCTCAATTTACTTAATTTTAGGTAGCTCTTCAAAAGTATGGAATGGTGGCGGTGATGACACTGTCCATTCTAGAGTCGTTGCTCCTTCTCCCCATGGATTTGGTTCTGCTTTTTTCTTTTTCATAAAAGCGTACAATAAATTTAATAAAAATACCGCTAAGCCGATGATAGATATATATGAACCAATCGATGAAATATAATTCCAACCAGCAAATGCATCTGGGTAATCAGCGTATCTTCTAGGCATTCCTGCTAGTCCTAAGAAATGTTGTGGGAAGAATATTAAGTTGACCCCTATGAACGTCAACCAAAAATGTAGTTTTCCAAGAAATTCTGAGTATTCATAACCAGTCATTTTGCTAAACCAATAATAAAATCCTGCAAATATCGCATATACAGCGCCCATTGATAATACATAATGGAAATGTGCTACAACATAATAAGTATCGTGAAGTGCAGTATCAACACCTGCATTTGCTAAAACAACTCCTGTTACTCCTCCTAAAGTGAAAAGAAAAATAAAACCGATAGCCCATAACATTGGAGTTTGAAAACTTATTGAACCACCCCACATTGTTGCTATCCAAGAGAAAATCTTTATACCTGTTGGTACAGCTATAATCATGGTTGCAGCTAAGAAATAAGCTTTTGTATCTGTGTCTAATCCAACAGTGTACATATGGTGAGCCCAAACAACGAAACCAACTACACCAATAGCCACCATCGCATAGGCCATTCCAAGATAACCAAACACAGGCTTCTTTGAAAAAGTTGAAACAATATGGCTTATCATTCCAAAACCTGGCAAAATTAAAATATATACCTCTGGATGACCAAAAAACCAAAACAAATGTTGGAATAGAACTGGATCTCCACCTGTTTGTGCTTCAAAGAAAGCGGTTCCAAAATTTCTGTCTGTTAAAAGCATTGTTATAGCTCCTGCTAAAACTGGTAGAGACAATAAAAGTAAAAATGCTGTTACTAAGATTGACCATGAAAATAGTGGCATTTTGTGTAAAGTCATACCAGGAGTTCTCATATTTAAAATTGTTGTGATAAAATTAATTGCTCCTAAAATTGAAGAAGCTCCCGCCACATGTAAGCTTAAAATCGCTAAATCCATCGCAGGTCCTGGCTGACCAGTTTTTGAAGATAAAGGTGGATAAATTGTCCAACCTCCTCCTACTCCCTTTGCACCTGGAGGGCCATCAACAAAAATCGATACTAATAATAAAATTAAAGCGACTGGTAATAACCAAAAAGAAATATTATTCATCCTTGGAAATGCCATATCTGGTGCACCTATCATGATTGGAACAAACCAATTACCAAAACCACCGATCATCGCTGGCATTACCATAAAGAAAATCATGATCAGACCGTGACCAGTTACTAAAACGTTATATAAATGATAATCGCCTCCAAGAATTCCATCTCCTGGGTGCATTAATTCCATTCTCATTAAAACTGAAAATGCGGATCCAATTATTCCGGCAATAATTGCAAAGATAAGATACATTGTTCCAATGTCTTTATGATTAGTTGAGTAAGCCCATCTCTTCCAACCTGTTGGATTGTGGTGATGCTCGTGATCTGCAATTGTTGCTGACATTACTGTATCTCCTTAATTTTTTTTGCTACTTTAATATTATTATTAATTTCTTCTTTAGCAAATTTAACTTTAGCTTCCTCTAACCATTTATTATACTCATCCTCAGACACAACGTTTACCGTGATAGGCATGAAAGCATGCTTTATTCCACATAGCTCAGAACACTGACCATAGAAAGTTCCAGTTCGATCAGCTTTAAACCATGTCTCATTTATTCTTCCAGGAATTGCATCTCTTTTAACCCCGAACGATGGTAATGCCCATGCATGTAAAACATCATTCGCAGTTATCATAACCTTTACAACTTTGTTGACTGGAACGTAAACCGCATTGTCAACCGCTAATAATCTAGGTTGATTTTCTTTTAAATCTTTTTCATCAATCATATAAGAGTCGAAGATGATATTTTCATCTGGATACTCATAACCCCAATACCACTGATATCCTATAGCTTTGATAGTAACATCTGCTTTTGGGATTTCATCTTGTGAATATAAAACTTTAAATGAAGGAACTGCCATAACGATCAAAATTAAGCAAGGAACTAATGTCCAAATAACCTCGATTAATGTGTTATGACTTGTAGTAGATGGAACTTGATTCTTAGAAGCTCTATATCTAACACAAACATACAAAAGTAAAAATAAAACAAAAGCAGTAATAGCTGTAATTATTGGTACAAGCATGTAATCGTGAAACCAGACAATATCATCCATACTCTTTGATGCTGATTTTTGGAAACCTAATTGCCAATCCTTTGGCTCGTTAGCTAAAAGCGCTATTGGCCAGGTTAAGAAAAGTGTATAAGCAATTTTTTTAATCATGAGTTTTTATACAGCTTTTAGATGATTTCACAATTTCAATTAATGCGACAATTAATGAAAGTTATTGATAAAATTCACTAGTGAAATCGCGCTTATTGCGGCGGTATCAGACCTTAGAATGTTTCTAGATAGAGTAAACGGTTTTACCGCTCTATTTTGTAAGATTAACTCACGTTCCGCTGGAGAGAAATCACCCTCAGGACCAATCAAAATACAAAAAGATTTAACATTTTTAAGATCTTCATTTTTTAATTTTTCTTTTGAATTGACGTCAGAAAATAAAATTTTTGAGTTTTCATCAAAAGTTAATAAAAAATCTTTTAATTTTATAACATCACTGATATTTGGAGGCACAAGTTGATTAGATTGTTCGGTCGCTTCAATAACTATTTTTTTTGCTCTCTCAAGATTTAATTCTTTTACTTCCGTTCTTTCTGAAATTATTGGAATAATTTTACTTATACCAAGCTCTGTAGCTTTTTGTAAAATATTATCCATTGGAATTTTTTTAACTAAGCAAATAGCTAGCTCGGTTTTAGATAAATTATAAGCTTCTTTAATTTTTTCTAAAAACCTAACTTCAACTCTATCTTTATCTAAAAAAATTATTTCGCTTTTCCATTCACCGTTTTTATTAAAAAAATTTAAGTTTGAGCCTCTTTTAAGTCTCATGACATTAACAATATAATGAGTGTGCTCTTTACTTAACAAACTTGTATTATTTTCTAGTATACTGTCCGGATGATATAATCTAATATTCATTAATATCTATAATATAAACAAATTTTGAAGATATAAAGGAGCTTTAATGAAAAAAGGAAATAGAGCTGGAGATTCCCCAATAGGCATTGACGTATTAGAGGGAAAATCTTATTTTTGGTGTACTTGCGGAATTAGTTCTAAGCAACCTTTTTGTGATGGTTCACATAAAGGAACTGAGTTTGTGCCTTTTAAATATTTAGCTGATCAATCTAAAAAAGTTTTTTTCTGCACATGCAAACAAACAAACGATCAACCATTATGTGATGGTTCACATAACATTAAATAAATGATGAAAACAAAGGCAGTAGTGTTTGACGCTTACGGTACATTGTTCGATGTAAATTCAGCTGCTAAAAGATGTAAAGATAAAATTGGAGATAAGTGGGAAACATTTGCGAATTTTTGGAGAACTACTCAGCTTGAATATACTTGGCTTAGAAGTTTAATGAAAAGACATAAAAATTTTTGGGATATTACAGAGGACAGTTTGGATAAATCAATGAAAGTATTCAATATTAATAAAAATATGAAAAATGAGTTGCTTAGTCTTTACAAAATTTTATCTCCTTATCCCGAAGTAAAAGAAGTCTTGAAAGATTTAAAAAAGAAAAACTTCAAACTTGCTATACTTTCTAATGGGACTCTTGATCTTCTAAATGAACTAGTTGAAAGTAATAATTTAAATAACTTATTTGATGATCTTTTCTCTATTGAAGAAGTGAAAATTTATAAACCTGACCCAAGAGTTTATGAAATACCAATTAAAAAATATAAAATTAAATCTGATGAAATTACTTTTTTGAGCGCGAATACATGGGATGTTTCAGGAGGTGGAAACTTTGGATATAATTCTATTTGGGTTAATAGACATAACTCAGTATTTGATATCCTCGATTTTCAGCCAAAAAGTAAGATCAGCAATTTAACGCAGCTACTTGATATAGTTTAAACTTTCATTATAAATATCTCTATGTCTCAAATTGAAGTAAAAAAAATTATTAAAGCCTTAAATGCCTCAGATGGTGCAGGAGTAAAATTAAAAAGAAGCATAGGAACTCCAGAAGCAGATTATATCGATCCATTCTTAATGCTTGATGAATTTGGTTCTGAAAATAAAGATGATTATGTGGCTGGTTTTCCACCTCATCCACACAGAGGAATAGAAACAGTAACTTATATGTTAAACGGAGAGTTTGAACATCAAGATAGCACTGGAGCTAAAGGTATTATGACATCTGGAGATGTACAATGGATGAAAACTGGAAGAGGAATTATTCACTCCGAAATGCCTGCTATGAAAGAAGGTAAGTTATTAGGCTTTCAACTTTGGATAAACATGCCAGCTAAAATGAAAAAGAACAAGCCTGAATACCTTTATATAAAAGGAAATGAGCTCGGACAACACGAAGATAGTGAGAAAATTGTAAAAGTAATCGCAGGCAAATACGAAAAAGCTGAAGGACCAGAGAAAAATCATAACGTTGATCCCATTTATTTTCATATAATTTTAAACGAAAAAAAAGAATTTAACTGTGATGTACCATCAGGACATAACTCTTTTATATACCTATTAAAAGGAGAGTTAAGTATAGGAGAAAAAGCCCACAATAAAACAGCTGACTCAAACTTAATATTACTAGAGCGAGGGACTAAATTAAAAATTAAAGCAAGCAAAAAATCTGAATTTTTATTTATAGCTGGTAAACCAATTGGCGAACCTATTGCAAGAGGCGGACCGTTTGTGATGAATACAAAAGCTGAGATACTTGAGGCTATTCAAGACTATAACAACGGAACATTTGCTAAATACTAAAAGTTAAAGTACGTTCCCGTAAAAAATGCCTAAATCTATCGTAATTAAAAAAAACGGAGGTCCAGAAGTATTAGAACTTCAGGATGTAAACGTTACATCCCCGGGTGCTGATGAAATCAAAGTTACTAATCATGCAATTGGTTTAAATTATATTGATACTTATCATAGATCTGGTTTGTACCCTATCAATTTGCCTAGTGGTATTGGTTTGGAAGCTGCTGGAAAAATTGATGAAGTAGGTTCAAATGTTTCTGAGTTTAATAAAGGTGACAATATTGCATACGCCTCTGTTCCATTAGGAGCTTATGCTCAGCAAAGAATAATCCCATCTAAAATAGCTGTTAAAATTCCAGATGGAATTTCACACGAGTTAGCTGCAACTTTAATGACAAAAGGTTTAACTACTAATTATTTACTTACCAAAACTTATAGGCTTAAAGCTGGTGAAACAGTTCTTTTTCATGCAGCAGCTGGAGGTGTCGGCCAAATTTTTGCTCAATGGGCTAATAGTATTGGAGCAAAAGTAATTGGAACAGTCGGCTCTGATGATAAAATCAAAATAGCTGAAGAAAATGGTTACTCTTATGTCATTAATTATACAAAAGATAATTTTGCTAAAGAGGTTATGAAAATTACTAAAAATAAAGGAGTGCCCGTAGTTTTTGATGGTGTCGGAAAAAAAACATTCCATGGATCATTAGAATGTCTTTCAACAAGAGGTATGATGATAAGTTTTGGAAATGCATCTGGACCTTTAGATCCTATTAATGTTCCAAAAGAAATCCAGCCCAAAGGCCTTTACTTTACAAGGCCTTCTATTGGACAGTACTTTAGTAATAGAAAAGAACTTCAAGTTGGAGCTGATCAAATTTTTGAGAAGGTGAAATTTGGAAAAATAAAAATTAGAATTTCAAAAAAGTATAAACTTGCAGACGCTAAGAACGCTCACGCAGATCTTGAGGCAAGGAAATTAATTGGTCCAGCAATTTTACTTCCTTAATGTCAAAAAAAATAATTTCTCCTTGTATTAGTATTTGTAAAACTGATCCTGTAACTGGCTATTGTTATGGATGCGCGAGAACTAACGAAGAAAAAAAACAATGGAAAGATGAAAATATTGGTGATGAATGGAAATTAGCAAATATTGAGAAAATAAAATCAAGAATGCAAGGGTGGCAATTAAGTACTTTTGAAGAATCTTACAATCATAAAGTTAACCAAGGAATTTCACTTTTTAAAAAAAAACTTTTAGAGGATTGATTTATAAATCCTTTTTCATAGAGTCCATATCACTAAGGTGATATTTCAACGCTTCATTAGACATTCTAACTTCCTGTAAAAATAAAAAAATTGAAATTATCATACATACACAGCACAACGCAAAACTTAGCCTAGCATAAAATGTTAAGTCTAAATATAATAGTAACACCGTAAGCATATTGAAAAGAAATCCAAAAGACGAAAACCCCATTACGTATTTAAGAAAATTGGTTCGTTTATTTAATACATGAAGTTGTTTTTCTAATTCTGGTGGAACTTTTTTTTCAAAAGTAAATTTGTCGTGCAGTTGTCTAATTAATGCGCTTAAAGTATGAAAACGATTACTATACATTGTCATCATTAAAGGAATTGCAGGAAACATTAAAGCTGCAACTGTGTAATCAATATCCATAGCGAATCAAATTGATTATGTAGATAGTGTTTGATATTTACAAGTAATATTTCATGAAGCATTTAAAGATATTCATAGAATTAACTAGATTAAACAAACCCATAGGCTTTATGCTTTTGTTTTGGCCTTGTTCATGGGGGTTAACTTACGCAAAGAGTTTTAGTCAAAATAATTCTATATATTTTTATTACTTAATTTTATTTTTTTTTGGCTCATTACTTATGAGAAGCGCTGGATGTATATTCAATGATATTGTGGATAAAGATTTTGATAAAAAAGTAAAAAGAACTAAGAAAAGACCATTAGCAGTAAATATCATCTCGGTGAATCATGCTTTTTTTTATGTAGCTTTTTTATGCTTTTTTGCTTTTTTAATTCTTATACAATTTAATACATATACAATTTTTTTGGGATTAGGATCAATGCTTCTTGCTTTTTCCTATCCTTTCATGAAAAGAATTACTTATTGGCCTCAATTATTTTTAGGAATTACTTTTAATTGGGGAATAATTATGTCCTGGACCTCCATGGGTTATGATATTTCATATAATATTTTGACTTTATATACCGCGGCCATATTTTGGACATTGGGCTATGACACGATTTATGGAGCACAAGATATGTCTGATGATGAAA
>CACJWN010000005.1 GCA_902597175.1 uncultured Pelagibacteraceae bacterium | reverse complement strand
AGTTTAAGTGAAGTCTTAAAAGAGTCATTTGCACATAAAGGTTTTAGATTATTAATTCTTGGTTTTTTTGTGTGCGGTTTTCAAATTACTCTAATAGCAACCCATGTCCCGAGATATGTTCAAGATAAAGGTTTAGCAGACTGGACGGGAATGGCGATTTTGGCTTTGATAGGTTTTTTTAATATTATAGGAACACTTGTAATGGGTTACTTAGGCGATAAATATAGCAAAAAGTTACTCTTGAGTGGATTATATTTTTTAAGAGGAATAACTTTGATACTATTTATTTTCTTACCAGCCTCAAATTTATCTGCAGTTTTATTTGGAACTTCTTTTGGATTGTTATGGCTTGCTACTGTTCCAGCAACAAATGGAATAGTTGCTCAAATTTTTGGCACAAAAAATTTATCACTCCTCTTTGGAATAGTATTTTTGAACCATCAATTCGGATCGTTTTTGGGTGCATATTTAGGTGGTTATTTCTACGATCAGTTCGGAAGTTTTGATTATGCTTGGTATCTAGCGATAGTTTTATCTTTTATTGCTACAGCTTTACATTTACCAATTGATGAAAGACCAATAGCGGCTGTGGATAAAACTATCTAAGGTTGTATTTTGAGTCTTAAAGTGAATCAAAAGTGAATCAAAAGGTGAACATTTAAAAGGTTACAACTTTAAATTGTGGATAATTTTTTTATTTAATCATTGAGATTCTTTTTATATGCTGATTTCAAAACAAAGGAGCAAAAATGTTTTCAACTGAGCTAGGAAAAAAATTAGACAAATATCATTTATTAAAACATCCGTTTTATCAAATTTATTGGAACGAAGGAAAGTTAAACAGAGAGATTATCAAAGATTACGCTGAGCAATATTATCAGCATGTCAAAGCATTTCCTAGATACATAAGCGCAACTCATTCAATTTGTGAGGATATTGAAAAAAGAAGAATTCTTTTAGAAAATTTACAGGATGAGGAAAATAAAGATGGCGATCATCCAAAATTGTGGAAAAATTTCGCTAAAGCTCTCGGAGCAAATGAAGTAGAAATAGAAAATACAAAGCTAGATTGGTTTACAAAAGATATGATTGATAACTTTTTTGCCCAAGCAAGAAAATCTTATGCAGAAGGTTTGGCATCACTTTATACCTATGAAAGACAAATTCCTGAAATTGCAGAAACAAAAATTCAAGGTTTGAAAAAATTTTACGGAGTAAACTCAAAAGATGGGCTAGAATTTTTCGAAGCTCATAAATCTGCTGATGTAATTCATAGAGCAGAGTGTGAAAAACTTTTAGATAGCTTAAGCACTGAAGAGCAAAAAAAGGCAGAAAATGCCTCTTTATTGACCGCAAGATATCTATGGAATTTCTTAAGTGGCATGGTTTCAAAACATAAACTGCAAATAGCCGCCTAGTTTTTAAAGTCTTGATTGACAATTTAGATTAAGAAGAATACCTATGATTAATTAGGTATGGAAATTTATCTTCCAATTGTACAAGTTCACATAGATGTAATTTTTATTTTATTCGTCAGCTTCGCTGTAGGAGTTTTGTCTGGTTTATTTGGGGTAGGTGGTGGTTTTTTAATGACTCCATTTTTAATTTTTCTGGGAATTCCACCGGTTTATGCTGTACCAAATGAGATTAATAATATTCTAGCGACATCTGTATCTGGATCTATGACTCATTGGTTTAAAAACACATTAGATTACAAAATGGGTTTAATGATAATAATAGGAGGGACAGTTGGCACGGTACTTGGAATTATCACTTTTACTTTTTTTAAGGAAACAGGCAAATTAAGTTTAATAATTTCATTGTCTTACATGTATCTTCTTGCAATTATAGGGACTTTGATGCTTATAGAGGGTGCGAGCGAAATTGATGCAGCTAGAAAAAAAATAATTTTAAAAAAAAAACTTCACACACATTATTGGATACATGGTCTTCCTTTAAAATTAAGATTCCCAAAATCAAGACTTTACGAAAGTGCTTTCACGCCAATTCTTCTTGGAGTAATTGTGGGTTTTGTAGCAGCATTAATTGGAGTAGGAGGTGCATTTTTGATGGTACCGGCAATGATCTACTTAATAGGTATGCCAATGAATTTGATTCCTGGAACTTCTTTATTCGTGACTGTATTTATAAGTGCCTTGGTAACTGTTTTACACGCATTTCAATATGGTTCAATTGACCTAATTTTAGTTATTATTTTAGTAGTTGGTTCAATTGTTGGTGTGCAAGTTGGTCAAAAAGTAGGTCAATATCTTAACAGTTCTCACTTAAAAACTCTATTTGCAATGTTATTGTGTGCAGTCGCTATAGCTATTGCATATGATACATTTTTTTTCGAAGGCGTTAGACAAATTAAAGAAACTGAAATCGTAAATGTTGAAAACTTAAATTTTTTTTCTAAATTTATTTCCAAACTATCTGATAATAACCCACTTCTTTATGGATCATTAGCCATTTTATTAGCAATAGTTTTGGGAGTTATAGGCGCTGGGATTAGACAGATGTTAAGTAAATATAGATATATCTTCGTAATTAAAAAAAATTAAAAATGTAATGAAAAATTATGCATAAAAAATCTTCAAATAAAAGTTTTGGGATATTATTTTTTATTGTTTTCCTAGGACTGGGTTTATGGCCAATTACTAACGCAAATAATCCTAATATTTATTTAATAATAATTTCAGTTATTTTTTTAATTTTAGGATTACTTAATTCTAAAATATTATCCCCATTCAACTCTGCTTGGATTAAATTCGGAGAACTCTTAGGTAAAATAATTGCCCCAATAGTAATGGCAATTATTTATTTTGTTATTTTAACACCTATTAGCATAATAGTGAGACTTTTTGGAAAAGATTTGCTAGGTCTTAAGTTCACAAAACAAATAAAAACATATTGGATTAAAAGAAAAAAAGATTTAGGTTCAATGAATAAACAATTTTAGATAAATGGTTGAATTTTTAAAAGAATTTTGGGAATTTTTAAAAGAAAGAAAAAAATATTGGTTGTTGCCAATAATAATTGTTTTAGCCTTATTTGGAGTATTAATTGTTTTAAGCCAAGGTTCAGCAGTGGCACCATTTATTTATACGATTTTTTAAGTGACATCTATACTTGGCATATCAGCTTTTTATCACGACAGTGCAGCTTCATTAATTTTAGATGATGATATTGTGGCGGCAGCGCAGGAGGAAAGATTTTCTAGAAAAAAACATGATGCGAGATATCCTTTTAATGCTGTAAACTTTGTTTTAAATGAGGGACGTTTAAAATTAAGCGATGTAGATTATGTAGTTTTTTTTGAAAAACCATTTTTAAAGTTTGAGAGACTTCTTGAAACTTATATGGCCTTTGCACCTAGAGGTTTTCAATCATTCAGTTTATCAATGCCTATTTGGTTAAAAGAAAAATTATTTCAAAAAAAATTTCTTTTCGATAATCTTAAACTGCACGATGAAAAATTTAATGATATTAATAAAATAAAATTTTCCGAGCATCATTATAGTCATGCAGCTAGCGCATTTTATCCATCTCCATTTAAAGAAGCTATAGTTTTAACTTTGGACGGTGTTGGTGAGTGGGCTACAACTACAGTAGCAATAGGCAAAGGAAATAAATTAAATATGCTTAAAGAAATACATTTTCCGCACTCATTAGGCTTACTTTATTCTGCTTTTACGTACTACACAGGTTTTAAGGTAAATAGCGGAGAGTATAAGGTAATGGGTTTAGCGCCTTACGGCAAACCAAAATATAAAGATTTGATTATCAAAGAATTAATGGATTTAAAGGAAGATGGCTCTTTCAAGTTGAATATGAAATATTTTAATTATGCAACGGGTTTAACAATGACAAATAAAAAATTTTCAAATTTATTTGGTCAACCAGTTAGAGATCCAAAAAAAGATTTATTATCAGATTTTCATATGGATATAGCATCCTCCATTCAAGCAGTTACGGAGGAAGTTGTACTAAGATTAACTAGAGACATTGCAAATGAGTATAAAATAAAAAATTTATGCTTGGCCGGTGGAGTGGCCTTAAATTGTGTCGCCAATGGTAAAATTTTAAGAGAAAATAATTTTGAGAATATATGGATACAACCAGCAGCTGGTGATGCAGGAGGATCTTTAGGCGCAGCTCTGGCTTATTGGCACCGAGAATTAGATAAACCTAGAGAAAATTTAAAAGACAAAATGAAAGGAGCTTATTTGGGCCCCCGTCACGAAGCAAGCTCTATAGAAAGAAACTTAAAATCTTTAAAAGCAGTTTACAAAGAAAAAACTTCTTCAGAAATTTCCTCATTAGTTGCCAAAGAGCTTGCAAACAGTAAAACTGTCGGTTGGTTTCAAGGTAGAATGGAATTTGGACCAAGAGCTTTAGGTGCTCGCTCAATTTTAGCTGACCCTAGATCAGAAAAAATGCAAAAAGAATTAAATTTAAAAATAAAGTTTAGAGAAAGCTTTCGTCCTTTTGCACCCTCAGTTTTGAGAGAAGATGTTAATGAATGGTTTGAAATAGATTATGATAGTCCATATATGCTTTTAGTTTCTGATGTTAAAAAAGAAAAACAAATTACTATGTCAGAAAAAGATAATAAATTATTCGGAATTGATAAATTAAATATTAAAAGATCATCAATACCTGCTATTACCCATGTTGACTATTCTGCGAGAATTCAGACTGTCCATAAAGAAACTAACCCAAAATATTATGATCTAATAAATGAGTTTAAGAAAATTACTAATTGTCCAGTTCTTGTAAATACCTCTTTTAACGTTCGTGGTGAACCAATAGTTTGCAGTGTAGAAGATGCTTTTAATTGTTTTATGGGAACTAATTTAGATGTTTTAGTAATTGAAAATTTTATCCTTTTTAAAGAAGATCAGGATAAGTCTTTATTAAAAGACTATAAAAATAAGTTTGAGTTAGATTAATTTTAGTTGAGCACAGAAGCAGGGTCTAACTTTACTTCAAACCAATTTAGCCTTATATCTAAATGTGGACCTGTTGCTCTGCCACTTTGACCAAGAGTTCCAACAACCTCACCCTTCTTTACTTTCTGACCTTTCTTTACATTTATATCCTTCATGTGCATATACAATGTGCTAACTCCATGGCCATGATCAAAAATGATAGTTCCACCTGTAAAGTACATATCATTCGCTACTAACGTGACAACTCCATCCATCATGGATTTAACTGGAGTTCCTTCTGGAGCATGAAAATCTATGCCATAGTGAGGTCTTCTTGGTTTACCGTTTAAAATTCTTTGACTGCCGTAAACACCTGTAATTATATATTTATCAATAGGATAGATAAATTTATCTTTGAAGAATACTAATTTACTATCGATAGCTCTAGCTTTGCCAATTAAAACGTTATCTTTTTTAATTCTCTCATAAACTTCTGGTGGAGGTGTTACCTGTTTTGGTGGTAGACCATCAATTCTTTGTATTTTATATTTTCTTTTAAAAACCTTTTTTTCAATTAACTTAGTTTCTTTCCCAGTTTTTACTTTAATTAAAACATTATTTTTTCTATCTCTATCTAATCCAAAAGCAAAATATCCGTCATTTGAAACTCTTACTTTTCTATCATCAATAAATACTTTTGAATTTGGATCTGTTTTTCCCAAAATAAAAGAGCCTTGTTTGAAATCACCCAAAAATTCAACTGCGTGAGAAATATTAAATATCAATAAAAAAAATACTATCAATTTAATCATAATAAAATTTTTAAGTCCTCATATATTAATTGGATAGCTACGATTAGTATTGCAAATAATCCAACCCAACTAATCCAAGAATATTTTTTAATCAGTTTCGCAGTATAATTAGCTGCAAAAGCCATTAATAGTATTGATAGACCTAAGCCAAAAGCAAGAAGAGTATAATGATCTCCTGCTGCACCAGCTACACCTAAAACGTTGTCTAAACTCATTGTTACATCTGCAAGCATTACTGTAAAAATTGCTTTTTTAAGATTTGAGTTGTCAACTTCGATATTTTTTTCTTCAATTTTATTCTGAATTACGTCTCTGTAAAGTTTGTAGCAAATATAGAGTAATAAAATTCCACCAATTAATCTTAAACCGGAGATTTGTAATAAATAAGCTGTAATAAAAGTAAAAAGTATTCTCAAAATAACCGCTCCACCAATGCCCCAGAAAATTATTTTTTTTCTATTTGAGTCTTCGAATTTTGATGCAACCATCCCAATAATAATTGCGTTATCTCCTGCTAAGACTAAGTCAATAAGGATGATTTCTATCAATATAATTAGTTGCTCTGTCATAATGAAATTTATATTCTACTAATTGATGAACTATAAAAATATTAAAGTAGAAAAGCGAGAAAATTACGCGATTATTGAAATTGCTAACAGTAAAAATAATAGTTTAGATCAAAAAACTCTTAAAGAAATCAGCGATGCAACCAAAGATTTGAATAAATTAAAAGAAATTAGATGTATTGGTTTAATTGGAGGTTCAAAGTTTTTTTCACCTGGTGCTGATATTAAAGAGCTTGAAAAACTGGACTCTAAAAAAGCAAAAAAACAAAAACTTTTCTCTAAAGTTGATGATTTACAAAAAATAGATATTCCAATTATTTCATTTGTTGAGGGTTATGCCTTAGGCGGCGGTTTTGAGCTTGCTCTTTCAAGTGATGTAATTATTGCAAGTTCCGAAGCAAAATTTGGTTTACCTGAAATCAATTTAGGATTAATTCCAGGTATTGGTGGAACGCAAAAAACAAAAAAATTTACCTCAAATCAAAATGTTAAGTATTTAGCAATGTCAGGAGAAATTATCGATGCTAATACTGCAATGAAATATGGAATTGTTTCACAAATTATTCCTAAAGAAAATTTTAAAGAATTTACTTTAAATTTTTTAAGCAGGATTTCATCAAAGCCAAAAAAATCATTAATAGTAATTAAAAATTTAGTAAACTCAGAAGAAAATTTAAAAAAATCTTTAAAAAAAGAAAGACATGAGTTTTATAAATTGCTTGATAGCGATAATAAAAAAATTGGCATAAAGAGTTTTCTTAATAAAACAAAGCCTAATTGGAAATAAATCATCTTCTAGTTGTAGACAATTTGCATACCTGTAATAATTTTTTAACATAGTTAATGTAATAATAATTTGAATAAAGTTAATTATGAAAAAAATTATTTTACTATTATCTTTTATTATTTTTACTGTTGCAAACGCAGGAATGAGCGATAAAGATAAATCAAAAGCATTGGATTGCGTTGGGATTTATATGGCAAATTACTTCCTGCCATCAGGAGAAAAATTTGAATATGGTATGAAAGAAAAATCTATATCAACTGTAAAGGTATTAAAAACATACGCACTTGAAATTGGAATACCAGAAAAAGAATGGGATGCAGAAGTTAACAAGGCTGTAGATAAACATTACGGTTCAAAGTATGATGAAGCCAAAACTGAAAATTGCCATTCTTTTGTAGAAGCTTTAGTTCCTAATGGAGCTGAAAGAGTAAAAAAAGTAGTACAAACATTATATTAAATGAGCGGGTACGTCATAGCCAATATAGATGTTAAAAATCCTGAAGCTTATAAAGAATATGTTGGAAAAGTAGTTCCAACAGTACAAAAATTCGGAGGTGAATATCTTGTACGTGCCGGGGAGTACAAAGTTATAGATGGTGAGTGGAAATACCCTAGAACAGTAGTAATTAAATTCCCAACTTATGAAAAAGCTTTAGAGTGGTATGACTCTGAGGAATATAAACCGGTAAAACCAATTCGATTAGCAAACTCAGTTGCTAATGGAATAATAATTAAAGGAGTATAAATGAAAAACTATATGGTAACGCATACTTTTAAGTCTGCAGAAATGAAAAAAAAATTTACTGATACAGTGGCTTCTATGAAGATGGAAGATATTGTTAAGAGCATGAAAAGTGACAATGCTGCTTGTCAAATGACTTGGAATACACCAGGAGACACGATGGAAATGTACTGTTGGTGGAAAGGAAAAGATGAGCAAGCAATTATTAATCAATTAGGTCAAATGAACGATTTTTTCACTCCTCATAAGTTTGTTGAGTGCACAGATCAAGTCATGGACTATAACGCATAGGATATTTATGATCGATAAATTTGGAAACGCATTTTATTTAATAATTTACTTAGCACATTTTATTATAGTTGGTAGCTACGCTTACCAGTTAGTCTTTGACACTAAAAAATTTCTTAAGGGTAGAGGGGTAGATAAAACTGCAACTTTAATTACAAGATTTGCAGGTTCATTCATGATTGCTACTGTTCTAATGGCAATATATATCGCTTTTATTAGATCAGGCGGTGTAGAAGCTACTTGGGCCTTCTTTAACTTAGTTTTTATAATGAATGTTTCGATATTAGTTGTAAATTTTTATACATTAAAAATTGATAAAACAGGTTTAACTAAAAAAACTAGAAACGATGGAATATATGCTCCACTCGTTCTTGTTATTATCAGTGCTATTCTTTGTTACGGTTTAGCTGATAAAATTTACGTTTAAGGAGGAAAATGGCAAAGTTTATGAATATTGTTAGATGCAAAGTAAAATCATCTAACAGAGAAGAATATTTGAAAAAAATAGATGAAATGCCAAAATTCGATGGACAGATTTCAGCTAAGTATGTTGAGACAAAGCCCAACGAATTTTTTATGATTGGTGAATGGAATTCTGAAGATGACATTGCTAAAGCAAGACCAAAAATGATTGAATTTTTGGACTCACTTCGGCACACTTTAGAAGAACTGTCATCAGATTTAGGAGTAACTGATCCTCATTCTGGTACAGTTGTAATCGAGAAATAGGAAAGGGGTAACAATGGCAAAATTTTATACACTTGGGTGTTACACAGCTAAAGGTCTGGGAGGGTTTGTAAGCAATCCGTCTACAGATAGAAAAGCTGCTACATCTGCACTTGCTGCTTCTGTAGGAGCTAAAGTAACTCAATACTCAGGCCTGAGAGGAAAATATGATTTTATGGCTGTGATTGAAGGAACTTTTGAACAAGCTGCTGCAGCTGCAATGGTTGCTGTTTCTAGTGGTGCTGTTTCAGATTTTACAATTTTAGAAGATGTAGATCTAAATGAGATAGCTAAAACTGCTCAGAAAATGGCCTCATCATATAAAGAGCCAGGAAAATAATTATTTTCTGTAACTAATACATTTTAAGGTATCAGTGAATTTTATTTGATTTTTATATTTAGATTTTATTTCACTGATACCAAATTTAATATCTTTATTACTCATATTTAATAAGCATGAAATGTATCTCTCTCTGATCATTCTCACATATTTTTGTTTAGAGACATTTACTTTAAAATTAAAGTTTGTATAGCTTATTTTTTTTAAGTTTTTTTTGATTATCTTAAATAAAACTTCATCTCTTTTTAAACTTTTTTCTAAATTTTTTCTCATTTTTTTAAAACAAGGTATCTTATTATTTTTTGTTTTTAGAGAAAAAATTAATATATTACCTCTAGTGTTTAATCTTTTTTTTGCAAGATTTAGAAGACGATTTAAATTTGTTTTTGAAAAAAAATGAATAGTTTGTTTAATTAAGATTAGATCATATTTCTTTTTTTTATCTAAATATTTAAGGGCATCTACTTGCTTAAATATAATATTCTTTTTTACATCTTTATTAGAAATAATATCAATTCCTATAGGTTTATTTTTAAAATTATATTTCTTTTGAAGAGCAGAAATAATATTTGCTCTTCCACATCCAATGTCCAATATTTTAAAATTTTTATTAAAATTAATTTTTATTTTAAGAAATTTATTAAATTGAGTGATGTACGCTTTAGATGATAACCAGGTTTTATTATCCCAGTTTTTAAGTTTTTTCATTTATTCTATATCATGAGATCAATAGATTAATCGATCCAATCACTGTATTTTTTATTATTTATATAGATATAAGATGGCAAGTCTTTTAGAGACATTTTTTCCAATTTAATATTAGCTTGGTGTTTTTTAGAGTTAGATTTATCTATATTATGATCATAAAAGACTACTTTATTTTTCATATTGTTCTTTAATTCATTAAGAGTCATACCACTTTCTTCATATTCTAAGTGATGTGCAAAACTTCTCATTTTAAAATCTAAATCTGTTGGACTTTTAATATTTGTAAAATGCCAACCACCATTTTCCACAAAACCTATATTTGTATATTTCTTATCAGAAAATAAATTATCTATTCTCCACCAAGGATATTTTTTTGACTTAACACTTCTAAGCCACTCTGCGGAAAGAAGATGTTTCTTTTTACAAACTTTTGTACCCATCCAAACAAAATTTGGATAAACCAAGTTTAATTTATAATATAACATCTTTTGCTTAAATACTGTAATTTTACTTTTGTATTTAAAATTTTCAAAATTAGGGATTTCATCAACATCTCCAAAAAATATTAAATCATTTTCCTCTGACTCTTTTAAACCTTCTTGAATACCATTCCGTTGTTTTTTCTCTATTTTAAGAGCATTGTTAATTATTTTCGAATTTTCAGAGTCCTGTCCTCTCTTTTTTTCATCAATTTCTTGTAAATCTTCGGGTAATTTTTCAATCAAAACATACTTTATTTTATCTTTAAATTTTGAAAAATTCTCAATATTAAAGTTTTGGCCCTTTTTTTTTCCATTATGCATGTAAAGATTTTCTACGATTACAAAGTAATCAACATACTTGTTAAGAATATTCATTCTTAAATCAAGCATCATATTTTCATCGAAAAACTGAAAACAATCAAAAATCTTCATTTATGTTTATAATTATTTTTTGAAATAATTTGTTTAAGTTTTAATATTTATACTATAGGATTAAATTTATGAAAGCGTCAAATGGAATAAATATACCTAATTCTTTAAACGAACATTGGATGCCATTTTCATCCAATAAAGATTTTAAAAAAAATCCAAGAATAATCGTTGGCGCTGAAGGTATTTATCTTAAGAACCATGAGGGTAAAACTCTTATAGATGCTAGCTCTGGATTATATTGCAACCCTTTAGGTCACGGTCGCAAAGAAATTATTAATGCCATTAGAGACCAATTAGAAAAACTTGATTATACAATGCCATTTCAACAGGGGTACGGTGGTTCATTCGAATTAGCAACGATGATAGCTCAAAAAACACCAGAAGATTTAAATAGAATTTTTTACACTATATGTGGATCGACCGCTGTGGAAACAGCAATTAAAATTGCGGTAGCTTACTTTAGATCAATCGGTCAAACCAATAGATTTAAGTTTGTTGGAAGAGATAGGGGTTATCACGGCATGAACATAGGTGCACTTACTGTTGGAGGCATACCAAATAATTCAAAAGAATTTAAAAATATTCTAATGCCTGGCGTTGAGCATATGAGGCATACTTTTTTACCAGAGCATAAGTTTGTGAAAGGTCAACCTGATACAGGTTCTGAATTAGCAGATGACTTAGAGGTTATTGCAAAAAAATTAGGTGGAGAAAATATAGCAGCATGTATCGTTGAACCTATTGCAGGTTCTACTGGCACTTTAATTCCTCCTAAAAATTATTTACAAAAGTTAAGAAGAATTTGTGATACACACGGCATACTATTAATCTTTGATGAGGTTGTAACAGGATGGGGAAGAACTGGATCAGCGTTCGCGGCTCAAGAGTTTGGAGTTACACCTGATATTATTACTATGGCTAAAGCTACAACCAATGGAATAGTTCCAATGGGAGTAGTAGCAGTAAGAGAAAAAATTTATCAATCAGTTATGGATGCTTCACCAGATGGAGCAGTTGAATTATTTCATGGATATACATATTCAGGAATACCTGTGGCCGTATCAGCAGCAATCGCCGTACAAAAAATATTTGAAAAGGAGGATATATTTAATAAAGTTAAGAAATTATCCAAATACTTCGAAGACGGATTACATTCATTAAAGGATTTAAGTTGCATTGATAGTATAAGAAATTATGGATTATTAGGCGGAATTGATATCTCAATTCGTGATAAACCGGGTAAAGCTGGTTTTAATGTTTACAAAAAATGCTATGACGCAGGGGTGAATATTAAGCCCACAGGAGACGCTTTAATTATTGCCCCTCCATTTGTTTGTGAAAAAAAAGATATCGATGAAATAATAGACAAGATGCGCGAAGGTATCTCTGCTCATTTAAAATCTTAATTATTTATTCATTTTGGGCCGAATCATCTACTCTAGACCAATATGATCAAACAGATTATTTAAAATCTTCACAATTATGTTTTAATTGTTGCATGAGTTCACAGTACAAATTCGAAAACCACGCTGAAGAAATCAGGCAACAAAGTAAAGTCAAGCTTACTGACCTTTTGTCTAGAATTAACGAAGAAAAAAAAGTAGAAAGAAACAGAAATTTAGCTCTTAGCGTAGCAGCGGTTTCAGCTGTGACAGTTTTCGGAATAATTTTAACTCTTTAAAATCAAAAATTTTTAGATATTTGCCTAATTAACTAGCTTTATTTCAATTTAATAATCACAAAAGCATTGGTATAAGAAATCAATGAGGATTAATAAATGTAGAGGGTGTAAAAAAAATACTCTTAAGAAGCTTTTTTCACTTGGGGATATGTGTTTTACTGGCAAGTTTCCTCGGAAAAATCAAAAAATTAAAAAAAAAACAATCACACTTGTACTTTGCAAACATTGTGAGCTAGTTCAACTAGGACATAACTTTGATTTAAAATATCTTTATGGACCTGATTATGGTTATAGAACAGGAATAAATAAAACAATGCTTAATCACGTGAAAAATGTAGTTACTTATTTATCCAAAAAAACTAAACTCAAAAAAAAAGATATTGTGCTGGATATTGCTAGTAACGACGGTTCATTATTAAATTTTTATAAAAAAAATATTAAAACATTTGGAATAGATCCTATTCTAAATAAATACAAAAAAAATTATAAAAATATAAATTATAAAATTGCTGATTTTTTTTCTGCAAAAAAAATAAAAAATATAACTAATCAAAAATTCAAAATTATTACTGCTTTATCGGTTTTTTATGACGCTAAGGATCCAGATTTTTTTTTAAAAGACGTTCAAAAACTTTTATCTAGGGATGGTATATTTATGCTCGAATTAGCTGATCTACATTCTATTTTAAAATATAAAATGTTTGATACTATTTGCCACGAACATTTAGAATATTACAGCAGTAAAGTTATCATAAATCTTGCTAAAAAAAATGGTCTAAAAGTGTTTGATATTAAAAGAAATGATATTAATGGAGGAAGTAAACAATTTTATATATGCTTAAAGTCTTCGAAACGTCTAGTAAATAATAGAATTTTAAAAAACGAACTTTCTGAAGAGAAAAGATATAAACTTTCTAATCCAAAAACTTTTAAAAAATTTTTTAAAGAAATTAATCTAATTAAAATTAAACTTTTATCTATGATAAAAAAAATTAAAAAAAAAGGACAATCAATTCATTGTTATGGAGCTTCAACGAAGGGTAATGTATTGCTACAATATTTCGGAATTGATAACAAATTTATAGATTTTGTAGCTGAAAGAAATGAAAAAAAGTATAGTTTATATACTCCTGGTACTAAAATCAAAATAATCTCTGAAAAAAGCTCAAGATCACTAAAACCAGATTATTATTTAGTTTTACCTTGGCATTTTAAAAAAGAGATAGTTTTAAGAGAAAAGGAGGCAATTAAAAAAGGTACTAGGTTCATTTTTCCGTTACCTAAATTAAATATTATTTAATCTCATTTAAATCATGCTCCATCATTTCAGCTACAAGTTCTTTAAAGTTTGTAGATGGCTTCCATTTAAGTTCTTTTTTAGCTTTTGATGCATCCCCTCTTAATTCAAAAACTTCTGTTGGCCTAAAATATTTTGGATCCACTTTAACATATATGTGACCAGTTTTTTTATCAATACCAACCTCGTTAATTCCTTTTCCTTTCCAAGAAATCTTAACTCCTATATATTTAAATGCTTCCTCAACAAATTTTTTAACTGTATAACTTTTTCCAGTGGCTATAACATAATCTGAAGGTTTTTTGGCTTTTAACATAAGCCACATACTTCTCACATAATCTTTTGCCGAACCCCAATCACGTTTTGCATTTAAATTTCCTAAAGTAAAAAATTTTCTTTTTTTGTGGTATATTTCTGCGACTGCTCTCGTAACCTTTCTAGATACGAATGTTTCTCCCCTTCTAGGGCCCTCATGATTAAATAAAATTCCATTTACAGCAAAGATTTTATAAGCCTCCCTATAATTTACAGTTGTCCAATAAGCGTATAACTTAGCAATAGCGTAAGGACTCCGAGGTCTAAAAGGAGTTTTTTCACTTTGAGGAATTTCTGTATTACCGAAAATTTCAGAAGTAGAGGCTTGGTAAAATTTTGTTTTTTTTTGAAGTTTTAAAACTCTTATTGCTTCTAAAATTCTTAATGTACCTAAAGCATCAGCATTTGCTGAATATTCAGGAATTTCAAAACTTGTATGCACATGTGACTGAGCAGCTAAATTGTAAATTTCATCAGGCTGAGTAGATTGAATTACTCTTAAAATATTACTAGAATCTGTTAAATCTCCATAATACGGTATAAAATTTTTTGTTTGGCTGATGTCATTATAAATATGATCTATTCTTTTTGTGTTGAAACTCGAAGATCTCCTTTTTAAACCAATAATTTTGTAACCCTTCTCCATGAGAAAGTCACATAAATGAGAGCCATCTTGTCCAGTAATTCCTGTTATAAGAGCTTTTTTTGTCATTATAATTAAGCTATTAATTGTTATTAATTAAATCAAAAAATTAAATTGATTCATATTACAAAAAAAAAATTACAATTTCTATTTAAAAAGTTTGGTTACGGGCTTTTTAAACTAATATATCCCAAAATAAAAGAGTTTGAAAATGTAAAACAGAACATTAGTTCAAATATTACTTTATCCAAAATTAATAAAGATTTTATTTACAACGTGTTTACAATTAATAATGCTCGTTTGTATACTGATGCTGTGAGTGATTGCGCTGTTATCCAGAACAATAAAGTTTTAGAGGGCCCTTCTTTTCAAATAAGAGATACAAAATTTGAAAATATTAAAAAGAATAATATATTTATAAATGGAACCCCAAAAATTAAAAAAAAAGTTAAAGGAAAAGTCCTTTCTTTATTAACTGGAGGTGCTGGAAATTATAATTATTGGCATTGGCTTTTTGATGTTTTGCCTAGAATTAAAATTGCTCAGAATGCGCTTAATATTGATAACATTGATTATTTTTTATTTCCTAACGTAAGTAAAAAATTTCAAAAAGAAACTATTAATTTTTTAAATATTCCTTTAGAGAAATGTCTATCCAGCATCAATTTTAGACACTTTGAATGCAATCAACTTATCGTAACTAACCATCCATATGTGATAAACAACGAACCTACTTCAGAAATTCGAAATTTACCTGAATGGATTATTATATGGTTGCAAAATACTTTTATGAAAAAAAACCAACTTGATGATCTTAAATTTCCAGATAAGATTTTCATTGATCGAGCTGACGCGAGTCCTAATGTTATTCAAAGACGAAAAATTATTAACAATGAAGAAGTAAAAAAAATTGCAATATCAAATGGATATAAAGTGTTGAATTTATCAGAGTATCATTTTAGTGATCAAATAAAATACTTTTATAACGCAAAAAAAATATTTGGCTTACATGGAGCTGGTTTCGCTAATATTATTTTTAGTAAACCTGGAACAAATTTTCTCGAATTAAGATCAAATACTGCTGGAACAGTTTGTGAAAATTTAGCAAAAAAATGTCAACTTAATTACAGCTGTATTTCAAGTGCCCCACAAAAAAATATTGAAAACAACCAAATGGGAAGCATTGAAATAGATGTTAATGAATTAAAAAAAAGATTATAAATTAATTAAAATTATGAACATGCTCAGTAAACTTTATTTCAAATATTTTAATAAAAAAAAATATTTAAATTTAAAATCATTAAATAAGATTGAAGACAGTAAAAAAATTTTTAAAGAAAAATTTGAAAATATAATTTATGAAATTCAGAATTCAATTGAAAAAAAAAATGAACTCAATTTTTTACATTCAGGTAATTTGGGAGATTTAATTTATTGTTTGCCGGTTATAAAACATCTATCTACTTCTCATAAATGTAATTTTTTTATTAAAACAAAAGAGATAATGCCAGTTGAATATCTAAAACATCCAGCTAAAGGCTATTACATTGATGATAGAATGTTAGATTTATTCCTACCATTAATGAGAGAACAAAAATATTTTAATAAAGTAGAAAAATATAATGGTGAAAAAATAGATATTGATTTTAACTTGTTTAGGGTACTACCAGTTAATATTTGTTTCAACTCTCCTAGATGGTATTTTCAAATAACTGGTATACAAGTAGATTTAAGTAATCCATATTTGCAAGTTGAAGATCATGATACTATAAAAGACAAAATAGTAATACACAGAACATTTAGACATCGTAATCAATTTATTAATTATAAATTTTTAAGCAACTATAAGGATCTTGTTTTCATAGGCATGAAGGAGGAATTTTTTGATTTAAAAAAAGAAGTTACTAATTTAGAGTTTTACAATTGTAAAAACTTTCTAGAAATGGCAAGAATAATAAAATCATCTAAATTTTTTATTGGAAATCAATCAATAGCATATCCGATGGCTGAAGCATTAAAGGTCCCACGGTTATTGGAAGCCGAACCCTCATTCCCAGTTGTACAACCTATAGGAAAAAATTCATATGATTTCTACTATCAACCACATTTTGAAAAGTTTGTTAAAATTTTAAGCGAAAAATAAATGCGTAAGACTGCTTTAATAACTGGCATCACAGGTCAAGATGGTTCGTATTTGTCAGAATTATTATTGATTAAAAAATATAAAGTTCACGGATTTGTAAGAAATAACTTTAGCGCTCAAAATTTAAAGTCTTTTTGGAGGATAAGAAATTTTAGAAATAGAATAACTTTGCATAAAGTTAGTATTCATGATGAAAAAAAAATTGAAAAAATATTATTAAAAATAAAACCAGATGAAATTTATCATTTAGCGGCCCAGAGTTACGTCGATTATTTTAAAAAAATTAAAAAAAATATAACCTTAGATATAAACTTTAACTATACTAAAACAATTCTCCATTTGATAAAAAAAAATAATATAAAGACTAAATTCTTTTTTGCGGGTTCTTCTGAAATGTATTCAAATAGAACAAAGTCAAAAATAAATGAAAATAATCGTTTTTCTCCCTCATCTAGCTATGGTTTATCAAAGTTAAAAAGTTACAAACTTTTAAAATCTCTAAGAAATAATAATGGATTACACGCTTCCATGGGAATTTTGTTTAATCATGAGTCTCCTAGAAAAGACACATCTTTTGTTCTAAGAAAAATTTCTAGCTCTGTTGCGCAAATTAAAAATGGATTAAGAAAAAAAATTAAATTAGGCAATATTAAAGCTAAAAGAGATTGGGGACATGCAAAGGATTTTGTCTATGCAATGTGGTTAATTTGTCAGCAAAAGAAACCAGACGACTTTGTCATTGGCACAGGTAAGCTACATAGCGTAGAATACTTTGCTAAATTAGCTTTTAAAGAAGTAAATTTAAATTATAAAAAATATTTAGAAATTGATAAAACTTTGATAAGGAAAGGGGATAGTAAAGCTAAGATTGCTGATATATCAAAAATACGGAAAAAATTAAAATGGAAACCAAAAATTGAATTTAAAAGTTTAGTAAAAGAAATGATTAAATGCGATTTGAAAATATATAACAAAAAATAAAATTTATGAACACATTTGAAAAAAATTTTTTATATAAACTGATCAATAAGAATCAAAATAAAATATACAATAACAAAGAGTACCCACTCATAGACAACCCATTTGATGCTAATGATTTAATGTCAGCCATAAGTGTATTACTTAAAGGAAAAATCACTATGGCTCAAATTACAAAAAATTTTGAAAAAAAATTTGCTAAATATGTAGGTTCAAATTATGCTTTAATGGTTAACTCTGGTTCTTCCGCCAATCTATTGGCTTTTTTTGCTCTAATTAATCCAAAAAATAAATATAAACTACAAAAGAATGATGAATGTTTAATCCCCTCATTATGTTGGTCAACTTCACTGTGGCCAATAATCCAAGCTGGATTAAAACCAAAATTTGTAGATGTGGATGTAGAGACATTAAATATAAATTTAGAAGATTTAAAAAAAAAAATTAATAAAAAAACAAAAGCGTTGTTAGCAGTACATATTTTAGGGAATTCGTCTAATATGCAGCAATTATCAAATATTTGTGAGAAAAATAAAATTATTTTAGTTGAGGATACTTGTGAATCTCTAGGCTCAAAATTCAAAAACAAATCACTAGGTACTTTTGGCAGATTTGGAACTTACTCTTTCTACCCCTCGCATCAAATAACTTCAGGTGAAGGTGGAATGATTGTATGCAACAAAAAAGAAGATTATGAAATTTTACATTCATTGAGAGCACATGGTTGGGATAGAGGATTAAATAATAAGAATAACAAAAGTTTTAATTTTGTAAATTCAGGTTTCAACTTAAGACCACTTGATTTAACTGCAGCTATTGGGCTAAGCCAGTTAAAAAAACTAGAGAAATTTAAAAGTCAAAGGATATCTAATAGAAATAGAATAATTAATAGCTTAAAAAAATCAAAAAAATGGAAAAATCAATTTATTTTTATAGAACCAATTAAAAATTTAAAACCTAGTTGGTTTGGTTTACCAATTTTAATAGACAAAAAGTTTATTAAAATAAAAAAAAATTTTTTAAATAAACTAAATAAAGAAAAAATTGAAACTAGGCCAATAATAAGCGGAAACTTTCTTAATCAACCTTGTATTAAATTATATAATTTAAAGACAAAAAATGAAAAATTTTTAGGTTCCCAGGAAATAGAGGATAGAGGTTTTTTTGTTGGCTTACCAACTAAAAAAATATCAAATGAGAAATTAAATTTTTTAATTAAAAATTTACTTAAAATTGATGATTTTATCTAAGAAGATGATACAACGATTATAGAGTAAATAAATTTTATTATTTGGCGAGGTAGCTCAGTTGGTTAGAGCACAGGACTCATAAGCCTGGGGTCGGCGGTTCGAATCCGCCCCTCGCTACCAAATTTTATGAAAAAAGCTTCAATTTATTGTTTAACTCTTGAGCCAGGTCATGAACAGTTAATTAAAAGATTATCATATATTCCTGTAGGATTAGGAAAGAAGAAATTTTCTAAGGATTTTTTGACTGATAAAGACGGTTTGAGTATTTCTCAGAAAAATCCAAATTATGGTGAATATACATTTCATTACTGGTTATGGAAAAATTACTTAGATAAAATTAAAAACGAGTGGATTGGTTTTTGCCAATACCGAAAGTTTTTCATAAAAAAAAAAATAAATTCAAAAGACATATCATTTGAAAATTTACAGAGTATATCAATCAGCGAAATTGATAGTAATAATTTCGACTGTATACTTGGAAATAAATTTTCTGTAGAAAATTATAAGTTTTCAAAAATTATAAAAAATCATCTCATAAAATTTCTTAAAAGACCTTCATTAATTTTTAATAAAAAAAAAAGAAATCTTAAGTTTCATTTTGATTTATTTCATGGAGAGGGTAATTTAGACAAAGCAATTAATTTTTTGAATGAAAAAGATAAAAATGCATTTAGAGAATTTATGAACAAAGAGACTTCTTTTAACCCTCACAACATGTTTATATGCAAAACTAAAATTTTAAAAAGCTATTACGATGTTATCTTTCCATGGCTAGAAAGATGTGAAGAAGTTTTTGGAATAAATAAATTAAAAGGTTACGGTTTACAGAGAATTTACGGTTTTTTAGCAGAAAGATTTTTATCTTATTGGTTTAATAAAAACTTTAGGGTCAAAGAATATCCTATTATTGTTAAAGATTTATCTGACTATAAGTAATTTTGGTTAGATAAAAAATCTTTGAAAGATCCTAAATTTTTATCTTTTTTTGAAATTTTGAATCTTTTTCCTGGCCACTTAATATTTAAGGTTTTATCCATAAGATTTATTCCTCTCTCATATTTAGGCATATAGTAATTAGTTAATTTATAATAAACGATATTCATTTTTTCATAACTATAAAATGCATGTGCAAAACCTTCGGGAATATATAGACTTAAACAGTTTTTATCAGACAATATAATTTTAAAAGTTTTTCCAAAAGTTTTGGAGTTTTTCCTTAAATCAACTACACAATCAAGTATTTTACCTTTAAGAACATTTACATATTTAGCTTGTTGAAAATTATATTGAAAATGAAATCCTCTTAATGCTTTTGCTTTTGACGACGTACAATACTCGAAAACAAAATTTTTCTTTTTAAAGATTTTTTGATTAAAGGTTTCTCTTAAATTTCCTCTTCTATCTATATTATTTTTTTGTTTTACAATTAATAAGTTTTTAAATTTTGTTTTGATTATCTTCATAATTTTATTAATTTATTTAACTTATTCAAATTCATATAAATTTTTTTAGGTAACAAACCTTTTGAACTTGCTTTTTTTACATTTTTGTTATTTTTTTTTGCAAAATTATATATTGTCTGTGTTTTTCCTCCCACATTAATAATACCTTTTTCATGAATGATTTTTATGAAAATTTTTGCAAATTCGTCATGAAATATAAAGTTAGACATTACATCTTTAAAAGCTGATTTATGAGTGAAGGGTCTTTCAGTCATACAGGCTCTTACGACCAAAGAATTTTTATACATTTGTACAGAAGACTCAGCACCTAATTTTGACCACCCATAATTATTCCATGGAAGCAATGCATCTTGTTCTTTGTAATTACCTTTCTTTCCAGGGTAAACGTAATTTGTTGAAAAAAAAATTATTTTGATATTTTTTTCACTACATTCTTTAACTAAGTTAGCTGTTCCAATTATATTAAGATCAATACTTCTTCGAATATTTTTACTATGTAAAGACATTGGTCTTGATAACCCTGCTAAATGAAGAATACAATCAGGCCTAAAATTTTTTATATTTTTTTTAATAGAGCTAACCGATAGAATATCGAATTGTTTTTTACTTCTAAATATAAAATTATATTTACACCTAATTTTTTTAAGCTCTTGAGCAAAACGCCCGCTTCCACCTGTAACAACTATATTTTTAAGCATATTTTAAATAGATTACTTAATTAGCTTTTTAAGGTAATTTGAATAAATACAATTTCCATAAAAGTTAATCGCTTTTTTTATTCCATTTTTGTTTATCCAATTATAATTAAGCGCTATCTCCTCTAAGCAGGCAATCTTAAAACCCTGTCTGTTCTCCAAAGCTGAAACAAAAGATGAAGTATTATGGAAGTCTTCAATTGAGCCCGTATCTAACCAAGCACCCCCTCTTCCTAAAAACTCAGCTTTTAATTTGTTTTTTTTTCTATATCTATTTAATAAATCCACTATTTCTAACTCGTTTCTCTTTGATGGTTTGAGGGATTTACTCATTTTGATTACACTATTATCAAAAAAGTATAAACCTGTAATTGCTAAATTTGATTTGGAATTTTTAGGCTTTTCTTTAATCGAAGTTATCTTTCTATTGACATTGATTTTAGCAATTCCAAAGTGCTCTGGTTTATTGACTGGATGCACTAAAATTTTACACCCTGAATTTAACTTTACACATTCTTTTAAGTTTTTAGTTAAACTTTGGCCATAAAAGAAATTATCACCTAAAATTAAAGCTACTTTATCATTTTTTATAAATTTTTCGCCAAGAATAAACGCGTCTGGCAAACCCTTTGGCTTTAATTGTTCAGCGTAACTAATTTTTATACCAAATCTTTTTCCATCTTGAAGAATTTTTTTAAATTGAGGTAATTGACCTTTGTTAACAATTATTAATATATTTTTAATTCCAGCTAACATAAGTACTGAAAGCGGGTAATAAATTAAAGGCTTGTCATAAATCGGTAATAATTGTTTGTTCACCGCTTTGGTTAAAGGGCTCATTCTTGTACCATGACCGCCAGCTAATATTATTCCTTTTTTTATCATAATTTTAGACCAAGTCTTTTAAAAAAGATTTTTTTAGAAAAGTAATTAAAAAAACTATAATTTTTAATATACCAACTTAGAGTTTCATTAAGGCCAGATTCAAAGTTTTTTTTTGGTTTCCATTTTAATTCTTTAAAAATTTTTTTACTATTCAAAGCATATCTAAAATCATGTCCTGGTCTGTCTTTTATAAATTGTATTTTAACTTTTTTACTAATTTTCATTTTTTTATCTCTTGCTATTTTTAATAAAAGTTTGGTTAAATTAAGATTTGTTATGTTAAATCCTGTTCCAATATTATAACTTTGACCACTTTTGCCTTTTCTCAAGATATCAAAAAGCCCTCTACAGTGATCTTCAACATAAATCCATTCTCTTGAGTTTAAGCCTTTTCCATAAATTGGTAAGGGCTTATTATTAAGGATATTGAATATTAAAGTTGGTATTAATTTTTCTGGGAATTGACCTGGCCCATAATTATTACAACAATTTGAAATCGTGGCATTTATATTATAAGTACGAACATATGATTTAATTAAGTGATCAGAACTTGCTTTACTTGCTGAATATGGTGAGCTTGGCATATAAGGACTTTTTTCTGAAGATCTCCCACCTTTTTTTATATCACCATACACTTCATCAGTAGAAATATGAATAAGTTTAATTTTTTTATTAACTTTTTTTTTATAATTTCTTAACTGTTCTAAAATATTAAATGTACCTAAAATATTAGAAGAAATAAAATTTCCAGGTGCGTCTATTGATCTATCAACATGAGTTTCCGCTGCGAGATTGAAAATAGCAACCGGCTTATACTTTTTTAAAATATGAAAAATTTTTTTATTATTAATGTCAAGCTTATAAAACTTATAATATTTTTTACTCATGTTTTTAAGCAAATAAGATCCTTTTGAATATTTGTTTTTGTCAATGTTAATAACAAAATATTTTTTTTTTGTAAGGAAATTGACGAGGTTACTTCCTATAAAACCGTTTCCACCAGTAACAACTATTTTTTTCATTAAAATTTAGATTTGAGAGACATTTTTTAATATATAATGTAATAACATAGATATTTAAATCAATAATTAAAAAAATGATAAATACTAAATTAACAGTAGTAATCAATACGTTTAGAAGCGAGGATAAGATTTATCAGTGCTTAAACTCTATAAGCTCAAATTATAAAGTAATAATAATTGAAAACTCAAATAATTCAGAATTTAAAAAAGATATTGAGGAAAAATATTCAAATGTTCAATGTTATCTTACAGGTGAAAACCTTGGATATGCGAAAGGAAATAATTATGGTTTATCAAAAGTTAAAAGTCAATTCGCTTTAATCCTTAACCCAGATACACAACTAGAGAAAGATACAATAAATAATTTTTTTAAAAGTTCAGAAAAAATAAAAGATTTCGCTATTATTGGACCAGCTAAACAAGATGAATTCAGCAAAAAAGATCTAAATGAGAACAAAGATCAAATCTTTGAAGTTGCTCAATTAAAAGGTTTTGCAATGTTTCTTAATATAAAAGAATTTGAAGATGTAGGGTTTTTTGATAGGAATTTTTTTATTTATCTAGAGGAAATTGATCTTTGTAAAAGATTAAAAAAAAGTGGTAAAAAAATTTACTTGGATAAAAATATTATAATTCACCATTTAGGAGGAAAATCACACAATAAATCTATAGAATTTGAAATGGAGCTATCAAGAAATTGGCATTGGATGTGGTCTACTTTTTATTTCAACAAAAAACATTATGGATATTCTTCTTCGATATTTAAAGTAAGCGGAAAATTTCTTACATCAATATTAAGGTATATTTTTTATATTCTGACATTTAATAAACAAAAAAAAAAAATTTACTATCAGAGGTTTTCAGGATTATTAAATTCCATGAAAGGAAAGAGTTCCTGGTATAGACCAAAATTATAACTAATTGCTTAAATTTTAAATTTATATATAAAACTTTTATGTCAGTAAAAAATAAAAAAATTTTAGTAACGGGCGTGGCAGGATTTTTAGGCTCACATTTAAGTGAAAAATTAGCTGACTTAGGTCATAAAGTCATTGGCATAGATAATATGTTAGGAGGCTACGATGATAATGTTCCAAAAAATATTGAATTTCATAAATTAGATTGTTGTGATTTTGAAAAAGTAAAATTGATAATGAAAGATGTAGAAGTTGTATATCACTGTGCAGCTACTGCACATGAAGGTCTTTCTGTTTTTTCACCGTTCGAAATTACAAAAAATAATTATTTAGCTTCAGTTTCTATTTTTTCAGCTGCAGTTAACGAGAAAGTAAAAAGAATTATTTTTTGCTCTTCAATGGCAAGATATGGCGATCAAATATCTCCATTTACTGAAACTATGAAACCAAAACCTGTAGATCCATACGCTATTTCAAAAGTCGCAGCTGAGGAAGTTTTAAAAAATCTTTGTGATCTTAATAATATTGAATGGGTAATTGCAATTCCGCATAATATTATTGGCCCAAGGCAAAAATATGACGATCCATTCAGAAATGTTGTTTCAATAATGATCAACCGCATGTTACAGGGAAAAGCACCAATAATTTATGGAGATGGCGAGCAAACTAGATGTTTTTCATACATTGATGACTGTTTAAGTTGTTTACTCCCGATGCTTGATCAAAAAAATCTTAACAAAGAAATAGTGAATATTGGACCAGATGAAGAATTTGTCACGATTAATAAAATTGCGGAAATTTGTTCAAATATTACAGGAGTCAACTTGAATCCAATCTACAAAAAAGATAGACCGAAAGAAGTAAAGCATGCTACTTGCTCTGCTGATAAGGCTAGATCTTTGTTAAATTACAAAACGAAAGTATCTTTGAATGATGGAATAAAAAAAACTTTTGAATATATTAAAAAAAGAGGCGTAAAAACTTTTGACTATAATATAAAAATTGAAATTGATAATGAATTAACCCCATCAACTTGGAAAAATAAAGAAATTTAGTGACCAGGAAATTCGATTAAACTTTTAATAAAATAACCTTTCTTTGTAAGAAGCTTTTCTCCTGGTAAGTCAAATAGATTGATTACAAAAATAAACCCAGCTACTTTTCCACCAGAAATTTCTACTAATTTCGCTGCTGCCTCAGCTGTTCCTCCAGTAGCAATTAGATCATCAATAATAAGAATTTTTTCTCCCTTATTGATAGAGTCTTTATGCACCTCTATAGTTGCTTTCCCATACTCAAGTTCAAAATCTATCGAGTGAGTTTCTGCAGGAAGCTTATTCTTTTTTCTTAATAATATAAAAGGTTTTTTCATTAGGTAAGATACTGTAGATGCAAAAACAAAACCTCTAGACTCTATAGCCGCGACTTTATCAAATTTTATTTTTTTTGAAATTTCAATTATTTTATCATTTGTGTATTTAAAAGCCTCTGCATTTTTAATAAGGGTTGTAATATCTCTAAATAAAATTCCTTTTTTTGGATAATCTTGAATTGATCTTATATATTTTTTTAAATCCATATTTTGCTTCAAGTTTTAGCAAAAAAGCATTAATAATTAAATGATGAAAAAAAGAAAGCTCGGGATAATTGGAGGAAGCGGATTATACAAGATGGAGGGCTTTACAAAAGCTAAATGGAAAAAAATTAAAACTCCCTGGGGAAAACCTTCAGATGAAATTTTGATAGCTAACTTAGGAAAAGAAGAAATATTTTTTCTTCCGAGACATTCAAGGGGTCATAAGATAAGTCCTTCGAATATAAATTTTAGAGCAAATATAGACGCAATGAAACAACTTGGGGTAACAGATATAATCTCTGTCTCAGCTGTAGGGTCTTTAAAAGAAAATTTAGAACCAGGAAAATTTGTAATAGTTGATCAATTTATTGATAGAACTTTCTCAAGAATTAAAACCTTTTTTAATGAGGATATTGTTGCGCATGTGTCGATGGCTAAACCAACAAGTGAAGGTTTATCTAAATGCTGTGAAGCTGCACTAAAAAAACTAAATATTAAATATCAATTTGGGGGAACCTATGTTGTTATGGAGGGTCCTCAATTTTCTACTCTAGCAGAGTCTAATCTATACCGAGAATGGGGCGCAGATGTAATTGGCATGACCAATATGCCCGAAGCAAAACTAGCTAGAGAAGCTGAAATAAGATATTCCGCTATTGCTATGGTGACGGATTATGATTGTTGGCATCCCGATCATGAAGAAGTTGATGTAAGTGTGGTAGTTAAAACTTTAATGAAAAACGCTGCAAATGCCCAAAACATGATCAAAGAAATAATAAAAACATTTAAAAATTTTTCGGTAGAAAAAGATCCTGCTAACGATTGTTTAGATGTTGCAATAATTACAGATCCAAAATTAAGACCCACAAAGACAATAAGGAAATTAAAAAACATCGCTGGCAGAGTTTTGAAAAAGAAGTAATGAAAAAATTTTCATTTTATTTTCTGTTTATTTTTATATTTGTTTCTTTAATTTTGTCTGTAGATTTAATATTGAGTAATTCAATATTAAATTATAAAAGTTGCATGAAGTATGAAAAATTTTACTATGAACTAAAAAAAAATTGTAGAGGAAAATATAGGTTCAAAAAATCTTTCCCAATTGTAGAGACCATTACAGATGATATGGGTCTTAGAGTGGGAAAAAAAAGTTTTCCTAAAAATAAAGACAAAAAGAATATTTTTATTTTTGGAGATTCTTTTACTTATGGAGTTGGAATAGAATTCGAGAAGACTTTTGCTGGTTTAATAGAAAAAAAATATAAGAACTATAATGTTTATAATTTTGGAGTTGGATCTTACAGCCCCTCAGTTTATCTCTATAAATTAAAGAAAATCCTTAAAGAGGATTTAATCCCCGAAAAAATATTATTATTTTTAGATCTCACTGATGTAATTGATGAAGCAACTAGATGGCAATATGACGAAAAAAGTGAAGAGATAAGATTAGCTTCTAGCTATGTTTATGAAACTTCACAAAAAAAAGAAAAATTTATAAAAAGACATTTTAAATTATTAAACAATGTTGCGTCTTATTTAAATTATCATTCTAGAAATTTAAGAGAATTAACAAATATTAAATTGAATAAAAAAAGAAAAATTAAAACTAGTATACAGGGAAGTTTTACTTATTTAGACTCTAACTCTTTGGATAAAAGATTCTGGAATGAAAACAAGTTTTTAAAAGGTAAAGCAATATTAAAAAAAAGACTACTTCAAATAGCTGAAATATCAAAAAAAAATCAAATTGAATTCTATTTAATAATATATCCATGGTCAGAAACTTTAGAGTTTGGGCAGAAAAACTTTAGCTGGTCAAATTTCGCTAGTGAAATATGCTCACAAAATAAATGTAATTTAATTGATGCTATTCCTGATTTTCAAACCTATAAAAATCAGAATAAAAACTGGTCTACAGATCTTTATTTTTTAAATGATGAACATTTTAACGAAAAAGGAGCAAATCTTTTGTTTAGGTCAGTTGAGCAAAATTTAAAAAAATGAGAATAGATGGTAAAAAATATCGTACGATCTGGTATGTAAATAGTTTAGTAAAAATAATAGATCAAACAAAACTTCCCCACAAGTTTGTTATAAAAGATTTAAAAACTGTAAAAGATGCAATTAATGCTATTAAAACAATGGAGGTGAGAGGCGCTCCGTTAATTGGTGCAACTGCTGCATATGGCTTAGTTTTGTCTATAATCGAGAATAATGATTTATCTTTTCTTAAGAAATCCAGTGAAGAGTTGATTGCATCAAGACCCACTGCAATAAATCTTAAGTGGGCAGTAGACAGAGTTATGAAAAAACTATCTGGAGTAAACGATAAAGATATTTTAAAAATAGCTTTAGAAGAGGCGAAAGCAATTACAGAAGAGGATGAAAAATTTTGTAAAAATATAGGTTTGAACGGTCTTAAAATTATTGAGGATATTGCTAATAAAAAAAAAGATACGGTAAACATTTTAACCCATTGTAATGCAGGATGGTTAGCAACCATAGATTGGGGGACTGCTACTTCACCAATCTATCATGCTCATCAAAAAGGTATTAAAGTGCATGTTTGGGTAGATGAAACAAGACCAAGAAATCAAGGAGCAAACTTAACCTCATATGAATTAAATGAAGAAGGAATATCAAACACTGTAATCACTGATAATGCTGGAGGCATATTAATGCAAAGAGGAGAAGTGGATATGTGTATTGTCGGAACTGACAGAACTTTATCTAATGGTGACGTATGTAATAAAATTGGAACTTATTTAAAAGCTTTATCTGCTAAAGATAATAATGTTCCTTTTTATGTTGCCTTACCAAGTTCGACTATAGACTGGAGCATCAAAGATCACAAACATATCCCTATCGAAGAAAGAAATTCAGAAGAGCTATCACATATTGAAGGAATAGATGAAAATAATGAAATAAAAAAAGTAAGAATTTACCCACAAAAAAGCAAGTCATTAAACCTAGCCTTTGATGTGACGCCTGCTAAATTAGTTACAGGATTAATTACAGAAAAAGGTGTTTGTGAAGCTTCAGAAAAAGGTTTGAAAGGTTTATTTAAGTGAGCAAATTAAAAGCTGAAGTTATCAAATATTCAAAAAAATTAAATATAACTAATCTATCTGCTTTAAGATCAGGAAATATCTCTGTAAGAGTAAAAGAAAAAGGAGTGGATGGCTTTTATATAACTCCATCTGGAAGAAAGTATTCGTCATTAAAAATAAAAGATATTGTATTTGTAACGCTTAAAGGTGTTTATGATAAAAAAAAGGGTAAACCATCTTCAGAGTGGAGATTTCATCAAGATATTTATGTGAATAAAAAAGAGGCTAAAGCTATAGTTCATGCTCATTCAACTTGTGCTACAGCTGTCTCTACTCATCAAAAAAGTATTCCAGCTTTTCACTATATGGTTGCAGTAGCAGGAGGGGAAGATATTAAATGCACTAAATATGCAACTTTTGGAACAAAAAATCTCTCTAGAAATATTGTTAAAGCGTTAAAAAATAGAACAGCATGTTTGATTGCTAATCACGGGCAGGTTGCTTTTGGAGAAAATTTAGAGAAGACTTTTGAACTTGCTCAAGAGATCGAAAATATTTGCCATCAATATATAAATGCCCTAAGAATTGGAATACCTAAGATTCTTTCAAAAAAAGAAATAAAAATTGTCTTAGGAAAATTTAAAAATTATAAAAAAGGGTAATTTTTATGATTAAAGTTGGTGAGCACATTACAGTTGATTTTCTTGGTGTTAAAAAAGACTATTCACCTGAATTTTACGAAAAAGTTATTTACAAAATAGCAAAAGCTGCAAAGGTAGAAATATTAAACGTTGCCTCCCACAAATTTGAACCACAGGGCTTTACTTTAGTTGCTTTGTTGTCAGAAAGCCATTTTAGTTTTCATACTTTCCCTGAAAGAGGTGTTATAAGTTTTGATTTTTTTACATGCGGAAAGGTGAATCCTAAAGTCGCTCTTAAAATCTTAAGAAAAGAAATTGATCATCAAAGAGTTGTGACTAATGCTTTTGATAGAAGTAGCATAGGTCTTTATGACGACATTTACAGTACCCCAGGCCAAAAGAAATTTTATGTGGTTAAGGATGTTTTAGAAAAATTCACTTCTAAAGTTGGTCAATTTGTTGAAATAATGGATCTAGAGGAGTTTGGCCATGCTTTATTTATAGACCATGAAATTCAAGTAGCTGAAAAAGATGAAAAAATTTATAGCTCAAACTTTTTTAAATCAAGTTATGATTTGAGTAAAAAAAATAATAATGTTGCGATAATCGGCGGAGGAGATGGGGGAGTAGCCAGAGCGTGTTTAGAAAATAATTCAAACTATATAGATTGGTTCGAATTAGACCCAGAGATAGTAGATGTTTGTTACCGTCATTTGCCAAAAGTTTGTTCTAAAGTTAAGAAAAGTAACAAAATAAAAACTTTTTGGGGAGATGCCTTTAAAAGTATTAGAGAAATAGAAGATTCTAAATATGATAAAATTTTTGTTGATTTAAACGACGATCAATACTGCATAGACTTAGCTAAGAAAAATATGAAAGGTTTAAAAAGAATTTTAAAAAGAGGTGGTGTGATTACTGCTCAAGTCGGAAGTCAGGATAAAAAACCAAAACAAGTAGATAATTGGTGTAAAGTTTTAGAAAAAAGCTTTGGAAAAGTTAAATTATCTGGTGCTTATATTCCTAGTTTTGACTGTAAATGGAATTTTGCTTCATCTATAATGAAGTAATGTTTCGTGTTTCGTGTATTCAGTTAAGATCAAATAATAAAATTCATCATAATCTTAAGCGAACTACAATTTTAATCAAAAAAGCAGTTCTACAAAAAACTGATTTCATCTTAACCCCTGAAGTATCATCTCAATTTTCTTTAAAAAAAAATGAATTATTAAAAACATGTACATCAATGAATAGGGATATTTATTTGAATGGAGTAAAAAAACTTGCAAAGAAATACAAAAAATGGATTTTAGTTGGCTCCGTAATAATTAAAGTTTCAAAAAATAAATTAGTCAATAGATCTGTATTAATCGATAAAAATGGAAAAATCAGATCTTTTTATGATAAAATTCATATGTACGATGTAGTGTTAAGTAAAAAAGAAAAGTATTTTGAGTCTAAAACATTTAATGCAGGAAAAAACCAAAAGACATTTAATTTGCCATGGGGTAAACTTGGTTTAAGTATTTGTTACGATTTAAGATTTCCTAATCATTATAGAAAATTATCTAAAGCAGGTTCTATTTTTTTGTCAGTTCCTTCAGCCTTCACTGAGACTACAGGAAAAAAACATTGGCATACATTATTAAAAGCTAGAGCAATAGAAAATTTTTGTTATATTTTCGCACCTGCTCAAGGAGGAATACATTACAATGGGCGTAAAACTTTTGGACATTCAATGATAGTTTCACCTGATGGAAAAATATTAAAAGAATTAAAAAAAAATGAAGGTGTTATTACGATGAAAATTGATGCTAAGTTACCTAAAGTATTAAGATTAAAGATTCCAAGTTTGAAAGGTGAATAATTTATTCGTGAGATTTTACCTCTTTAATATTTGATCCTAACGTATTATTTATTGCGAGTTTTAATTTTGCTCTTTCATCGTTTAATTTATAAACATTTCTAGCTAGTGATATAAATTCTTGCCCAAAGTCTTGTTTTTTCTCTGCAGCTCTTTTACCATTTTCTACATCCCAAAGTTTGATATTTATATCTTTAAGTTTATTTTTATAATCTGTTATAGAATTATTATCTGTTATGAATTTTTCTTTCGTAAGATTTAGAGATTTTAACTCTTTTTCAACTTCAATTAACTTTTCTTTTTCTTTTATTTTTTCTTTTTTTATTTCTAAAATCGTTATCTTATCTATTAATTCACCTGCTGAAATTTCTGCCAATATTTTGTCCATTTTATTACTCATATTAATATTTGACTATAGTATTCAATAAATATACTCGGAATTAATAATGTCAAATATATTAATTATAAAACATGGTTCACTAGGTGATTTAATTCAAGCAAATGGTGCAATTAAAGATATAAAAAAATTTTATCAGAATAGAAAAGTTTTTTTACTTACCTCACAGCCTTATGCGATATTTATGTCTGAATGCCCTTACATAGACGGGGTTATTATTGATAAAAGATTACCGAGATGGAACTTATTTTATCTAAATAATCTTAAAAAGAATTTAAGTAAATATGAATTTTCAAAAGTATTTGATTTACAAAATTCAAGAAGAACAAAATTTTATAGAAGATTTATAATTAAAAATGTAGAATGGTCTTCATCTGAAACCTCATTAGAACCAGGCCAAAAAAAAGGAGAATTTGATAAAGATCCAGTCTTGGATCGCATGGAGGTTCAATTAACCAAAAGTGGGATTGAAACTGAATTTGTAAAAAATATTGATTTGAGCTGGGCCGTTGAAGATATTTCAAGACTAATTAAACAGTATGCTAATAACGAATATATTTTATTATTTCCATTTTGCTCTAGAAAACTTTCTCATAAAAAGTGGCCATATTTTAAGGAACTAATTATAAAATTGAAACAAGTTTTTAAAAACAAATATCCAATCTTATTAGCTCCAGGTCCTAATGAAATAGAAGAAGCTAACAATTTGAATGCCAAAGTAGTTTTAGATGGAAAAGATCCAGTAAATATTAAAACTTTAGTAAGTTTAATTTATAAATCAAAATTTATAGTTTCCAATGATACTGGCCCAGCGCATATAGCATCTCATCTAGATAAAAATGGAATAGTATTATTTGGAAGTCACACAACAGCTAAAAAAGTAAGCATTGAGAATTATAATTTTAAAGCGATAAGTGTTGAAAATCTTAAAGATCTAAATGTTGAAAGTGTTATTAATTCAATTAAGTCTAAATTAAACTAATATATTTTTTAATTATTTTTTCCCATGAAAATTCTTTTGAAAACTCATAGGCATTGTTTCCAAGTTCTTTATATTTTTCACCAGATAAAATTTTTAATAATGTTTCGTAAATAGCATTCAAATCATTTCCATTACATAGATATCCCGTTATTCCACTTTTTATCGCATCTCCTTCACCACCATAAATTCCTCCAATAGAGGGTTTGCCATATGACGCAGCTTCAATGTAGCTAATACCAAATCCTTCAACTGATTTTTTATAAACTACTGAAGGCATTACAAAAACGTCTGACTGTTCTAACAATCCTACTTTTTCTTGTTCAGTGGAACTAAAAATTAATTCTACATTTTTTTCTAATCCAAGTTCTATTTTCAACTTTTCAAGATTTTTTTTTTCCTCTCCATCACCGATTGATACATATTTCAAATTTGGAAACTTTGGCAAAAGATTTTTTATTGTCATCAAAATATTTTGATGACTTTTTCGTCCATCTAGTCTAGATACAGTAATTAATTTTGGTGAAGAGTTACCAAAAATATTTCTTGAAAATTCTCTGGACTTTTCGTTGACTGTGAGTGGATAATTACATCCTGGATTGATAACAGTCACATCTTTTACTCCTAATTTTAATGCCAATTCTTTTGTGAATTTTGAATTTGCAATTACAAAGTCTGCCTTGTTTAGAGCTTTCACAACTCTTTTATTTAAAGAGGAACCAGAAGGATGATTAATCTCTTTAGAGTGAATTAAACAAAAAGATTTTGATTTTTTTAAAATTTGTAAATCGATATTTTCAATGCTCTTCCAATGGTCAAAGAAACATGCTCTAATTTCATTTCCCTCTATAAAATCTTTAACCAAACTAGCCTTTCTATATTTCCTGAAAATCTTAAAGCCTGATACACGCTCAATGCTTAACTTAGAATTTTTATCATAACTTTTTGCATCATCATGATTATCAGCAAAAACCTTTACTGGTCCATGATTTAAAAGCGCGTTAGACAAACCCTCCATTAAGTTTTGCATTCCACCAAGTTCGGGTGGAAAATTTCTAGTAGAAACTAAAAACATTATTTAAACCACTTTATATTACAACCCATACTAGGAATTTGTTTCTTTGGACCTGCCTGAGTTTCAGAAATCATTTTCATTGCAACTTTTAAATCACTATCATCACCTGAGGTAGGTTTTAAATCTTTGAGTTCTCTGTATCTACCTCGGTACTGAAGTTTTAAATCGTTATTATAACCAAAGAAATCAGGTGTACAAACAGCTCCATACTTTTTTGCGATATCTTGAGTTTCATCAAACAAATAATTTATTTCACCAAAATTATTTGCCTTAGCAAACTTGATCATATTATCAAATGAGTCTTCTGGATAATTTTTAGTATCATTAGACATGATAGCAACAGAATTAATCCCATCTTTTTTTAATTGATTACAGTCTTTTGCTAAATCTCTGATAATAGCTTTTACGTAAGGGCAGTGATTACAGATGAACATAATTAGTGTTGCTTTTTCACCTTTTACGTCATTTAAAGTGATTATTTTATTTTCTATTGATTTTAGTTTGAAATTTTCGGCTTTTTTTCCAAAATCGCAAACTGGTGTCTTTGTTAAAGCCATAATATATTATAAAGTAATTAATAATACATTACAGCAAATTTATGATTTACGATGTTAACGGTCACACTCCTAAAATTGATCCAAACAGCTGGATAGCTTCTAATGCAGTTATCATCGGCAGAGTTGAATTAAAAAAGAATTCTAATATTTGGTTTAATGCAACTTTAAGAGGTGATTTAGAACCAATTATTATTGGTGAAGGTTCAAACATTCAAGATGGTAGCGTAATACACACAGATCCAGGTTGTCCAACAATAATAGGCAAGGGTGTTACGGTAGGTCATATGGTAATGCTTCATGGATGTGAAATTTCAGATGATTGCATCATAGGAATAGGTTCAACTATTTTAAACAAAGCTAGGATTGGAAAAAATTGTATCATTGGAGCAAATTCATTGGTTACAGAAAATAAAGTTATTCCGGATAGATCTCTAGTTTTAGGAAGTCCCGGTAAAGTAGTGAGACAAGTTACAGAAGAAGAAATAAAACATATTCAAGAAAACGCAAGAGACTACGTTGAAAATATTAAAAAATATAAAAAATAGATTAAGGGACTAACCAGGTAAATTTTTTAGAACCTCTAAGATCAATAAGAGCTCTTCGATGACCTTTGGCTGCTAAATAAAGCCACTCAATACTTTGAATTTTACATTTTATTACACAAAAGTTTTTATAGCCCTCTTCACTTTCTTCTTTAGTAAAATCAAAATTATCAAACTTATTATCCAAACCTGAGGTTGGTTTTTCAGATTCTGTCCCAGGTCCATTAGTAACCAAGTAACATTTTCTACTGATATGGCCAGTTTTTTCCCAAGACTCTTTTGTAACATCATTGTTGTAATTTACTTCGCTCTCAGCCTTAATTCTGAGCTGTATTTTTTCCTCTTTACCATAAAATAAAATTGAGCATTTAGGATTTTTTTTTATTTTCTCAATTTTTGAAGATCTAATATCGCTATGGTACTGAATTAAATTATTTTGCTGATCTGCCTTTCTGAGAACAACGACTCTTCCATCAAGATCTTTATCATTTCCACAAATAAAAACTGGAGTTCTGAATTCAGAAGATCTATCTTTGACAGCTTTTGATAATAAATCCCAAATTTTTTTTTCGATTTCTTCTGAATTTTCGTAGTAACTTACTGTTTCTGACACGATTTATTTTCTAAATCTTTTGATTAAACTTGAAGTATCCCATCTTTGACCACCCATTTTTTGGACTTCAGCATAATATTCATCGATTATTTTTGTGATTGGTAGGGGAGAGTTATTTTTCTTTGCTTCATCCATAGCTATTTTTAAATCTTTTCTCATCCAATCAACAGCAAAACCATAATCAAATTTATCTTCAATCATTGTTTTGTGTCTATTTTCCATTTGCCATGATTGTGCTGCACCTTTTGAAATTACCTCAATAACATCATGCATATTTAATCCTGCATTCATGCCAAAATTAATTGCTTCTGATAAACCTTGCACTAAGCCAGCGATACAAATTTGATTTACCATCTTAGTTAACTGACCACTTCCAGAGGGACCAAGTAATTTTATCTTTTTACTGTAACAATCAATTACTGGCTCAGCTTTTTTATATGGAGCTTCATCTCCTCCAACCATTACGGTTAAAATTCCACCTTCAGCTCCCGCTTGACCGCCTGAAATTGGTGCGTCTAGGAAATCAAAACCCTTTGACTTTGCTTCTTTATATAGTTCTCGTGCAATATTTGCTGAGGCAGTAGTGTTATCAACATAGATTGAACCTTTTTTTGCAGTTTTAAATAAACCTTTATCACCTAGAGTTACCTCTCTTAAATCATTGTCGTTGCCAACACATGTGAAAATAAAATCACAGTCTTTAGCTGCATTCATTGGAGTGTCTGCAGTTTTACCTTTATATTCTTTAATCCATTTTTCTGCTTTTGCTTTTGTTCGATTATAAACAGTCACATCGTGACCCGCTTTTGAAATGTAACCTGCCATTGGATAACCCATGACACCCAAACCTATAAACGCAACTTTGCAACTCATAATTAATTACAAAACTCCTTAATTATTTTTTCTCTATTCTCATCTAAATCAGGCACATCTCCTCTTTTTAAACTGTCTGCGTAACTGGACATTTTAATAGGGTTTCCTGCTGCTTTGAAATCTCCAGCCACTTTATGAAATGTATTAATTATCATATTTCGAGCTTTTATTTGTGGATTTTCAACAGCATCTTTAATATTGAAAATTGGACCACATGGAATTTTATCTTTTTCTAATTTTTGAGTCCAGTCTTTAGTATTTAAAACTTTTAATTTTTTTTCTATAATTAGTTTTAATTCATCCATATTTTTGCATCTAAGCGCATTAGTTTTAAATTTTTCATTATTAAACTCTGCTTTCATGTCGAGTGCATTACATAATTTTTTAAATAATTTATCGTTACCAGCAGCAATAATTATATAACTATCTTTAGTTTTAAATGCTTCAAATGGCGCAATAGAGGGATGTCTAGAACCCATGGGCTGAGGGATTTCATTTTTTGATAAATACCTCGCAATAGCGTTTTCTAAAATGGCTATCTGACAATCCAACATCGAAACATCAATAAACATTCCTTTTCCAGTTTTTTCTCTATCATATAATGCTGAATTTATTCCGATAGTGGTAAACAAAGCAGCAGTAATATCACCAATAGAAGTTCCTACTCTTGTTGGCTCAGTCTGAGGATGACCAGTGACACTCATCAACCCTCCCATTCCTTGAACAACCATATCGTAAGCTGGTAATTCTTTAAGTGGTCCTGTTTGTCCAAATCCTGATGCGGATGCATAAATCAGTTTTGGAAATTTGTCACATAAATCTTTCCAGCCCAATCCCCATTTTTCTAAAGTTCCAGGTTTAAAATTTTCAACAAGAACATCTGTTTTATTAAGAATATTCAAAAATATTTTCTTATCCTCTGAGTTTTTTAAGTTTAAAGCGATACTTTCTTTTCCTCTATTAAGAGACATAAAATATGCAGAATTTTCTTTTATAAAAGGTCCGAACTTTCTAGAGTCATCTCCTCCATTGGGAGACTCTACTTTGATTACTCTTGCACCTAAATCTGATAATATCATTGTACAATATGGACCAACTAAAACCCTAGTTAAATCAAGAACAAGTATATTTTTAAGAGGACCATCCATATTAAAATCTAAAATTAAATTGATCTATATTTATGCTTAATATAATTCATTATTTAAAAATAAAAGTTTACTAAAATCATTAATGATTAAAATTTCGATTAATAAAAAAATTATAATATTTGGTTTTATCTTTACATTTTTTTCAAGTTTTGGACAGAGCTTTTTTTTAGGTTTGTTTAATGCACCAATTAGAAATGAGTTAGGTATAACCCACGGGCAATTTGGAAATATTTATGCAATGGCAACAATTTTTTCTAGCATTTTATTAATATGGGTAGGAAAAAAAATTGATGAGTATCAAATTTTTTATTACTCATTTTTTGTCATAATATTATTATTTTTGTCATCACTTTTTTTTTCTTTTATAAATAACATATTCCTTTTAGCTATTGGTATTTTTTTGATGAGATTTTCTGGTCAAGGCTTAATGAGCCATACCTCTACAACTACTATTTCAAGATTTTTTGAAAAATCAAGAGGCAAAGCTTTAAGCACAATTTGGTTTGGTTTGTCTTCAGCAGAATTTATTTTGCCAGTTTTTGTTACTTATTTTTTTGTGATTTACTCTTGGAGAACTGTTTGGCAGGGTATTGCAGTAATAATTATCTTATTTCTACCAATTGTAATATTTAATACCATTAGAAGCGTCAAACTTGAGTCTAGAGAAAAAGATCAAAATCCAAAAATAAATTTAAAAATTAAAAGTTGGCGAAGGATAGAAGTTATTAAAGACTTTAGATTTTATATAGTTTCACTAAACATGCTTGCAATGCCTTGGGTAGCTACTGGTGTATTTGTTTACCAATCTTTTATTACAGAGTCTAAAATGTGGAGCATCTATACAATTCCAAAAGCTTTTATGGTTTATTCGATTACTTCAATTATAACATTATTTTTTTCTGGTTTTTTAGTTGATAAATTTACAAGTAGAAAATTAATTCCACTTATGAATATTCCTTTACTTTTTGCAATGTTAGTTTTGTTTTATTATGAACAAGAAATTTCTGCATTTATTTTTTTAGGTTTAATAGGTGTATCCAATGGACTAGCTAACGTATTAGGCTCTTCAACTTGGGCTGAAATTTATGGAGTAAAATATATTGGTTCAATTAAAGCTTTAACAACTGCACTGATGGTATTTTCAACCGCTTTTGGTACCGCAGTTTTTGGAGTATTGATTGATAGTGGTTATGATATTGAAAATATTGCACTAATTGCCGGTATTTATATTGTTGCTTCACTATCTCTTTTGTTTTCAATTAGAAACACATTAGAACCTGTCATACTAAAAAATAATTGATTTATTGAGATTATTTCAATATACACTCTCCATCATGGCAAGAATTACCGTAGAAGATTGTTTAGAAAAAGTTGATAACCAATACGATCTAGTCTTACTAGCAAAAGAGAGAACTGTTCAACTGAACGCCGGAGCACCAATGCTTGTAGAGGAAGATAATGACAAACGAACAATTATATCATTAAGAGAAATTGGAGATGGCAAGATTGATGTTAATGAGGTTGAAGCTAGTGCCATTAAAAGATTAAGAAAAGAACCAGACGAATCAGAGGAGCAGGAGGAAATTGAAGAGGAAACCAACGATGACTTTGAGAATCTTTACAAAGGTCAGGTATCTAAAAGCGGAGTTGCAATATTACCTTCAAAAAGAACGAGAAGAATTCCAGAAGTTAAAAAACCTAGCTTAGCTGACGAAGCGCTATCAGAACTAAAAGCAGAACAGCCAGAAATAAAAGAAGAAAATTTAGATAAAGAAGAAGAGCCTCTAGAATTAAGTGAAGAGGCTACAGAAGAAGAAAACAAATCATAACATATCATGAAAAAAACTGTTTCAGTTGCGCCCATGATGGATTGCACTGATAGGCACGAAATTTATTTTTTAAGTCTTATAAGTAAAAATGTTCATTTATATACAGAGATGATTGTAGCTAATGCAATCATAAGAGGTGATAGGGAAAAACTTCTATCGTTTAAAAAAATTCAAAATCCAGTGACTTTACAAGTTGGAGGTTCAAACGAGTCAGAACTTGCTGAGGCTTGTAGAATTTCTGAGCAATATGGTTACAAAGAAATAAATTTAAATTTAGGTTGCCCTAGTAAAAAAGTTCAAAAAAATAAATTCGGTGCGTGCCTGATGCAAGAACCTAAATTAGTAGCAAGATGTATAGAGTCAATGGCTAAAGCAACTAAATTACCAATCACTATAAAAACAAGAATTGGTTATAATGATGTTGAAGATTTTGAATTTTTAAAGTCATTTATTCAAATAACAAAAGATGCTGGTTCACAAAAATTCATTATTCATGCAAGGAAAGCACTTTTGAAAAAATTAACTCCAAAAGAAAATTTAAATATTCCACCTTTAAAGTATGACTTTGTTTACAAACTTAAAGATTTTTTCAAAAATGATGAAATTATCATTAATGGTGGAATTAAAACATCAGAAGATATTAAAAATCACCTCAAGAGAGTTGATGGAGTAATGATAGGTAGAGCAATTTATCATTCTCCTTACTTTTTAGCAGAGATAGAGAGGGATGTTTTTGGTAGTGATAATATTCCTACAAGATCTGAGGTAATGGAAAAGTTAATTCCATACATTCAAGAAGAAACTACAAAAGGTGTTCAATTAAATCATATTATGAGACATACTGTAGGCTTATTTCATGGACAGAATGGATCAAGAGTATGGAAGCAATATCTTTCTAAAAATATGTGTATAAGAGATGCAGATCTTAAAAAAGTTAATCACTTAATGGATCAAATTAAAAAGACAAAAATTGTATCTCTGGAAAGATAACTTTGTTAATACTTTCGCAATTTGAAATAATTTACTTAATATTTGTCATGATCATTACTGCCATTCCTGCAGGTTTTGCTGCAGGTCTTTTTGGAATTGGTGGAGGGCTTATAACAGTTCCAATTTTATTCTATATTTTTACAAGAGCAGGGATTGACCCTTCTTATGTAATGCATCTATCAGTAGGCACTTCTTTTGGCATAATCATACCAACTTCTATAGTATCAGTTTTAACCCATCACCAGCATAAAGCCGTTGATTTTAAAGTTGTTAGAGGGTTTGGTCTTTCTGTTGTAACTGGTGTAATTTTAGGAACAATCTTGGCTGCAAATTTAAGCACTAAACCTTTAATTTTATATTTTACTATTGTTGTTTACGGATTAGCTTTTTATTTATTATTCTTAAAAGAAAAAGGTGAAAATTTAGATATTAAAATTGGATTGTTAGCAAAAACTCTAGCTGGCATAGTCAGTGGATTTGTTTCTGCACCAATGGGAATAGGAGGCGCAGTGATGAATGTACCTATCTTAAAATATTTCGGTTATCCTATTAATAAAGCTATAGGTAGTGCTGCAGCTATTGGATTTATAATTGCTTTATTTGGCGCTATGGGATTTTTGCTTTCAGGTCATTTATTAGATGCAAACGTTCCGTTAAGTATTGGTTTTTTAAATATTCCTGTTTTTTTAATTTTTTTCCCTATAACAGCTTTTATGGCTAGAATAGGTGCAAAAATAAGTCATAGATTGGATAAAAGAAAACTTACTAAATATTTTGGTATTTTTTTAGTTTTCGTTGGATCTAGATTCTTATTTGAATATTTTACGCTTTAAATTTTTTGGTCGTACTCACCAATTTTTCCTGTTTTTTCTAAAAGATCATCAATGAATTTGAATATTTCTTTCTTCCTTGAGTCCGAGTGAGTGCTTTCTGTTACCACCACTAATGAAGGCTTATTTGATGATGCTCGTACTAACCCCCAAGACCCGTCCTCCAAGGTAAATCTTGCTCCATTTACAGTTAGAATTTCTGTAATCGATTGATTATCAATTTTAGTGCCTTTATCTTTTAATTTTTGTATTGCTTGAACCACTTCATCGACAACTTTGTATTTTTCTTCATCTTTACAGTAGGGTGCCATAGTTGGTGTTTGGTACGTAACTGGTAGATCTTTTAAAATTTGACTCATTTTTTTATTTTGATCAATTAAAAGATGACAAACTTGTATTGCAGAATTAATCCCATCATCATAACCAAAACCTAAGGGTTGATTAAAGAAAAAGTGTCCGCTTTTTTCAAAGCCAGCAAGTGCTTTTTCAACATTTACTTTTCTCTTGATATGAGAATGACCTGTCTTCCAATAAATAGTTTCACATCCGTTTTTATTTAAAATGTTATCACTTTTAAATAATCCAGTTGACTTCACATCTACAATAAATTTAGAGTTTTTATGTTTGTTAGAAAGATTTCTAGCTAGAAGCAGACCTATCTTATCAGAAAATATTTCTTTTCCTTGCTCGTCTATAACTCCACATCTATCTCCATCCCCATCGAAACCAAAACCTATATCAGCATTATTTTTTCTAACAGCTTCCGCTATAGCATGAAGCATTTTCAAATCCTCTGGATTAGGATTATACTTTGGGAAAGACCAGTCTAATTCACAATCCAACTCTATTACTTCACATCCAATACCTCTTAAAATTTCTGGAGCAAATACTCCAGCAGTTCCATTACCACAAGCAACAACTGCTTTTATTTTTTTATTTATCTTATTTTTATTTATTAAATCCTGGATGTAGATTTTTTTAAAATTTTCGATTATTTTTAAACTACCTTTGCCTTTTTTGAATTCATTTTTTAATGTTAAATCTTTTAGCTCAGACATCTCGTCAGGCGCATGAGTTAAACCTTTTTTAATACCCATTTTTACGCCAGTCCACCCATTTTCATTATGACTAGCGGTGACCATGGCAATAGCATCTGAATTTAAATTAAATTGAGCGAAATAGACCATTGGAGACAAAGATAAACCCACATCTTGAATATGGCATCCAGTTGATATCAAACCATCAACAAGAGCTTTTTTAATTTTCTCACTATATGATCTATAATCATGTCCGACTATTATTCGAGGATTATCTTTTTTAGTATGTTTTATAACTTGAGTTCCAAGTCCTTTCCCTAAATTATTGATTCCCTCAATATCTATATCTTTTTCAAAGATCCATCGTGCATCGTATTCTCTAAAACCGTTTGGATTGATTTTCATTGGTTATAAGTACTAAAAAATGTAGGCATTTTTTATTAAATGTTTATTAACAAAACTTTCCACTTGCAAAATTAATTAAATGTTCTTATAATGTTCTATTGATTTCAGTGTTATATAGTATATTAACATATCTGTAACACAACATGTAGTTGTTTTGTTAATAAATCGAGTAAAAATAAGGAAAATATGAATAAAACAGTATCATTGGCAATAGAGAAAGCTGTCGGCTCAATAAGCCAAAAAAACCAAAACGGTCTAAAAAATAATGGACCAAAAAAACCGGATTTATTCTCCCTATCAGGAGAAACAGAGTTATTTCAAAATGAGAAAGGTATAACAATTAAGATTGATCGTTCTAGAGATCAAAATCTAACCGATTTTGGAAGAGCAACTTTAACTGATAGGTATTTAGGTCAAAACGAAAGTTTTCAAGATCTCTTTGCTAGAGTAGCAAGTGTATATGCTGATGATAATTTACATGCGCAAAGAATCTATAATTATATTAGCAATCTTTGGTTCATGCCAGCCACACCTGTCTTATCTAATGGTGGCACGGAAAGAGGTTTACCAATTTCATGTTTTTTGAATGAGGCAAGTGATAGCCTAGAGGGCATAACAAATCTTTGGGAAGAAAACGTTTGGCTTGCAGCTAGAGGTGGAGGAATAGGAAGTTACTGGGGCAATCTAAGATCAATTGGGGAAAAGATTGGAAAAGTTGGAAAGACTTCAGGAATTATTCCTTTTATCAAAGTTATGGACTCTTTAACTTTAGCAATTAGTCAGGGCTCTTTAAGAAGAGGATCAGCAGCATGTTATTTACAGATTGATCATCCTGAAATTGAGGAATTTATTGAAATGAGAAGACCGACTGGTGGAGATGTTAACAGAAGATCTCTAAATTTACATCATGGAGTTTTAGTAACCGATGAGTTTATGAGAGCTGTAGAGACAGGTGGTCAATGGGCACTAAGAAGTCCTTATGATGGATCTGTTCAACAAACTATATCAGCAAGAAATTTGTGGATTAGATTATTAACTGCGAGAATTGAAACTGGTGAACCTTATATCGTTTACATTGATACAGTTAATAGACAAATTCCTCAACATCATAAACTTGCAGGATTAAAAGTTAAAACCTCTAACCTTTGTAGTGAAATTACATTACCAACTGGGGTAGACAATGAAGGAAATCAAAGAACAGCTGTTTGTTGTTTATCATCTTTAAATTTAGACACTTATGATCAATGGAAAGATGATCCACAATTTGTTGAAGATGTTATGAGATTTCTAGATAATGTGATGACGGATTTTATAAATAGAGCTCCGGATGAGTTTGCTCATGCAAAATACTCTGCAATGAGAGAAAGAAGTGTTGGTTTAGGAGTGATGGGACTACACTCATATTTTCAACAAAAAAATATTCCTTTTGGATCTGTGATGAGTAAAGTTTGGAATAAAAAGATTTTCCAAAACATTCAAGAAAAAGTTGATGAAGCATCTAAGACTTTAGCTGAGGAAAGAGGAGCGTGCCCAGATGCAGCAGAATATGGAATGAAAGAGAGATTTTCAAATAAAACCGCAATAGCTCCTACAGCTTCTATATCAATCATATGTGGAGGATCTTCTCCGGGAATAGAACCTATTGCTGCCAATAGCTATACACATAAAACACTTTCAGGCTCTTTTAACGTAAGAAATAAATATCTTAAAAAAATACTGCAGAAATATAACAAAGATACGGATGAAGTCTGGTCAACAATAACAACCAATCAAGGATCTGTATCACATTTAAATTTTTTAACTGCAAATGAAAAAGATACTTTTAAGACTGCTTTTGAAATCGACCAAAGATGGATCGTTGAACTAGGCGCAGATAGAACGCCTCATATTTCACAAGCACAATCGGTTAATATTTTTGTTCCAGCAGATATACATAAAAAAGCACTTCACGATATTCATTTTCAAGCATGGAAAAAAGGTTTGAAAAGTCTTTATTACTGTAGATCTAAATCAATCCAGAGAGCTGAAAACGTAAATAATGGATCTTCAACAGATGTGACAAAAAATGTTTACTCTGGAAAACAAGAATCAAATAATGAAAGCAATAACTATGAGGAGTGTTTATCATGTCAGTAGCAGAAAAGACTAAACCAACAATAATCCAGCCTAATAAAATGGGATTATTAGTAGAGAATCCAGTTTACAAGCCGTTCAGATATCCATGGTGTTATGATGCCTGGTTAACTCAACAAAGAATTCACTGGTTACCAGAAGAAGTGCCATTAGGAGACGATGTAAGAGACTGGCAGAAAAATTTATCTGTTGAGGAAAAAAATCTTTTAACTCATATATTTAGATTCTTTACACAAGCTGATGTTGAAGTAAATAACTGTTACCTAAGACACTACACTACAGTATTTAAACCGACAGAAGTTTTAATGATGATGACTGCTTTCGCTGCAATGGAAACAGTTCACATCGCTGCATACTCACATTTACTAGATACGATTGGAATGCCTGAAACTGAATACTCAGCATTTTTACAATATAAAGAGATGAAAGATAAGTACGATTACATGCAAGGCTTTGACGTAAAGTCAAAACACAATATAGCGATGACAATGGCCGTGTTCTCTGCTTTTACCGAGGGCTTGCAATTGTTTGCAAGTTTTGCAATTTTATTAAATTTTCCAAGATTTAATAAAATGAAAGGTATGGGTCAAATAGTAACTTGGTCAGTACGAGATGAAACTTTGCACTGTAACTCTATGATTAGGCTTTTTAGAGATTTCATTAAAGAAGAACCTCAAATTTGGAATGACAAATTAAAAAATGAAATCTATGAAGCATGCAAAACAATTGTTCACCACGAAGATGCATTTATTGATCTTGCTTTTCAAATGGGTCCAATGCAAGGTTTAACAGCAGATGAAGTTAAACAATATATTAGATTTATTGGCAACAGAAGATTAGAACAATTAGGTTTAAATCCTATTTATGACGTTAAGAAAAATCCATTAACATGGTTAGATACAATGCTTAACGGAGTAGAGCACATGAACTTTTTTGAAGGTAGAGCTACTGAGTACTCTAAAGCTTCAACACAAGGTACTTGGGGAGAGGTGTTTGCTTAAATAAAATATTTAGGTTTCTAGATGAAAAAAAATATTTTTTTAATTTTTTTTTCATTGCTAATTTCAAGTGCTTTAGTCTATTCTCTACTTTTTATTTGGGTTGCAGTTTTCGAAAAATATAAACAAAAAAATAACTTTACTAATCTTGAAAATTTAAATTTTCATGAGGAATATTCAAATCAAATTCACCATTTAAGAGGTAATAATTGGCCTCACGAAAAACAAAATATTCTTTGGAAAAAAGAAGATTATTTATTTTCTACTATTTCTGAATTTAAAAACGAGAGAGACAACTATTTAATACAAGGAGACTCTTGGGCAGAATACATGGTTTTTAAAGATCAAATTTATAAAAGCTTGAAGGACGAAGTAAATAGACTAAATATTGGCTTAATAAATAGTGGAACTTCATCTTACTCTCCTAGTCCAATGAAAGTACAATATAAAATTCTTGAAGAAGACTATGGAATTAAGCCTGATTACATTATTTCAATCATTGATCAAACGGATATAGGAGACGAATTATGTAGGTATAAACATAAAATCATAGAAAATAATGATGGAACCGTTAAATCTATCAAAAGAGAGTTCAATACTGGTGCCGTTATGGACGTCTCAAAACACTATAATTTTTCAAGAATACAACTTGAAAAAAAAAATTTTATTAATTTTCATATAACTAATTATTATATTTATAAAACTTACAATGAAATCAAAACTAGAATTATAAATATAAAGAAATTCGGATTTAAAAACGGCGACAACTATAAATGTAAATTTCAACAAATTCAAAAGCACCTCATAAACATCAACAAACAAGATAAAGAATATTTTAAAAAAAGAACGAGGGAATATCTTGATTATCTTGTATCAAAAAAATATTTAAAGAAAATTTTTATAGTTACTTTTCCTCATAAGAACCATTTTGAGGGAAAATATAAAGTCAATGTTTCAAATATTATTGATGAACTTAATTTGTCATCAAAAATCATACATATAAATTTCAACAAGATAATACAAAATAATCAGTTTAAAAAAGAAAATATCTATACCCTTAATGATCCTGCTTCTCACTTACATGAAGATGCTCACGTATTATATATAAAGAAAATATTTGAAATAGCTGATTATAAAAAATAATAAATCGATAAAATTTACTTATTCAACAACCTTTAAAAGATGCATACATGCTCTGTAATAATTCAAAGTACATGCTTTTGCCTTTATCTAAAGTTGCACCAAGTGGGTCAAGAACACCAGTTCTGATTTTAGTATCTTTAGCAATTGATTTTATAATTGCGGGATTAAACTGAGGCTCTGAAAAAAGGCAATTAACTTTTTCATGCTCTATCACTTCTCTTATCTCAGATAATTGTTCAGCTCCTGGTAAAACATCTGGATTTACTGTTAAAGCTCCTAAAACATTAATACCAAATCTATTTTCAAAATATTGATAAGCATCATGGAAAACTACAAACCTTAAATTGTCTTTAAGATCTCTTTTGATATTTTTTGTTAAATTATCTAATTCAGACTGAGCTTTTTTAGAATTAGCTTTATATTTAGAGCTGTTTTCTGGATCTAATTTAACTAATTGATTTTCGATTTCTTTAATAATTACTTTAGCATTCATTGGATCTAACCAAACATGTGGATCGTGTTCACCGTGAGCATGTTTCTCATGCCCGTGATCATCATGTTTAGCTTTTTTATGACCATGATCATCATGTTTCTTTTCTTTATGACCGTGTCCATGATCATCATGTTTCTTTTCTTTATGACCGTGTCCATGATCATCATGACCTTCAAATATATTTTTTTCTCTAAATTTAAGTTTTTTAATTCCACTCAAATTCATTATTTGAATATTTACTGCTTTCTTAGCAATGGTATTTAATGGTTTTTCTAGGAAAGCCTCTAATTCTTCACCAACCCAAATTATTAGATCTGCATTTTCAATCATTTTTGCATGAGAGGGTTTTAAACTAAATCCATGGGGAGAATTGTAACCATCAACTATTACATCAGGTTTTCCAATACCATCCATAACGTAACTAACCAAGGAATGAATTGGCTTAATTGATGCAACAACTTTCACTTCAGCTTTAGATATTGAAAAGGTTGCTAAAAGTGTAATGAATATAGATGAAATTAATTTAAGTATTTTATTCATAATATGTTATAAAGTAACAGAGTGTTATAATATAACATTTGTTATTGCAAGGATAAATATTGTGAATAAAATTAATTCAGAGACATTAATTAAAGTAGACAATGTGGGTCTATTTAAAAACGATAAATGGCTAGTAAAGGGAGTTTCCTTAGAAGTAAAAAGGGGGGAAATCGTTACATTAATTGGACCTAATGGTTCAGGAAAAACTACAACAGCAAAAATCGCTCTTGGAATTTATAAGAACATCGAAGGAAAAGTTTTAAAATTTACTGAAAAAGTTGGTTATGTCCCTCAAAAAATCTCTATCGATTGGACATTACCAATAAGAGTAGTTGATTTTATGCTACTCACACAAAACCTAAGCGATGAGGAAATAATAAATGCTTTAAAATTAACTGGAGTTGAGCATCTTAAAAATAATAATTTAAGTAATTTATCTGGGGGAGAATTTCAAAGAGTTTTAATTGCAAGAGCAATTGCAAAAAATCCAGATCTTTTAGTGTTGGATGAACCAGTTCAAGGAGTAGATTTTAAAGGTGAAATTTCTCTTTACGAATTAATAAAAGAAATTTCAGAAAAAGTTAATTGCGGAATTTTATTAATATCTCATGATTTACATGTTGTTATGTCTTCCACAGATTATGTAGTTTGTCTTAATGGACATGTTTGTTGCTCTGGCACACCTCAATCTGTAGCTAACAATAATAAATATCAAGAACTGTTTGGAGACCGTGCTTCAACAATTTTATCTGTATACGAACACAAACATGATCATACCCACTCACCTGATGGAACAATAAAAAGGAAACAATAAATGTTTGATGATTTTTTTATAAGGGCTTTAATTGCTGGTATTGGAATTGCGTTAGTTACTGGACCTCTTGGATGCTTTATAATTTGGAGAAGATTATCTTTTTTTGGTGATACATTATCTCACTCCGCACTTCTTGGGGTAACTATAGCTTTCTTTTTTGAATTAAACATAGCATTTTCAGTTTTTTTAATTTCATCAGCGATCGCACTAATACTTTTAAAACTTCAAAAAACTACAAAACTACCTGGAGACGCATTACTAGGTTTATTAGCACATTCATCTCTTGCAGTTGGTTTAGTTGTAATTGGTTTTCTCACCACGATCCGATTTGATATAATGGGACTGTTATTTGGTGACATCTTAGCAGTGAATGAGATAGATCTATTAATAATTTGGATCGGGGGAGCACTAATCTTATTAATACTGAAATACATTTGGAAACCATTGTTTGCCTCAACTGTCAATCATGAACTAGCTGAAGCTGAAGGCATGAACCCTGATAAAGTAAATGCTATTTTTACAGTTTTATTAGCAGCGATAATTGCAATATCAATTAAAATTGTAGGTCTTCTACTGATAACAGGGATGTTAATTATGCCAGCTGCAATGGCAAGAAACATTTCTAATAATCCAACCCAGATGGTTAAGTTATCAATTATAGGAGGTTTATTATCTGTAATAATTGGTTTATTTTCATCTTTAGAAATTAATACCCCTTCAGGACCTTCAATAATAACAGCTGCATTAGTTTTATTTTGCCTTACACTTATTAAGATCAAAAATTATTCTGAATTGAAAAAATGATACTAAATTGATAATTTATATTTATGGCACAAGCACAAATACTTTCAAGAAATCAACAAATTGTTTTAGATATTATTGAAAAAGCAAAAGGTCCTTTAAAAGCTTATTCAATACTTTTTAATGTACAAAAAAAAGGAATTAACGCTCCTCAACAAATTTACCGAGCTTTAGATAAGTTGATTGAAATGGGCAAAATTCATAAAATAGAAAGCAAAAATGCTTTTGTTGCATGCAGGAGTTCAGATTGTGAAATTTCTAAAGCAACTGCGTTTTCGATTTGTGAAAGTTGTGAAATGGTAGATGAAATCAGTGATACAAAACTTTCAAAATATTTATCTAGTTTTAACCATAAAAAAGGAATGAAATTTAAAAGATTTAATTTAGAATTTTTCGGACTGTGCAAAAAGTGCAAATAAAAAACAAAATAAGCTAATATCAAATATTCTTAAGCATATCTTCCATAATTCACTTTTTAGTTGAACTACGGTTACATTTAAAGTTCATACGTGTTACTAAAAATTAAGATTTAGGAGGAAATATGAAATATATAAAATATCTAGTATCAATAATTACCGCTTTGTCTATTAGTAGTGTCGTATCTGCTAATGAGATCAAAATGGGTAAGGCTGATTGGGACACAGGCTATTTCCAAGCTGAAATTTACAAGGCAGCTTTAGAGAAGATGGGCTACAAAGTTTCTGGTCCAACTGTGATGAAACCACAAGTATTTTATGTGGCTGCAGCCGCTGGAGATGTTGACCTTTGGGTTAATGGTTGGTTCGGGACACATGATGGTTATATCGCTGAGTCAAAAGGTAAAGTAAAACCAGTGGGTTATGTAATGAAGGGTGGAGGAGCTCAAGGTTACTTAATCGATAAAAAATCTGCAGATAAATTTGGTATCAAAAGTGTAATGGATATCAAAAAACACGCTAAAGAGTTTGACTCTAATGGCGACGGAAAAGCAGACATGGTTGCTTGCCCTCCAGGCTGGGGTTGCGAAAAAGTAATCTCAAAACACTTTGATGAACTAGGATTAGGTGATTTTATCAATCCAGTAAAAGCAGACTACTCAGCTTCAATGGCAGATGCAGTGTCTAAATACAAAAATGGAAAATCAATTCTATTTTATACATGGACACCTAACTGGACTGTTGGTGCTTTAAAACTTGGTAAAGATGTAGTTTGGATTGAGGTGCCTTACAGCGCGACTAAGCCAACTAAAATCGCAAATGCTACAAAATCTAAAGTTAATTTAGGTTTTGGCGCTGATGATATAAGACCTGCAGCTAATGTAGATTTTCTTAAAGCAAATCCAAAAGTAGAAAAGATGTTAAAAAAAGCTTCTATTCCTCTTGGAGATATTGCAGCTCAGAACTTGAAGATGAACAAGGGTGAGAAAAGCGAAAAAGCTATTAAGAAACATGCAGCTGAATGGATTAAAGCTAATCAAAGCACATTTGATAGTTGGATCAAGTAAGGGTTCAGGTTAATTTTAATGAGTTTAAAATTAGCCCCATCAGATTACGAAATATACATTCCATTAGGTGAATGGATTGAAGGAAATATTAAAGAGTGGCTATTTGAACAACGGCCACTCTTTAAAAAAATCTCAGCCCCAATTGATACTGTTCTAAACAGCCTAGATTCACTTTTTAACTTTATTCCTTTTCCAATAATACTTTTGATATTTGTAATTTTTGCTTACAGAACAAATGGAATTAAATTCGCAATATTTTCTTTTTTAAGTTTACTTTTTATCGATCTTGTTGACCTATGGTCAGAAAGCATGACCACGCTTGCAATGATTTTTACTGCTGTTTTATTTTGTATGTTAATAGGAATTCCTCTTGGCATCATTGCCTCAAGAAGCAATACTTTTGAAATTATTTTACGTCCAATACTTGATATAATGCAAACAATACCAAGTTTCGTTTATTTAATCCCTGTAGTTATGCTTTTTGGGGTTGGATTAACTCCTGGAGTAGTTGCTACAATTATATTTGCTTTACCACCAATAATTCGATTAACAAATTTAGGTATTAGGCAAGTTGGCAAAGGGTTTAAAGAAGCAGGATCAAGTTTAGGACTTACAAAATTTTTAATACTTATCAAAATTGAAATTCCTTTGTCTTTAAAAACTATTATGGCAGGAGTTAATCAAACATTGATGCTTGCACTGTCGATGGTAGTTATTGCAGCTCTTATAGGAGCTGGAGGACTAGGTTTAACTGTATATATTGCTCTAGGAAGACTTGATGTAGGCTCAGCAGTTATTGGTGGAACGGGAATTGTTATTTTAGCAATTATTTTAGATAGAATTACGCAAAAAATAATTAAATCACACTAAAGATTTTAATTTTTTAATATGTTTTGGAGTAATTTCACAACATCCCCCAATAATTTTAGCTCCCTTACTTTTTAATTTTTTACAAATTTCGAGAAACTTTTTAGGAGTTAGATCTTTTCTTTTACCAAGCTGAACCTTGGGATTATTTGAGTCTGGTTTCCAACCTGGGGGAATGTGTTCAAAAGCATTAATTTTAAACCCGAATGGGACTTTAAGTTTTTTAGCGTCTTTAACCACTTCATTTAAATCTTCAAAAGAAACACAAGATGCCATAATTCCAATTGGTTTATGTTTTTGAACTTTTTTTGCAACAGTTACAAATTTTTCACCTGAGGGTAACAATCCTTTACTCCTAATGTGGATACCGACTAAAATTTTTTTCTTGTATTTTTTAATAGCACTCAAACCCAATAAACACTCTTTCCAACTACTCATTACATCTAGATAAAAGAAATCCACATATGGATTGAGATATTTTGCCTGAGATCTAAAACTTTCTTTAATAAAATTAAGATCTTTTCCAAGATCAGCAAAATAAGTAAAATTTTGAGGTGGCAGACTTCCAGCAATCAAAATTTTTTTCTTAGAAATAGCTACAGCTTTTTTTGCCAGTTTTCCTGCTAGAACATTTAGATTTTTATATTCTTTTACTAAACCATTTTCGATGAGTCTTCTTTTTCTGCTACCAAAGCTATTAGTTACTATAATTTCTGCTCCAGCTTTTATAAAATCTAAATGTGTTTTGACAACTGTCTTATGATATTTTCGATTATATAATGCTGAGGCTCCCCATAGAGTTCCGTGAGGTTTTACTCCACGGTTAAGGAGTTCCTGGCCCATACCCCCGTCTAAAATTCTTGTTTGTTGAAAAAAATTATTATCCAGAAATTTCAATTCCAAAAAAAGTAGATATTAAAACTAAGACTGCAAAAATAACAAACCACATAAACCACTGAGATGTTACTTTTACTAAAGAACCTTTATCGATACCCTTCCATGGCATAAAAGTATATGTTGCTAATGTAACTAAGATCAAAAATAAAAGTAAATTCGTTAAAGTCATTTATCTTTGATTCAACAACATCACCTCTCTTACTTCAGCACCTCTGTATTTAGATAAAGGTCTTATAAGTTTATTCGAAGCATGTTGCTCCATGATGTGAGCTGACCAACCAGTAATACGAGACATGACGAAAATTGGAGTATAAAAATCTATATCAATGCCCATCATGTAGTAAGTTGGCCCACAAGGAAAATCTACGTTAGGATGAATATTTTTTCGACTCAACATTACTTTTTCTAAAATTTCATACATTCTAGTATATTTTTCTTTTTTCAAAAGTTTAGCTACTTTAAACATGTAATGTTTCATTGTAGGAACCCTTGAGTCTCCTGTTCGGTAAACTCTGTGACCAAATCCCATTATCACTTTTTTTTTATTTAAAGCATTTTCTATCCAGGCTTTTGCTTTTTCAGGTTTTCCAATCTCTTTCATCATGTGCATTACGGCTTCATTAGCTCCTCCATGAAGTGGGCCTTTAAGAGACGCAATCGCTCCAGTTATTGCACCGTGCAAATCAGATAAACTTGATGTAATAGTTCTCGCCGTAAAAGTTGAAACATTAAAACTATGTTCTGCGTATAATATTAATGAGATATCAAAAGCTCTGACTATCTCTTTATCCGGTACTTTATTGAACATCATTTTAAAGAAATTTTCTGAGAAAGATAATTTTTTACTTGGAGCAATGATCGATTTACCTTTTCTTGTTCTAAAGTAAGCCGCAACAGCAGTCGGTGTTTTAGCAAATATTCTCATCGCCTTTCTCATATTTGACTTTGGAGAATTATCTTTCGTGTCTTTATCCTCTAATGCCATTAAACTTACACAAGTTCTTATCACATCCATAGGATGAGCATTTCTAGGCATTTTTTTAATATCATTTAATATTTGTTTAGAAAGTCTTCTCTCAGATCTCTCTTGTTTGATAAATTTTTTTAGCTGACTTTTATTAGGAAGTTCTCCGTTAAGAACTAAGTAAGCAACTTCTTCAAAATCACATTTGTCACAAAGTTCTTGAACTGTATAACCTCTATAAGTCAAGGCACTTAGTTCAGGAACCACATGTGAAATTGTAGTTTCATCAACGACTATCCCTAACAAACCTTTTTTAATTTCTTCACTCATTATTCATGCCCCTCAGTAGAAAAATCTGTAATTTTTTTATCAGGCGTATTGTATTTCTCATATTCTACTAACTCGTACAACCTTTTTCTAGTCTGCATTTTGTCAATAATATTATTTTGATGACCATCCTTAAATATTGATTTAAGACCTAATTCAACATTTTGCATTGCCAACCGTTGAGTTGTCACAGGATAAATTACTAAATTATAGCCTAAATTTTCTAATTGCGATCTATTTAGTAATTTAGATTTTCCAAATTCTGTCATGTTAGCTAACAAATAGCCTTTTGATATTTTTCTCACTTTTTCAAATTCTTTTTCATCTCTCATTGCTTCTGGAAAAATCATATCTGCACCTGCATCTTCATAAGATTTAATTCTTTCTAGAGTTTTATCAATTCCTTCGACAGTATTAGCATCAGTTCTCACTATTATTAAAAAATTTTTATCTTTTCTTGCATTAACGGACATTTTAATTTTTTCCACCATCTCATCTTTAGAAATTAGTTCTTTATTATCTAAATGACCGCATCTTTTTTCTGCAATTTGATCCTCAATATGACAACCAGCTAAACCTTTTTCCTCAAAAGTAATTATTGTTTTTTTACAATCTTTAAATCCAGTGTCAGCATCTACAATGGTAGGGAGGTCTGTTACTCTCGATATTTGTTTAGCTCTATAACTTACTTGATCTAATGTTGTAAGTCCTATATCCGGTAGACCTAAGTCATTAGACATAACACCTCCCGAGATATAAATACCATCAAATCCTATTTCAGCTATAAGTTTTGCGCACAAAGGGTTATACGCACCTGGAAATCTAAGAAGTTTTTTTGATTGTAAATTTTTTACAAATTGTAATCTTTTTTCAGAACTTGTCTTTTTAGTAAAATGCATCTGAAAAGTTTATATTAAAGAGATTACTAAAAATCAAAGGCTATTATTTAATAAGAATAAATACACCTGTTAACACCAATAAAAGAGCCAAAAGATATTCTATAATTTTTTTCGTTTTAATATCTCCAACAAATTTTCTCAATCCACTTCCAAATAATGCCCAAAGACTTATTGTTGGAAAACAAATTACTGCTGCAGTAATAGTAACAAAAGCTACTCCAATAAAAATATTCTCTTCGGTAGGAAAGAACCCTGATGCAACAGTTACTGCAATTGACCAAGCTTTTGGATTTATGAATTGAAACAATGATGCTTCGTAAAATCTTAATGGTCTTCCAGTTTCTTTCTGGATCATTGAAAACGATCCAATCATTTTCCACCCTAAATAAAGCAAATAAAGGAAACAAAGTATTTTCATATAAAATTGAATTTGAGGATAGATTAGAAATAAATTTGCTAAACCGAAACAGGTTAAACCAATCTGTATAATATGTCCTAAAGGTATCCCAATTAAATGTGGCAAAGTTCTAAAAAAACCAAATTTCATACCAGAAGCAGTTAGCATCGCATTATTTGGGCCTGGAGTGAAAAACATAGTAAAATAAAAAGTTGCTAAAGCAGAAAAAAGAGCAAAACTTATCATAGAAATTTTTCAATGACCTTTTCAAAATTAACAAAATCAGCAATCAGTTCATCATGTTTAATTTCTTTCTCAGTTTTTTCTGTATAACCATCTTTAACAAGTACAAAAGGCAAATTAGCGTTTTGAGCAGACATTGAATCAACTTCACTATCACCAACCATAATTGTCTTTTGTAAATCTCCTCCAATTATTTCAACAACATCTGTTAAATGTCTTGGATCAGGTTTATTAAAAGAGAAAGTATCTGAACCAGCAACATAATCAAAAAAATTCAATAAATTTAATTTTTTCAATAAGTCTACTGCGAGTTTCTCTTGCTTATTTGTGCATACAGCCATAGAAATATTTTTGTTCTTAGCCCATTTAAAAAAATCAACTGCCCCTTTAATTGGAATACTACCTTTATTAATATTCTTTGAGTAAAAATCTATAAATTCTTTTGTCATTTCTTTTTTAACTTTTTCATCTTTAATTTTTTCCTTAAAAGATCTTTGCATCATAACCCAAGCACCTCTACCTGCGAGTGATTTAATATCTTCAAGTTTTTTCTCTGTATGACCGTATTTTCTCATAACATGATTATGTGCAGCCATTAAATCGGGAGCTGTATTTACTATAGTGCCGTCTAGATCAAAAAGAATAGTGTAAATTTGATTCATTTTTTAAAGTATTAAAAAGAAATATTTTGTGACTTATTTCAGTTACACTATTAATGTAAAGAAATTTTTAATGAATACAAATAATAAATTAAATAAAGCTAACTCGTACAGGCTTTCTCAAGAATTATTAAGAAACAAAGCTTTAAAGAAGGGTGTAAATTTAGTTGCACCAGAAACAATATTTTTATCAAAAGATACTCTTTTTGGAAAAAACGTTACAGTGGATCCATATGTCGTTATCGGTCCAAATGTTAAAATTGGAGATAATTCACATATCAAATCTTTCAGTCATCTGGAGGGAACAAAAATTGAGAGAAATGTAATTGTAGGGCCTTACGCCAGATTAAGAGAGGGAACATTATTAAAAGAAAACACTAAAATTGGAAACTTTGTAGAAACAAAAAAATCTCTTATAAATAAAAATTCAAAAATAAATCATCTCTCTTATGTTGGAGACAGCTCTGTAGGTAAAAATTCTAACATTGGCGCAGGAACTATTACTTGTAATTACGATGGTATTAAAAAATCAAAAACAAAAATAGCAGATAATGTTTTTATAGGTTCTAACTCTTCATTAGTTGCACCAGTTAGTATAGGTAAAAACAGTGTTGTTGGCGCAGGATCTGTAATAACAAAAAATGTTAAAAACAAATCATTAGCACTTACAAGGGCATCACAAATCTCAGTCGCAAACTATAAGAGAAAGAAAAAATAATGTGTGGAATAATTGGAATTGCTAGCAACAAACCTGTTTCGATTAATATTATCAACTCTTTAAAAAAGTTAGAATATAGAGGTTACGACTCTGCGGGTTTAGCCACCTTAAGCGATAACTTAATAGATGAAAAAAAATGCTCTGGAAGAGTAGAGGAACTTGAAAAAATCTTGTTCAAAAATCCTTCAAATGGCAATATAGGTATAGGCCATGTAAGATGGGCTACTCATGGAGTCCCTAATATTATTAATGCACATCCCCATTCATCCGAAAAAGTTTCAGTAGTTCATAATGGTATAATTGAAAACTCAGATGAATTAAAAAAAGATCTTGAAGAAAAAGGTTTCAAGTTTAAATCACAAACTGATACTGAAGTTATTACTGTCTTAGTTACCCAGTTTTTAGAAAACTCAAATCCTTTAGAGTCAGTATTCAAAACCTTAAAAAAATTAAAAGGTAGTTTTGCATTAGGAATTATATTTAAAAATTTTCCAGACATTATAATTGGTGCGAGAAGAGGTAGCCCACTTGCTGTTGGTTATTCAAACGAAGAAAATTACTTAGGTTCAGATTCTTACGCTCTGAAATCTATGACAAATAAAATTTCTTATTTAGAAGATGGTGAATTATGTATGTTATCTAAAAATAACGTTGATTTTTATGATGTAAATCAAAAAAAAATAAATAAAAAAATTTATACTGTTTCAGATGATGAAAATACCAGTGACAAAGGTGATTATAAAAACTTTATGTCTAAAGAAATTTTTGAGCAATCAAACACTATTAAGAAATGCTTGAGCGAGTATACTGATAGTCTTAAAAAAGATATCAATATTTATAATTTTCCTATTGAACCCAAAAAAATTAACAAGATAATTTTGATTGGTTGTGGAACAGCTTATCATTCTTGTTTAGTAGCAAAGTATTGGTTTGAGGAATTAACCTCTATTGACACTGAGATCGATATAGCCTCAGAATTCAGATATAGAAATTTAAAATTTAAAAATAATAATTTATATATTTTTGTTTCTCAATCTGGTGAAACAGCAGATACTGCAGCAGCTCTAGATATTTGTAAAAAAAATAAAGTTAAAACTTGCTCAATTGTAAATGTAGTAGAAAGCACAATTGCTAGAAATTCTGATTGGGTATTGCCTATTCATGCAGGCCCTGAAATCGGTGTTGCCTCAACCAAAGCTTTTTTGGGACAATTAATTGTTCTGTATATTTTATCTTTAAAACTTTCTATTGAGAGAGGTGATATTGATAAAAAGAATTATGACACTTGTGTAGAAAATTTGAAAAAACTTCCAGATGCAATAAACAGCACTTTAAAACTTGAGAGTGAAATACAATTAATAGCAAAAGAATTTTTAGATGCTAAAGGATCAATGTTTTTAGGTAGAGGAAATTCATTTCCGATAGCTCTTGAAGGCGCTTTAAAATTGAAAGAACTTTCTTATTTACATGCAGAGGGATATCCTGCTGGCGAAATGAAGCATGGACCATTAGCTTTAATTGAGGAAGGCTTACCGGTAATTGTAATAGCGCCTAAAGACAAATATTACGAAAAAACTCTTTCTAATATGCAGGAGGTAATAGCAAGAGGTGGAAAAATATTTTTTATAACTGATAATAATAAAAGATTATTAAGTACTAATATAAGATTTAGATTAAGAGTGCCTCGTGTAGATAGCCTCCTATCACCATTGTTACTTACAATTCCTTTGCAGCTTTTAGCATATCATGTAGCTTCATTAAAAAATTGCGATATTGATAAACCAAGAAATTTAGCTAAATCAGTTACAGTTGAATAAAGTGAAATCAAATTATAAAGCCATGGTACTGTCTTGTATTGATCCAAGATTCCAACCTATCGTTTACAATTATTTAAAGAAAAAAAAATTGGTTGGTAGGTATAGTTCTTTTACAATTGCAGGATCAGCTGTTGGTGTTACAGCATCAAAATTTAAAAGATGGCACAAAGCTTTTTGGGATAATTTTGATACTTCTGTAAAATTACACAATATAAGAAAATTAATAGTAATTAATCATAGAGACTGTGGAGCAGCTAAAATCATAAATGGGAAAAAAGAATTTTCAAAAGTAAATGAAACAGCAGTACATAAAAATTCTTTTCAAAAAATTAAAAAGATATTTAAAAGAAAATATCCGAAATTAAGGATTGAACTTAAGCTTATTTCATTAAATAGCAAAGTAGAAACATTTTAGTAAATTTTATCTAATATTTTATTGAATATTTTTAATCTTTACTCTATATATATCGCAAGTTGTATATGAAAAAATGGAATTTAAATAGTTGGAAAAAATTACCTGCTAAACATTTACCTGTTTATCAGGACAAGGAAGAACTTGATTTAGTTTTAAGTAAAATTAAAAAATACCCACCTTTAGTTTTTGCTGGTGAATCAAGATCTTTAAAAAAAGCCTTATCAGAAGTTGCTGAAGGTAAAGCATTTTTACTTCAAGGGGGAGATTGTGCAGAAAGTTTTGCAGAGTTTCATCCAGATAACATTAGAGATACTTTTAAAGTTCTTTTGCAAATGTCTTTAGTTTTAACTGCATCAGCCTCAGTTCCAGTCGTAAAAGTTGGAAGAATTGCTGGACAATTTTCTAAACCTAGAAGTGCGCCCACAGAAATAAAAGATGGAAAAGAATTGCCAAGTTATTTAGGTGACAACATTAACGGAATGGAGTTTACAGAAAAAGCTAGAATACCTGATGCAAAAAGATTATTTCGAGCGTATTCACAATCTGCATCTACATTAAACTTATTAAGAGCTTTTTCTCAAGGAGGTTTTGCTGACCTTAGACAAGTACACTTATGGAATTTAGGTTTTATTAAAGATAAAACAAAAGGTAAGTACAAAGAAATAGAAGATAAAATAAGTGATGCCTTAGCGTTTATGGAAGCTTGCGGAATTAATTCAGATAATAATCGAAGATTGAGAACTGTAAATTTTTATACTTCACATGAAGCTTTACTTTTGCCTTTCGAAGAGTCTATGACAAGAGTAGACTCAACAACTGGAGAATACCATGATACTTCAGCCCATTTTGTATGGATAGGGGATAGAACTAGACAACCAGATGGAGCACATGTTGAATTTTGTAGAGGTATTAAAAATCCTCTTGGTTTAAAATGTGGACCCACTTTAAATCCAGATGAATTGGTAAACTTATGTAATATTTTGAACCCTGATAATGAGGCTGGCAGATTGACATTAATTTCAAGATTCGGTGCTGATAATGTTGAAAAATATTTACCTAAGTTAATTAGAGTGATTAAAAAAGAAGGTCTAAAAGTTATATGGTCTTGTGATCCAATGCATGGAAACACTATTAAAGCTGCAACAGGATTTAAAACTAGAACTTTCGAAAGTGTCTTAAAAGAGGTAAAAAATTTCTTTGCTGTAAGTCAAGCGGAAGGTAGCTATGCTGGTGGGCTACATATAGAGATGACAGGTCAAGATGTGACAGAGTGCACAGGTGGAGCTCAAAAGATATCTGAGAATGATTTATCAAATAGATATAGAACTCATTGTGATCCTAGACTAAATGCTGACCAAGCATTAGAACTAGCCTTCTTGATATCTGAGGAAATTAAGAAAAATTCAAAAATATCAAACAAAATTATTCAAGCTGCGTCTTAATAATTATTGTAATTATTAAGACCAAACCTTAAAATTAAGGCAAAGTATTAATTATGGATGTAAAAAAAAGAGCACAGATAATAACCGACTGGATAGACAACTATTGTAATAATGCTTCTTATAAGCCAAAATCACTAATAGTTGGAATATCGGGTGGAATAGACTCTTCTGTGGTTAGTACTTTATGTGCAAACACTGGTAGAAAAACAATTGTGTTAACAATGCCAATTAAACAAATCAAATCTCAACATGATTTAAGTTTGACACATGCTAAATGGTTAAAACAAAAATACAAAAATGTTGAACATCATTTGTTAGAGATGGATAAAATCTTTAACTCATTTTCTCAAGTTTTAAATAAATTTGACAATGAGCATGGATATGCAAACTCAAGAGCAAGATTGAGAATGGCAACTTTATATCAAGTAGCAGCAGCAAATAATGGAATTGTTGTCGGAACTGGTAACAAAGTTGAAGATTTTGGCGTTGGTTTTTATACTAAATATGGCGATGGTGGGGTCGATATCTCTCCTATAGCTGACTGCAACAAAACTCAAGTGTGGGAGTTAGGCAAACATCTTGGTGTGTCCGAAGAAATAATTAATGCCCAACCCACTGATGGTCTATGGGATGATGGCAGAAACGACGTAGAACAACTTGGAATGAGTTATGCAGATTTAGAGAAGGCTATGGAAAATAAAGATGATCCTAACTATCAAAAATATTTAGAAATAAGAGAAAAAAATTTACACAAAATGAATCCTATACCAGTATGTACATTTAATGAATAACTTAAAATTAACAAATTCTCTAACAAGAAAAAAAGAAGTATTTAAGCCAAATAATATAAAAAAGATTTCCTTATATGCTTGTGGACCGACTGTATATGAGAGTCCCCATGTAGGTAATGCAAGAACCCTTGTAGTATTTGATATTTTATTTAGAGTTTTAAAAGTTCTCTACAATTCAAATGTAACGTACGTGAGAAATATAACTGATGTAGATGACAAGATAATAGAAGCTTCTCAAAATAATAAAGAAGATATAAATAAAATTACTAATAGGGTGATTAAAATTTTTCATGAAAACTGTAAAAGTTTAAACTGTTTAAAACCAACGATAGAGCCAAAAGCCACAGAACATGTAAAAGATATGATTGAAATGACATCTTCATTAATTAAAAAAGGATTTGCTTACGAAAATAAAAACCACGTTTTTTTCGCTGTAAGCAAATTTAAAGATTATGGAAAATTATCAAACAAAAATTTAGATGAGTTGAAGGCAGGGAGTAGAATAGAAATTTCTGATCTAAAAAAAAATCCAATGGACTTTGTTTTATGGAAGCCTTCGAATGAAAAAGACCCTGGATGGGAGTCACCTTGGGGAAGAGGTAGACCAGGTTGGCATCTTGAATGTTCAGCAATGAGTGAAAAATATCTTGGTAAAAATTTAGATATTCATGGCGGTGGTCTTGATTTAATTTTTCCTCATCATGAAAATGAGATTGCCCAGTCTTGTTGTAACAATAATACGAAAAACTTTGCAAATTATTGGGTTCATAACGGATTTGTAACTATTAATAATGAAAAGATGTCAAAGTCTTTAGGCAATATAATTTCTATAACTGATGCAACTAAAAAATATTCAGGTCAAGTTGTTAGGTTAGCATTATTAAGTGCTCATTACAGTCAACCACTAGATTGGAATAATAAACTTTTAGAAAATCAACGAGCAACGATTGAAAAATGGTACCAATTGTATGAAGAAAATAATGAAGAAATACCATTGAAAGAGATAGACATTTTACTAGATGATTTAAATACACCTGGTTTCATTGCTAAAATTCACGAACTTTATGCAAATGCAAATAAAGGTGATGAAAAAAGTAAAAAATTTTTTAATAGTGCTTGTAAATTAATTGGTTTATTTGATTTAACAAAAAACGAGTGGGAAGAGTTTAAAAAAGTAGATAAAGATATTTCAGAAGAATTTATTGAAAAAAAAATTAAAGAAAGATTGGCAGCAAAACAAAAAGGAGATTATAAGCTTGCTGATAAAATAAGAGTTGAACTAGCAAGCAAAGGAGTAATCATTGAGGATAAAAAAGAACAGACAACTTGGAAATTTAAATGAGTAAAGAGAAAATATATATATTTGATACAACTTTAAGAGACGGAGCTCAGACGGAAGGTGTTGATTTCTCAATTGAAGATAAAAATAAAATAGCAAAAGTTTTATCAGACATAGGCGTTGATTACGTAGAGGGAGGATGGCCTGGGGCAAATCCTGTTGATACAAAATTTTTTTCTAGCCCACCTAAAATGCAACAAACATTATTTACTGCATTCGGTATGACTAAAAAAACTGGTCGAAGTGCAGATAATGATCCTGGTTTAGCTTCTTTAATGAATGCGAATACACCAGCAGTTTGTGTAGTAGGAAAATCTTGGGATTTTCATGTAAAAGTTGCTTTAGGAATTCAAAAAGAGGAAAATTTAGAAAACATCAAAGAAACAGCAAAACATTTTGTTAAAAACAAGAAAGAATTTTTGTTTGATGCAGAACATTTTTTTGATGGTTATAAGGCTAACCCAGAATATGCAATTGACTGCTTAAAGCATGCCTATGATAATGGTGCTAGATGGGTTGTATTATGTGATACTAATGGTGGCACACTACCAAATGAGGTTAGAGAAATTGTTGCAAAAGTTTCAAAAATAATACCTGGAAACAATCTTGGAATTCATGCGCATAACGATACAGAAAATGCTGTGGCTAATTCTTTAGCCGCAGTTGAAAGCGGCGTGAGACATATTCAAGGAACTATTAATGGTTTAGGTGAGAGATGCGGTAACGCAAATTTGATGTCAATTATTCCCAACTTATGTTTAAAAAAATCTTTTAGCGATAAGTATGAAATTAACGTTAAAAAAGATAAACTTTCTTCATTAACCGAATGTTCAAGATTATTAGATGAAATACTAAATAGAAAACCTAATAAAAATATGGCTTATGTTGGTGCCTCAGCCTTTTCTCACAAGGGAGGACTTCACGTTTCAGCAGTGAAGAAAGATCCAAAAACCTACGAACATATTGATCCAAAAACAATTGGAAATCATAGAAATATTATTGTTTCAAATCAAGCTGGTCGATCAAATATTTTATCAAGACTAGAACAATACGGAGTTAAAATTGATTCTAAAGATCCAAAAATCCAAAAAATTTTGGATGAGGTAAAAGATAGAGAATTTAGTGGTTATTCATATGATGGAGCTGATGCTTCATTTGAACTGTTAGCTAATAGATTATTAGGTAAAGTTCCTGAATATTTAAAAGTAAAAAGTTACGATGTAAATGTTTCAAAATTTGACAAAATACAAACAAAAGCAAGCGTAGTTTTCTTGATAGATGGAAAAGAAATTGAGTGTCATGGTGAAGGGAATGGACCTGTAAATGCATTGGATAATGCGATCAGATCTAATTTTAAAAAAGTAACAAAATACTATAATTTTTTTTCAGATTTAAAGTTACTAGATTATAAAGTTAGAATTCTGAATACTGGTACTGAAGCAACAACTAGAGTTTTAATTGAAAGTACTGATAAAACAGGTGTGAGTTGGTTTACAGTTGGTGTATCTCCAAATATTATTGAAGCTTCATTTAAAGCATTAATTGATAGCTTAGATTATAAACTTTATAAAGAAAAAGCTCCTGCTAATTTAAATGAGCAGTAAATTTGGTTTCATTCTAGTAAAACCGCAACTAGGTGAAAACATAGGTTCATGTGCCAGAGCAATGAAGAATTTTGGTTTCTCAAAACTTCACATTGTGGAGCCTAAAATTAATTTTCCAAATCATAAAGCTAAAGCAACATCCGTAGGTGCGTATGATATTATAAATAAAGCGAAAGTATTTAACAATATTCAAGATGCAATAGAGCCTTTTAATTTGGTCGTATCTTTAAGCGCGAGACGTAGAGACATAAATAAAAAAAATATTTCACTTAAAGAATTTCAAAAAATTATCAAAAGAAGAAATCTTAACTTGGGTTTAATGTTTGGTCCTGAAGCATCAGGTTTATCAAATAAAGATTTGTCATTTTCTAATTATATTTTACAAATTCCAACCTCACCTAAATTTAAATCTTTAAATTTATCGCATTCTTTGACTGTTATTTGTTATGAGATCTTTAAATCAATTAATGATAAAAAAATTAAGAATAATGAACTGAATTTAAAAGTTTCATCTAAATCAAAAATATCTTCTTTATTAGCTCATTTAATAAGTCTTTTAGAAAAAAAAGACTTTTTTATCCCTAAAGAGAAAAGGCACTCAATGATATTAAATATAAATAATTTAATTTATAGATTAGAACCAAACGATAAAGAATTAAGGATTTTAGCTAGTATTATAAGCACATTGAGTAAAAAATAACATTAAAGCTTAATTGACAAATCTTTAGTAAAGCTTATAAAAACACAATTATTTTATATGACTAAAAGACTTAAATCTAAACATAAAGTAGACAGAAGATTAAAGGCAAATATTTGGGGAAGACCTAAAAGTCCCTTTAACTCTAGAGCGTACCCACCAGGTCAACACGGGCAAAACAAAAAAGGTAAACCTACTGACTTCGGTGTTCAGCTTCAAGCAAAACAAAAATTAAAAGCTTATTATGGAAATATTAATGAAAGACAATTTAGAAATATTTATCGTAAAGCCCTGTCTAAAAAAGGCGATACCACAGAAAATTTAATTGCACTACTTGAAAGTAGACTCGATACAGTAATTTATCGAGCAAAGTTTGCACCAACTGTCTTCTCAGCTAGACAGATGATAAATCACGGGCACATTAAGGTTAATAAAAAAAGAGTAAATATTTCGAGCTATGTTGTTAAAAGCACAGATTTGATTGAGATAAGAGATAAGTCTAAAAAACTTACAGTTATAGACGGATCATTACAAAGCAAGGAAAGAGATGTTCCAGAATATATTCAGTTAGATAATAAAAATAAAACAGCGAAATTAGTAAGAGTTCCAAAATTTTCAGAAGTTCCTTACCCAGTAATAATGGAACCTAACTTAGTAATTGAATACTATTCTAGATAATTGAATTTTTTTAGTCTTTTTAAAAGAAATCTAATTTATAAATTTAAAAAAAAAATATCGATTGATAAAGATTCGTTCCCTGAAAAAGATTTAGATCAATTATTTTTTTATTATGGAAGTGATAAAGCTGATTATTTTCAAAATAAAGATACAAAAGGTCATGGATTTTCTAAATTCTACGAAAAACAATTTTCGTTACTTAAAAACAAACCTTTAAATATATTAGAAATTGGATCTTATGCAGGAGCTTCTGCAGCTGCATTTTCAAAATATTTTGATAATTCAAAAATATTTTGTTTTGATATTAATATTTCAAATTTTAAATATAATTCGAACAATATAAGTGTTTATGGCTTGGATATAAGAAATGAAAAAAAAGTTTTCAAAATTTTAGATATGATTTTTAAAGAAAATAGTTTTGAAAAATTTGATATTATAGTCGATGACGGTTCACATTATTTAAGTGACATCTTATTTAGTTTAAATTTTTTATTTAAATTTGTAAATCAAGGTGGGTTTTATGTAATTGAAGATTTTAAACATCCAAATTATTATAAGTATAATTTGGATATACAAGACATTTTCGTAGACGATTTACTTTCAAAAATACGTAAAAAAGAATATTTCAATTCAGAATTTATTAAAAAAGATAATCAAAAATATATATTTAGCGAGGTAAAAGAAATTTTTTCTTTTAAAGGTAATTTAAAAGACTCTGATATTTGTTTTATACAAAAAAAATAAATTAGATTAATTTTTTTTCAGTTAATAATTTTTTTAATTCGCCTTTTTCAAACATTTCTTTAACAATATCACATCCCCCAATAAATTCTTTTTTAATGTATAATTGAGGAATCGTAGGCCAATCACTAAAATCTTTTATACCTTGTCTTAAATTTTCATCTTCCAAAACATTAATTCCTTTAAAATTTACATTTAAATGTTTTAAAACATTTGACACTGCCATTGAAAATCCACATTGAGGCGAGTCCGGAGTGCCTTTCATGAAAAGACAAATTTCATTTTCATCTATTAATTTGCTAATTTTTTCTTTTGTATTCATTATTTGATCTCTGTCGTAATAGATAATGCGTGCAATTCATTTCCCATTTTACCTTTTAGCGATTTATAAACAAGTTTGTGTTGTTCTATTCTATTTAAATTTTTAAATAATTCAGATCTAATTGTTGCTGAATAATGATTATTATCACCCATTAAGTCCTTTATTTCTATCGAGGCGTCGGGAATTGATTCTTTAATTAATTTTTTAATTTCATCAATTGGTAAAGGCATTAGTATTGGTTATACCATTGACTATTAATTTTAAAGAGGTCATTTATGTTTGATTTCATTAAACCCTCAATTTCTAAATACTTTTTTTGTGTAATTCCAAGTAATTCATAGTAAATGTCATTTTTTTGAAGAACTTTCTCAACTTTCATTAAATTATCTTTATTTATTTCAACAATGTATCTTCCTTGATCCTCTCCAAAAAAGTACTCGATTGGGTTTCTTATTTTTTTAGGCTTTTCAATTTTTATCCCGTAATTTGAACTCATTGCCATTTCGCATAAAGCAACAATTAATCCGCCATTAGAAACATCGTGAACTGAATTAGCTAAACCTTGGGTTATTAGATTTAAAACAGCTTCTCCGTTATTTTTTTCATTAAAAAAATTAATTTCGGGTGGACTTCCCTCTATTATAGAAAAATTTTCTTTAAGAAAACAGCTTTGTTCAATGTGTCCAAAAGTTTTTCCTATTAATAGTAATAAACTTTTATCCTTTTTTAATTTATGGTTAATTGGACTTGATAATTTATTAATAATTCCAACTCCTCCGATCACAGGAGTTGGGAATATATTTTTTTTATTAGTCCCATTATAAAAAGATACATTTCCTGAGACGACTGGATAATTTAAAAACTCACAAGCCTCTTTAATTCCTTCTAAGCACTCAGCGAATTCTCCCATAATTTCCTCATTTTCAGGATTACCAAAATTTAAACAATTAGTTATTGCCAAAGGTTTTGCGCCAACAGAAATTAAATTTCTCCAATTTTCACACACTATTTGTTTTCCTCCAGCTTTGGGTTGGGATTTACAATAATTAGCAGAAGAATCTACCGTAACAGCTATAGCTTTATCTTTATTATGTATCCTAACTATTGCTGCATCAGAACCAGATCTTTGAACAGTATCACCCATAACCATCTGATCATATTGATTCGTAACCCAACTTTTATTTGAATGATTAGGTGACGACAAAACTTTAATTAGAGCTTCTTCAAAGTTCACATTTCGAATTTTTTTTATATCTAATTTGCTTTTCTTAATTTTTTTTCTTACCCATTTTCTTTTATACACAGGAGCTTTTGTAGCTAAAGCATCAATTTGTATTTCTCCCACAAGTTTGCTATGAAAATTTAAAGTTAAATTCCTCGTATTCGTAGTTTTTCCTATAACAACAAAATCTAAATCCCATTTATTAAAAATTTTTCTTGCATGCTCTTCTTTTCCATCTTCTAAAATTATTAACATTCTTTCTTGACTTTCTGATAGCATCATCTCATACGGTGTCATGTTCTCCTCTCTACAAGGCACTTTTTCTAAATCTAATTCAATTCCAAGCGAACCTTTAGAAGCCATTTCAACACTAGAGGAAGTTAATCCAGCTGCTCCCATATCTTGAATAGCAATAATTGAGTCGTCTTTCATTAACTCTAAGCAAGCTTCGAGAAGTAGTTTTTCAGTAAATGGATCACCAACTTGCACAGTGGGTTTTTTGTCCTCAGAGTTTTCGTCAAATTCAGCAGATGCCATTGATGCCCCATGAATCCCATCACGACCTGTTTTTGACCCCACATAGACTACAGATTTATTTATACCTTTTGCTCTTGAGTAAAATATCTTATCTTTTTTTGCATGACCTACCGCCATTGCGTTGACTAATATATTTTCATTATAAGTTTCGTTAAACTTAGTCTCGCCAGCAACAGTCGGTATTCCAATGCAATTTCCATAGCCACCGATCCCCGAAACTACACCATTTAATAAACTTTTTGTTTTTGGATGTGAAGGAGAACCAAAGTGAATTGAATTCAATAAAGCAATTGGTCTTGCGCCCATTGTAAATACATCTCTTAGTATGCCCCCAACTCCTGTTGCCGCCCCTTGATAAGGCTCAATGTATGAAGGATGGTTATGACTTTCAATTTTAAATACTATTGCGTCATTATCTCCAATATCGATTACACCAGCATTTTCACCAGGACCTTGAATAACTTGTTTTCCTTTAGTGGGTAATTTTTTCAAATGTATTCTTGATGATTTATATGAGCAGTGTTCGTTCCACATAGCCGAAAAAATTCCAAGTTCTAGCAAATTAGGATCTCTTTTCATTAGCTTTTTAATATTCTTAAATTCTTCTAAACTAAGACCGTGTTTTTCTATAATTTTTTTAGTTATTTGCATTATTTGTTTATTAAACTAGAAAAAAGATTTACTCCATCAGTATTAGAAATCATTTCATCAACCATTCTTTCAGGATGAGGCATCATCCCTAATATATTTTTTTTAGCATTAAATATTCCGGCAATATTTTCTAAAGCACCATTAGGGTTAGAGAGATCATTCACAACTCCTTTTTCATCACAATATTTAAACGCTATAAGATTTTCTTTATTTAATTCTTCCAAATGACTCTCTTTTGTAAAATAATTTCCTTCATTATGAGCAACATTAATTTTTAATATCTGGTTTAAATTATATTTTGAGGTAAATTTTGTTTTATTGTTAATCACCTTTATATTCACATCTTTGTTAATAAACTTAAGGTTTTTATTTCTCAATAAAGTCCCCTTTAACAAACCTGTTTCTGTCAAAATCTGAAATCCATTACAAATTCCAAGAATTAAACATCCTGAATTAGCTGCTTTGATAATTTCATTAACTATTAAAGATTTTCCAGCTATTGCTCCTGAGCGTAAATAGTCACCATAAGAAAATCCACCAGGAATTACAATTAAATCTGATTTTGGTAAGGTAGTATCTTTGTGCCATACCATCTTATTTTTAAATTGCATTTTTTCTAAAGCGACTGCAATATCTCGATCACAATTAGAACCTGGGAAGACAATTACAGACGAATTCATTAAATTTTATTAATTTTGTAATCTTCGATAATTAAATTTACTAATAGTTTCTCACACATTTGAGTTACCTCTTTATCAGCAACTTCTTCATTTTTTTCTTCAACTTCTATTTCAAAATATTTTCCTTGTCTTACACTCTTTAAACTGTTCAAGCCCATGTTTTTAAGAGTATTCTCAACAACTTTTCCCTGAGGATCTAATACATCTTTTTTAAGAGTGACTGTAATTGAATATTTCAATTTATTTTTTTTTGAATTTTATCGGTATAGTTTTACCAAAATTTACTTCGCTTATGTTTGTTTCTTCAGGCATTATTCCAAATCTCCTAGCAACTTCTTGATAAGCTTGAACAATATTTCCTAAATCTTTTCTAAATCTATCTTTATCAAGTTTTTTTTCAGTTTTAGCATCCCATAGTCTGCAAGTATCTGGACTAATTTCATCAGCCAAAACAATTTCTTTTTTTTCTATATCCTTATTCCATGCTTTACCGTATTCAATTTTAAAATCTATAAGCTTAATATTTATAGCTCTAAACATACCAGAAAGAATATCATTAATCCGAAGAGTTGATTTATCGATTAAATTTAACTCCTTCTCAGTAGCCCACCCAAATGTGAGAATATGTTCTTTAGAAATTAAAGGATCATGTAATTCGTCGTTTTTGAAACAATATTCTAATAAAGGCTTTTCAAGAATTGTTCCCTCTGGTATTCCCAATCTCTTGGTTAAAGAACCAGTGGCAACATTTCTAACAATAAATTCAATTGGAAAAATGTCAGCTTTTTTGATTAGTTGCTCTCTCATATTTAATCTTTTAACCAAGTGAGTTTTGACACCACACTGAGATAAATTAGACAATATGTACTCAGAAATTCTATTATTTAAAACTCCCTTTCCCTCGACTTTAGCTTTTTTAAGATTATTAAATGCGGTCGCATCATCTTTAAAATGCTGAATTACTAAATTTTTATCTTTAGTCTCATAAATTATTTTTGCTTTGCCCTCGTATAACTTTTTACCTTTATTCATTAAATTACTTTTGTTTCAGACTTCTTTTAAAAATTATATTAATTTTTTTAGTATGATAACTAAAATTAAATAATTTTTTAAGTTTATTAACAGGTATTTTATTAGTGATTTTTTTATCTAAGATAATATTGCTCAAAAAAGAGGAATTTTCTTTCCAAGCTTTCATAGCGTTTTTCTGAACTAATTTGTAAGCTTGTTCTCTAGAAAAACCAGCATCAGTTAATTCTAGTAAAACTCTTTGAGAAAAAAATATTCCATTGGTTATATTTAAATTGTTTAGCATTTTTTTTGGGTACACATTTAAATTCTTAACTACATTGTTCAGTCTAGCCAAAGCAAAGTCTAAAGCAATTGTTGCATCTGGACCTATGTTTCTTTCAACTGCTGAATGTGAAATATCTCTCTCATGCCATAAGGCAATATTTTCTAGAGCAGGAACAACACAAGATCTTATTAATCTAGCTAAACCAGTTAAATTTTCACTTAAAATTGGATTCTTTTTGTGAGGCATTGCAGAAGAACCTTTTTGTTTTTTTCCAAAAAATTCTTCAACTTCTAGTACTTCAGTTCTCTGAAGATGCCTAATTTCAGTTGCAAGCCTCTCAATTGAACCAGCAATAATCCCAAGTGTAGAGAAAAATTGTGCATGTCTATCTCTAGGAATAATTTGTGTAGAAATAGGCTCAACATTAAGTTTTAGTTTTTTTGCTACATGTCTTTCAACTGAGGGATCTATATTTGCAAAAGTTCCAACTGCACCAGAAATCGCACATGTTGAAATTTCTTTTATAGAATCATTAAGTCTTTTTTTATTTCTTATAAATTCTTGATAGAAAGTTAACATTTTAAGACCAAAAGTTGTTGGTTCAGCATGAATACCGTGGCTTCGTCCAATGCATAAAGTATATTTGTGTTTAATTGCCTGGCGCTTAATTGAGACGAGTAATTGATTAATATCATTTAATAAAATTTCACCAGATTTTTTTAATTGAAAATTAAAACACGTATCTAAAACATCAGATGAGGTCATACCTTTATGAAGATATTTACCTTCTTTTCCTACCTTTTCATTTATTGAAGTTAAAAAAGCTATCACATCGTGTTTAACTTTTTCTTCAATTTGTAAAATTCTCTTAACATCAATTTTTGCTTTAGACTTTACTTTTTTAGAAACTCCCTTTGGAATAATCTTTAATTTTTCCATAGCTTCAGCCGCAGCCAATTCAATATCAAGCCATATTGAATATTTATTCTTATCTTCCCAAATTTCTTTAATTTCTTTTCTTGAGTATCTATCTATCATTAGTTTTTTGATAAGGTAAAAATTTCACAACCTTCTTTAGTTACACCTACAGTATGTTCAAATTGTGCAGATAAAGATTTATCTTTAGTGACGGCTGTCCAACCATCATTTAATGTTTTTGTTTCATATTTCCCAAGATTAATCATAGGCTCAACTGTAAAAATCATGCCAGCTTTTATTCTCTCTCCAGATCCCTCCTTTCCATAATGAAGTACATTAGGTTCTTTATGAAATTGTTGTCCAATACCATGTCCGCAAAAATCTTGCACAACTGAAAATCCTTCAGCCTCAACGTGATTTTGAATTGTGGCTCCTATATCTCCTAAAAAAACATCTTCCTTAATAATTTTTATAGCCTTCATCATAGCATCGTAAGTTGTTTTAACTAACTTTTTTGCTTTTATTGAGACTTCACCTATCTCAAATGTTCTACTTGTATCTCCATGCCAACCATCTTTTAAAGCAGTGACATCTACATTGACAATATCTCCGTCTTTCAAAACTTTGTCAGAAGGTATTCCATGACAAACAATATGATTAGTAGAGGTACAACACGATTTTGGAAAACCTCTATAAAAAAGAGGCGCAGAGTATGCACCATGGTCATTTAGATATTCATAACATAATTTATCAATTTGATTAGTTTTTATTCCAGGTTTAATAATTTTTAAAACTTCGTCTAATGCTCCTGCAGCTATTAGTCCAGCAACTTTAGTTTTTTCGAAAGCCTCTTTATAATCGTTTATCATTATTTTTTGAATTGTATTTCACGATTTAGTTTTATTCCTTTTGTTGAAAATTTACAATCGTAGCAAAGTATTTTTAGATTTTTTTTAACAGCTTTTAGAAGTAATTCACAATATTCAGGATCTATATCTTTAGCTAATTCAAACTTGCTACAATCGTTTCGTTGAATTACAAAAAAAAGATAAATTTCAAAACCCTTTTTTTTTGCTTTAAGCAATTCTTGTATATGCTTCAAACCTCTTGAAGTAACTGCATCAGGAAATTCAGCAATGTCATTCTGTCTAGAAAGAGTAACATTTTTAACCTCAATAAAAGTTTTTTTATTTTTTTCTGTTATTAAGAAATCGAATCTAGTATTTTTACCAAATTTCACTTCTTGTTGAATTTTATCTAAATTTTTAAATTTTTTAATCTTCTTCTTGCTCAAAGCATCGAAAACAATTTTATTTGTTAAGTGAGTATTGATACCAACTTTTGCTTTTTGATCTTCAATAATTTGCAGTGTATACTTAAGTTTTCTTTTCGGATTATTAGATTTGGTTAACCAAACATTATTACCTTTTTTCGTCAAACCCATCATAGAACCAGTATTAGGACAATGAGCTACAACTTCTTCATCTCTAATTTTGACATCGACAAAGAAACGTTTATATCTTTTTATAAATTCACCTGCTATTAATGTTTCTTTAAAATTCATGTATAATTAATAATCTATGAGGAAAAAAAATAAAGTAAATGCAGCAATTTTAATAATTGGAAACGAAATCTTATCTGGAAGAACTCAGGACAAAAACATTGCGTTTTTAAGTAACTGGTTAAATATAAATTGTGGAATTACTGTTTCAGAGGTGAGAATAATACCTGACGTTGAAAAAACTATAATTAAAAATATAAGATTGTTATCAAAAGAATTTAATTATGTTTTTACTACTGGGGGTATAGGACCAACCCATGACGACATAACAGCAAAATCTATAGCTAAAGCCTTTAAAGTAAAATATGGATATCATGATGAGGCATACAAAATTCTTGAGAATTATTATGGTATAGAAAAATTTAATGAAGGAAGAAAAAAAATGGCTAAGATGCCCAAAGTAGCAAAATTAATCTATAATCCATCTAGTGCTGCTCCTGGGTTTATTACCAAAAATGTTTTTTCACTTCCTGGTGTGCCATCAATCTTGAACTCAATGATAGAAAATTGCAAAAAATATTTAATAAAAGGTCTTAAAGTTCACAGTATTACCATCAATCTTTTTACAGTTGAAAGTAATATTTCCAAAGAATTAGAAACTTTCCAAAAAAAATATTCCAAATTTGTTGAAATTGGAAGTTATCCTTTTTTTAGATTGGGAAAAATAGGTGTGTCAGTAGTTTCAAGGTCAACTTCAAAATCTAAATTATCATTAGTAAAAAAAGATTTAATGAAAATGATTAGCTTAAAAAAAATTAAAATTCTAAAAATTTAAATTAGACTAAGCACTTCATCAACTTCAATAGAGTTAATATTTTTAGTTTTATGAATTATTTTACTATCTAAGATTGTAGTAAATTTATTTTTAGGTGCAAATTTATTTGCATTAGTTGGTCCAAATAAAACAATCATAGGTATGTTCGCTAAAGACATCATATGCATAACTCCGTTGTCGATTGATACAGCAGTATTTAATCTAGAAGCCAAAGCTGTTACTAAGGCCGGACAAGATAAATTTGAGTTTAGTTCTGGAAATATTGCTGACGGGACTTGGTTTTTAATTTTCTCAATTAAGTCAATTTTATTTTTCTCAATAAAAAAGACTGGGACCTTGTTTTTTGAGAGTATTTTGTTAGCGAGTGAAGTAAATTTATAAATTGACCAACTTTTTTTTCTATACTCATTACCTTGAGTAATAGAAAAGCCAACATAATTTGAATTAGGAAGAAGTTTTTTGGCTTCTTTCAAAATTTCCTTTGGTAATTTGTTAACTTTAAAGTCTAATTTAATTATGTCTTCCTCAATAAATAAACTTAAATTTTCTAAATGATCTAAAGAATTTGATCGTATTTTTTTTGACGAAAAGAAACCATTTAAAGTTCTAGAATAAAACAATTGATGGGGTATTTTTTTAAGAATTAACGTGTTTCTAAATTTTGTTTGTAAATCAATAATTAGATCGAACTTACCGAATGCTTTATTCGAAGCTCTTTTGCTCGCTAATAGTAAGTGCCACCATCTGAATCCAAAATACTTTAAATTTAAATTCACTGTCTCCAAACTTAAATTGTATTCTTTCAATCTCCCATTAAAATGATTGATATGTGCTCCCAAATAATAAAATTTTGCTTTTCTAAAATGGCCCTTTAAACTTATTAATAATGGAAATAATTGGATTGAGTCACCTAATCCACCTCCCGAATTATAAATCAAGATTTTTTTCATATGATAAATTCTTTATAAGATTTAAATAATAATATAAATTATATATAATTATTATAAAAAAATGAATGTGCCCTCGTGGTGAAATTGGTAGACACAAAGGACTTAAAATCCTTGCCCTTTTGGGAGTGCCAGTTCGAGTCTGGCCGAGGGCACCACATTAAATGACAAAAATATCAATTATTTCTGATAAGAATTTAAAATCTAAAAAAATTAAAAAAACTGTAATAAAAATTTTAAATATTAAAAGATTAAATATACCAAAACTAATTATTGTAATTGGTGGCGATGGATTTATGCTTCAAACATTAAAAAAATATAAAAAATCCAATAATTTATTTTATGGAATTAATTCTGGTAATTATGGATTTTTAATGAATAAATTTTCTAAAAACAATCTAGTAAAAAATATTATTAAATCTAAAACTACAACGATTTTGCCTTTAGAAATGATTGTAACACAAAAAAAAAGAAAAATTAGATGTTTAGCTATAAATGAAGTCTCAATTTTAAGACAAAGCAGACAAGCTGCTAATTTATCAATAAGAATTGGAAGCAATTTCTTAATAAAAAAATTAGTTTCAGATGGAGTATTAATATCAACGCCTGCTGGAAGCACTGCTTATAATTTATCTGTTCATGGTCCAATATTGAGTTTAGATTCTAAAAAAATTTCTATAGCTCCTATAAGTGCTTTTAGACCAAGAAGGTGGCCAGGAAAAATTGTAAGTGAGAAATCTAAAATATCAATAAAAAATTTAAACTCTTTTAAAAGACCTGTTAGTGCGGTAGCTGATAATGTTGAAATTAGAAATGCTATTAAAATTGATGTAAAGGTACAAAACAAAGTAAAATTTAAATTGCTTTACGACAATAGTAAAAGTTTACAAAAAAAAATTAAACTAGAGCAATTGATTAAAGAAACAAGTTAAAATTTAGCTTTAGATTATCATTGACTATGATATTAAGATATTAGAATTATATTTCTATGAGTAACAAAAATCAAAATAATTTAAAAATATTTTTCATAAAACTTATAGCAATAACATTTTCTATAATCGTAATTATAAATGCCACCTATAATCTTATTTTAGCTGATAAACTTGAAAATTTTAACAAAATACTTCAACTGAACCAAAAAGAAAATATTGAATCAGTAAAAAATAAAATAAGATCAGAGATACAAAGCGGCATAGAAAAAGATAATCTTTTTAACGAACAAGATAAAATTCTTCTTTATAAATTTTATAAAAAAATAAAAAAAGAATTTGATGAAATTGAAAAATAATTTTGTTCAATCTTACGTAAAATCAAGTAAAAAAATAATATTTTATATTTTAATTTTATTTTCTACATATTGTGCATTTACAATTGGCTTTTCTTGGGATGAAGGTTATTTGAATAATCAAGGAAAAGTTACAGCTAATTATTTATTATCTTTGGGTTTTTCTGACCCTGAATATTTTTTTAGGAGAGAATTTTACTCCCCAATTTATAGTTCATTAAAATATCTTATTGTACAAGCATTTCCTATGAAATTTCATATAGAAGTAGGTCACCTAGTAAATTTATTTTTTTCTGTAACAGCCATAATTGGTCTAAAAAAGATTTGTGAAGAATTTTTCAATAAGGATGTAGGAATAATTGTATTTTTAGTGCTTTTTTTCTTTCCAGCTTTTTTTGGCCATATGGGTTTTAATAGCAAAGATACAATAATAGCATTTTGTCATGTTTGGATTTTTTATTTGGCTTTAAGATATTTTAAGTCTCATAAAAGTTCTTATTTTTACTATATATCTTTACTTGCAGCAGTTGGCACTGGACTAAATTTATTTTTTTTAGGATCTTTATTGCCACTAATAATCCTTTTTTTTCTAGAAATTTTATATTTTAAAAAATTTAACAATAAAGAAATCAAGATTAAAAAATATTTAATTGATTTTTTTAAAGGTTTTTTGATTTTTTATTTTTCTTTAGTACTATTCTGGATTGATACACATCCTAATATTTTTATTTTACCATTTAAATTTCTTTATGAGTGGGCCTTTTCAGATTTATGGCGTGGATATCACTATATTTTAGTAAATGGTGATTACTATTTATATGCAGATATACCAAAAACTTATTTATTTACTAACATCATTTATAAATCACCAGAATATTTTTTATTTACTTATGTTATATTTTTAGGATTATTTATAAATTACAAATCTTATTTTACCAAGAATTTCAAATTTTTTAATTATAAAATGATTTGGATTTTTTCGATAATAGTTTATCCATTTGTTTTATTATATTTCACACCTTTTTCGATTTATGATGGCTTAAGACATGTACTCTGGATGCTGCCATATTTGTGTATAATTCCAGCTTTGACTATATATTTTTTATTTAAAAATTTAAAAAGAGCTATAGCGAAATTAGTTTCATCAATCTTATTAATATTTGCAGTTTTTTTTGTATTTAATTTTTTGTCTATTACCCCATATCAGTATACCTATTTAAATATTTTTAATGGTAACAAAAAAAATAACATGAAAAAATTTGAAAATGATTATTGGGGGGCTTCTTTAAAAGAATTAACAAATAAAATAAATTTTGATAAAAATAAAAAAATGAAAATTGCTACATGTGGTGTTTCTCATTATGTGCCAAAATATTATCTTAAAAAAAGGGGGTTTACTAATTTTGAGATTAGCGGATATGAAGATTCAGACTTTATAATAATTACAAACAGAGCCACAATGACTTCAAAAAATAAAAAATTATTAAATTGTTTTGATAAACACAATGGTGAGGAAATATTCCATGTTTCAAGAAATGGTGTAATTTTATCTAGTTTTAGGAAAACTAATAAATAAATGAGGATATCAAAAACAGCAAGCTCTGGTATATTTAAATTTTTGGAAAAAATAATTAGGAGCCACCCATTAGTATATTTTATTTTTAGATATTTAATACGTTATACAAATATTTTTGAAGATGATGCACATGGTGTTTCTTACTTAAATTTTCATAAAAAGATTAATATTATTGATGTGGGCGCAAGTGATGGCATTGCATCTAAGTTTTTTATAAAAAAACTAAATGTTTCAAATATTCTATGTTTTGAGCCCAATATACCTTATGTAAAAATTTTAAAAAAATTAAATTATAAAAACATGAGAGTGTATGATTATGGCGTAGGTGAAAGAAATGCAAACTATAAAGTTTTTTATCCAAGGTATCAATTTTTTAAAAAAAATTTTGACTTAGTAACTTATACTTTTTATAAAAAAAAAGACTTGCAAAAACAAATTAATCTAGACTTTAAGTTTAAAAGAAATATTAAAATCGTACAAAAAAAAATTTTTTTAAAAAAAATTGATAAATTAAATTTAAAAATATCTCTTATAAAAATTGATGTTAATGGAAATGAATTATCTGTGGTCAAAGGTCTAAACAATATAATAAAAAAAGATAAACCAGCTTTAATTATTGAAACAGATAAAAATATAAATAAAATAAATGATTACTTGGAAAAGTTTAATTATAAGAAATACTCTTTCTTAAAAAAAAAAAAATCTTTTGAAAAAATAAAAAATACATACCCATTAAACACATATTTTCTTCAATCGTTTCATTTAGGTTAAAAATTTATATTTTCCTAAAAAGAGACAGCCTAAAAAGATTTATAAGAGCTGAAAGGATATCTATTAGGCGCATTTTCGATTGACCACTAGATCGGAACTTCAAATTTGAGTGAATTTCAAATATTTTATAGTTCAATCTCTCTAAATAAAACAAACTTTCTATCAAAAAAAAATAACCATTATCTTTTGCTAAAAGAATATCTTTTTTTTTAATTTTTGAAATATTATAGCATCTAAAGCCACCAGATGAATCTAATTTAGTATTTAAAATTATTTTAACTAAATAATATCTTATTTTTGTAATAATTTTTCTTAAAAAAGGCCAATCTTCCAAAGAACTTTTTTTTAAAAATCTTGAGGTAATAATGACATCGGCATTATTTTTTATAAGAGTCTTAACCATTTTATTTATTTCAAAAGGGTTATGCGTTCTATCTGCATCCATAGTGAAGCATAGATTAAATTTATTTTTATAAGCCCATCGGATACCCTCTTTATGCGCTGACCCTATACCGTATCTTTTTTTTCTAAATATATAATTAATTAATTTACTTTTTTTTGAAAGATTTAAGATTTTTTCTTGTGTGCCATCAGTTGAATTATCGTCTATGAACAGCACAGGAATTTTAAATTTATTTACAATTAATTTAAATAGATAATTAATATTATCGTTTTCATTTAACGTTGGTATAACAACTATATTTTTCAAAAACTTAAATCTTTCAAGTATCCTATTTTAAAATAAAATAAACTTTTTTTAAATGGTGCCCTCACACGGACTCGAACCGCGAACCTATTGATTACAAATCAATTGCTCTACCAATTGAGCTATGAGGGCATAAAGTTATTTATAAATTTTACTATGGTTTAATACCAATAAAATATGTAAAAATATATATATAATTTTAATTAAAAAAAATGAAACTTAAAATTCTAATTGCAGTTTATAATGATTGGTCAAGTCTAGATATTTTACTTACTGAAATAAATAAAAATCTACAACCTACTGAGTGGAAAGATTACAAAGTATATATAGTTAACGATGCCTCAACTATTGAGATTCCAGAAAAAATAAGAAGAAAAACAAAAATTATAAATCTCTTTAATAATATTGGATCTCAAGGCGCTATATCAATTGGGGTAAAATATATTCAAAAGAATGATAAGGATATCACTCATTTATTAATTATGGACTCTGATGGTGAAGATAAACCTGAGGATATAATCAGACTATTAGAGGAATCTAAAAAAAATGAAAACAAAATTATATTTGCAAAAAGAAAAAAAAGAAAAGAAAGTACAATATTTAGAACACTTCATTTTTTTTACAAAAAAATATTTAAAATATTGATAGGCAAAGAATTAGATTTTGGCAATTTTAGTTGCATGACAAAAGCTAATTTAAATAAAATCGTAAAAATAAATAATCTTCAAACTCATTACTCTGCTTCAATTTTGAGATCAAATATTTCTTTTAAAAAAATTGACTGCGAAAAAGGATATAGGATAGAAGGAAACTCTAAATTAAATTTTTGGAATCATTTTGCTCATGCTCTTATGTCTTTATCAGTCTTTGTAGATTTAATAGCGATAAAATTTTTCTTTATTTCTTTAATAGGTATAGTTTTAAGTATACTTTTTTCTATAACAATATTCTTGATGAAGTTCTACTATCCAAAAATGTTATTGGGTTTAGCCTCGGACGTCTTGCTAAGTTTAGCAATCATTATAATAGTTCTATTCTTTATCTCTTTATTTAGTTTAATAATTCTACTGAATAACAAAAACGAAAATTATAATTCAAATAATACTTCAATAGATCACTTAATTGATAGTGTTGACGACTCTACAAATTGAATTATTATCAAAATCTAAGAATAATAAAGATTAGCTATTATTAAAAAAATTGAAAAATAAGAAAAAATTATTAATGAGTTAATTTTGTTAAAATTTTTTACTGATTTAAATAATGAAAAAGCAATTACCAAAATAGTTGGATCAAAATATTCCTGCATTAAAGGCCACAATAAAAGGGAAATAAATATGAAATACCCAATTAATACACCATCATGTTTATTCTCATAATAATAAAACAGCAAAACAATAAATGAAAAAAAGAAAAAAATATAAGTTATAATTTCCTGTAAATATAAATTACCTGTAATAATTAGAGATAATTTATGGACTATACCTAACCCAACCCAATAATCTGTGACGGTAAATTGTTCAAAATCAAAATAAATTAGATTATATAAATTAAATGCAATGAATAAAATTAGATAGAAGTAAGTTTTTTTAAGAAAAAAATATTCTTTAATCCTACTTAAAAAATTTTCTTTAGTAAATAATACAACAGGTAACAAATAAAAACTTATAAGAGTAGCAGCGTACCCTGCGTGAATATGGTATATCAGTTTTAAATCAGATAACGATGTAATTGTTTTAGGATTGGCCAATTGAGTTGCCGGTGGTACAATTCCATTCCACTTATGCAAAAGATATAAATATGGGATTGAGAGAACAAAATAAGCACTTAATATAATAAATTTATTTCTAATACTAATTTTTGAAAACATTGTGTAGAAGAAACTAATTAAAGGAACTAATAAAAACTTCTGGTCAAAATATACTGTTACAGAGCTAAAAAAAATAAGAGCAAATATATTTTTTAAATTATTATTTTTATTAAATTTCTCTAAAAAAAAGAATGTAACAAACATGGTAAATATTCCATAATTTTCATTTAAGGCCCAATAACCACTTGTTCTGTAATATGGACTCAAATAAATTAAAGATGAAATTAAAAATAAAATCTTATTATCAACAGTATGAAATCTTATTTTAAGAGTTTGATAAAAAACCAGCGGACCAATTAATGATAATAAAAAAACAGTTAGCCTGTACTTCTCAAAATCATAAAAAAAAGGGTTAAATAATTTATTAATTATATATATTAAAGGAGGTCGATTACCAAATAATTCAGGGTGTAATATAGCATCTTTTAAATCATTCAATAAAAAAATCTGTATATTTTTTTTAATCCAATCTGAGTCGACTGCATAATCTCCCATACCAACAGAGTTTTCGTTTAAATAAAAACCATAAAAATAACTAAGTATTGGAACAAAAATAATTAAATTAAAAAACTTATCATAAATTTTTTGAAATAATTCTGAATTCATCAATTATTTTTTTATTTTATTTGACTGAAATATATGGTGACATACTACTGATACTGTGTTTGAAATATTTAAACTTTCAATTTTGTTATTAATTTTTACTCGAAACTTAAAATCAGATTTATCTAATGTTTTCGCTTTAATGCCAAATCCCTCTGATCCAAATAATAAAACATTTTTTCCATCCCAATTATTTGTAGTAAAATCTCTTGAGGCGCTAATATCAAAAGCACTAACCCAAAAACCTTTAGTCTTTAAAAATTTAAGTGCTGTATTTACATTAGAAACTTTAAATATTTTAATATGTTCTGTGCCCCCGCTTGCACTTTTATAAAGAAGTTTACTTTTAGAGGGGAAAGATCTTTCCTTCACGATGACACCGTCAATACCAAAAGCAACTGCACTACGAATGATTGATCCTATATTTCTTGGATCTGTAACTTCTTCAAGTGCTATAAAGTTTAAATTTTGTTTAGTATTTTCAATTATAAATTCTTTTAAATTTATTTCCTCTAACTGCTCAACCTCAGCCACTAAACCTTGATGAGCGGTTTCATCTCTTCCACAAAGATTGTCCAACTCTTTTCTAGACTTGTAAAAAATCTGAGTTTTCTTAAATAAATTTAAATTTTGATTTTCTTTATTAAGTTTTTTTTGTGCATCTTCGGTTAGAAAAATTCTTTCAATCTTTCTTGAAGGGTTTTTTAGAGCCTCCAAAACCGCATGTTTTCCAACAATTAAAAAGGTGGTTTTTTTCATTACATTTAAGGCTTTTAACTCAATTTATTAGCATATTTTAAGGCAAAATGATTTATTGCAATTATTCCATAAATGCTTATAAAACCCTTGTTGTTAAATGCTTTTTAAGTTAGTGGGTATCCCACGATAGTATTAGGAGGGGTACCAAAGCGGTCAAATGGGGCGGGCTGTAAACCCGTTGACTTCGGTCTTCGAAAGTTCGAATCTTTCCCCCTCCACCAAACTTAAAATTTGACAATAAAGAGCGCGATAAGTTTGGATATTGCGGGTGTAGTTCAATGGTAGAACGCTAGCCTTCCAAGCTGGATGTAAGGGTTCGATTCCCTTTACCCGCTCCAAAAATTTGAATTAAAAAAAAAGTGAGGAAAAAATAGATGTCAAAAGAAAAGTTTAACCGAAACAAACCACATTGTAATATCGGTACGATAGGTCATGTTGATCATGGCAAAACAACGCTTACAGCTGCAATTACTAAAGTATTATCTGAAGCTGGAGGCTCTAGTAGCGCAAACTTTGTTGCTTACGATCAAATTGATAAAGCACCAGAGGAAAAAGAAAGAGGAATCACAATATCAACTGCGCACGTAGAATATGAAACAGAAAAGAGACACTATGCTCACGTAGATTGTCCCGGTCACGCAGATTACGTTAAAAATATGATTACTGGAGCTGCACAAATGGATGGAGCTATTCTAGTAGTAAATGCTGCTGACGGACCGATGCCTCAAACTAGAGAACACATTTTGTTAGCTCGTCAAGTCGGAGTTCCTGCAATTGTAGTTTTCTTAAATAAAATTGATACTGTAAAAGACAAAGAACTAGTTGATTTAGTTGAGGAAGAAATAAGAGAACTATTAACGTCTTACAAATTTCCTGGAGATAAAATTCCTATCATAAAAGGGTCTGCATTAAATGCTGTGGAAGGAAAAGATGAAGCCACAGGAAAAAATGCAATCATGGAATTGATGAAAGCTGTAGACGAGACAATTCCTCAACCTGACAGACCTAAGGATAAACCCTTCTTAATGCCTGTAGAAGATGTCTTCTCAATTTCAGGAAGGGGTACAGTTGTTACTGGAAGAGTAGAGTCTGGTGTCATTAAAGTTGGTGAGGAAATTGAAATTGTAGGAATCCGTGATACAAAAAAATCTGTTTGCACTGGTGTCGAAATGTTTAGAAAACTTTTAGATAGTGGTGAAGCAGGAGATAATATTGGAGCTCTTTTGAGAGGTGTTGAAAGAGATGACGTCGAGAGAGGTCAAGTGCTTTGTAAACCTGGTTCAATAACTCCGCACACAGAATTTGAATGTCAGGCTTATATTTTAAAAAAAGAGGAGGGTGGAAGGCACACGCCTTTTTTTACAAAATATAGACCACAGTTTTATTTTAGAACAACGGACGTTACAGGGGAAGTTACATTACCATCTGGAACTGAGATGGTTATGCCTGGTGATGATGGAAAATTTACAGTAAAATTAATAACACCAATCGCGATGAGTGAAAACTTAAACTTTGCGATTAGAGAAGGTGGAAAAACTGTTGGAGCTGGAGTAGTAACTAAGATAGTAAAATAAACTCTTAGGAGCGTAGTTCAATTGGTAGAGCGCCGGTCTCCAAAACCGGAGGTTGTGGGTTCGAGTCCCTCCGCTCCTGCCAAAATTTAGAAAATATATGAAAAACCCTTTAAAATTTATTCAGGAGGTTAAACAAGAAACTTTTAGAATAACCTGGCCAACTAAAAAAGAAACTATGATGGGTGCAGTGATGGTTTTTGCTCTATCAACAATTGCAGCTATTTTTTTTCTGATTTTAGATCAGATATTAAGGTTTTTTCTAAATATAATTCTAACAATTAATTTTTGATCTATGAGTTGGTATATTGTTCAAGCATATTCGGGTTTTGAGAAGAAGGTTGTAGAGTCTATTAAAGATGAACTAAAAAAAAATAAACTAACCGATAATCTGCAAGAAATTCTTGTACCAACTCATCAGGTTACAGAAGTCAAAAAAGGAAAGCGGACAAAAAAAGAGAAAAAATTTTTTCCTGGATACGTTTTAATAAAAATTGAGCTTACTAAACAAATTTATCACTTAATAAAGAATCTCCAAAAAGTAAGTGGTTTTTTAGGCTCTTCTGATAAACCCACTCCAATATCAGACGATGAAATAAAACGAATATTAGGCCAGGTTTCAGAATCTGCAGTTTCTCAAAAAACAGGTATAAATTTTGAAATTGGTGAGAAAGTTAAAGTATGTGACGGACCATTTGCATCTTTTAATGGTTTAATTGAAGAAATTGATGAAGAAAAATCTAGACTCAAAGTGTCAGTTTCTATATTTGGTAGAGCTACACCTGTTGATTTAGAATTTAATCAAGTGGAGAAAAATTAATGGCAAAAGAAATTACAGGATATGTTAAATTACAAATTAAAGGAGGTCAGGCCAATCCAGCACCTCCTGTTGGACCTGCATTAGGACAAAGAGGAATTAATATCATGGAGTTTTGTAAAGCTTTTAACGAAAAAACGAAAGCTTTCATGGGTAAGCCAGTACCAGTGGTAATAACTGTTTATAAAGACAAAAAATTTGACTTTATAATTAAATCTCCACCTGCATCTCATTTTATAAGAGAGGCAGCTAAACTAAAAAGTGGCTCTAATGAACCAGGTAGAGTTATCGCAGGAAGCATTACAATGAAACAAGCTGAAGCTATAGCTAAAGAAAAGATGAAAGATTTAAATGCTTTTGATTTAAAAGAAGCTACAAAAATTATTTGTGGATCAGCCAGATCAATGGGAATTGAAGTTAAAGAATAATTATGAAAAAGAGATCTAAAAGATATAAATCAATTTTAAAATCATCTCAAAAAGGTAAAAAAATTGAAATAAAAGAAACTTTGGAATTAGTTAAAAAAAATTCTACAACAAAGTTTGATGAGTCAATCGATGTTTCTTTAAGGATCAATCTTAAACAATCAAAAGGTGGTGATTTTAGTTTAAGAACAACAGTAAATTTACCTAATGGTTCAGGAAAAAAAAACACGATTGCCGTTCTATGTGAACCAGATAAAGTTAATGAGGCTAAAAAGGCTGGCGCTGATGTATTTGGGTCAGATGATTTATTAGAAAAAATTGCAGCAGGAAAACTTAATTTTTCTAAACTTATATGTACTACAGGTATGATGGGGAAAATAGGAAAGCATGGAAAAGTTTTAGGACCAAAAGGTTTAATGCCAAACCCTAAATTAGGCACTGTCACAAATGATATTAATAAAGCTGTTAATGATTTCAAAACAGGATTAATTGAAATAAGAAACGATAAGGATGGAAATCTCTGTTCTACCATTGGAAGAAGAAGTTTTACTACAGAAAAACTTTTGGAAAATTATAAGTATTTTATTGAAAGTGTTAAAAAAGAAAAACCCGAAACAATAAAAGGTGAATTTATTAAAAGCGCTTTTATTACCTCCACAATGGGCATTTCTTACAAAGTAGGAGCAAAATAAGATCATGATGTCCAAAGAAGCAAAGAAAAATTATGTCGAAGAAATGAAGAAAAGTTTTACTGATAACGAGTCTGTAATGATAGCTCAATATCAGGGACTTAATGTAAATGAGTTAGACTCTTTAAGAAAGGAATTAAGAGAAAAGGGGATTTTATTTAAAATTACAAAAAATCGAATAACCAAACTTGCTGTTAAAGAAACCCCTAAAAAGGATCTAGAAAAATATTTTGTTGGCCCAACTGCAGCAGCAATTTCATCTGATCCAATTTCCACTGCTAAGATTTTGACTAAATTTTCAAAAACTAATGATAAATTGAAGATTATTGCTGGATTCATGGATGGTAAGGTTTTAGATGAAAAAGAAGTGTCAGTAATTGCCACACTTCCTTCATTAGAGGAAGCCAGGGCTAAAATAGTAGGGATTTTAGCATCTCCAGCTCAAAAATTGGTAAGTATTTTACTTGCACCTGGCTCAAAAATTGCTAATTTAGCGCGCGCAAAGAGTTTAAAAAAATAATTCATAGGAAACAAAATGGCAGATTTAAATAAAATTATAGATGAACTTTCAACTTTAACAGTAGTTGAAGCAGCAGAACTATCTAAACAACTTGAGGAAAAGTGGGGTGTCACAGCAGCTGCACCAGTAGCAGCAGCACCTGCAGGCGGGGCAGCAGCTCCAGCTGGGGAAGAAAAATCAGAATTTTCTCTTTTTTTAGCAGCAGCGGGCGACAAAAAAATCAACGTTATTAAAGAAGTTAGAGCTATTACTGGTTTAGGCTTAAAAGAAGCTAAAGATTTAGTTGAGGCAGCACCAAAAGAGATTAAAGGTGGTGTGGCTAAAAAAGACGCTGAAGAGTTTAAGAAAAAACTAGAGGCGGCTGGGGCTAAAGTAGAATTAAAGTAAACAAAATTTGAGACGTGTTTTTGTTGCAGGTAATACTTGCAACAATACACATTTATTTAATGCAATTATCTTTTACTCAAAAGAAAAATATTAGAAAAAACTTTGGAAAACTAATTGAAGGTTTATCTATTCCAAATCTAATCGAAGTTCAAAAAAATTCATACAATGAATTTTTAGAGTCAAAAACTCTTAACGAGCAACTTTCTGAGTTATCTAAAGGGATAGACAAGGTATTTAAAAGTATTTTTCCAATAGAAGATGGCAATGACAAATCTACTCTTGAGTATATTTCTTATAAATTAGAAAAACCTAAGTTTGATGTTATAGAATGTAAACAAAGAAGTTTATCATATTCTGCTGCACTTAAAGCGAATTTACGTTTAGTTGTTTATGACATTGATACAGAAAACAATACTAAACAAATTTTATCTGCCAAGGAACAAGAAGTATTTATTGGTGACTTACCTCTCATGACCCCAAGCGCAACATTTATAACAAATGGAGTAGAAAGGGTAGTTGTCAATCAAATGCATAGAAGCCCCGGGGTTTTTTTTGATCATGATAAAGGCAAAACACACGCAAGCGGTAAACTTTTATTTAATTGTCGAATAATACCAGGTAGAGGGTCTTGGCTAGATTTCGAGTTTGATCCAAAAGATATTTTGTATTTTAGAATTGATAGAAAAAAAAAATTACCAATAACAACAATCTTGTATGCGTTAGGCTTTACAAAAGAAAAAATTATAGAAACCTTCTACACTACTAACAAATATTCTTATGATATTAATAAGAAATATTGGGTGACAGACTTTAACCCTGAAAATTATAAGAGGCCAATCAAAATTTCATATGATTTAATCGATAGTGTAAATGGAAAAAAGATTTTATCTAAAGGTGAGAAATTAAATATTGTTATTGCAAGAAAACTTCAAGAAAAAGGATTAAAATCAATAATTGTTTCAAATAATGAGATAATTGGGAAGTACTTATCAAAAGATATTAAAGATAAGAGTGGTCAAAACATTATTGGAGCCGGTTTTGACATTACAGAAGAACAGTTAAATAAAATTATTAGCCAAGAGGAACAAACACTTCACATAGTAAACATTGATCCAATTAACAAAGGACCCTACATATTAGAATCTTTAAAAGCAGATAAAAACCTTAACAAGTCAGATGCCTTGAATGATATTTATAAAATTTTGAGACCAGGTGAAGCTCCTTCGCTTGAAATCGCAGAGGAAATTTTCAAAAATTTGTATTTTAAAAAAGAAAGATACGACCTTTCAGAGGTAGGAAGAGTTAAACTTAATTCAAAACTTGATTTGAAAACAAGTCCAAAGAAAACAATTCTAGAGACACAAGATATTATCGCAATTATAAGATTTATGCTCGATCTTAGAGATGGAAAAGGTGATGTAGATGATATTGATCATCTAGGAAATAGAAGGGTAAGATCAGTAGGCGAACTAGTTGAAAATCAATTTAGAATTGGTCTTTTAAGAACAGAGAGAACTGTGAAGGAAAAAATGTCAACATTTTTAGAAATTGAATCAGCTATGCCACAAGATTTAATTAATGCAAAACCTATCACTACTTCACTTAAAGATTTCTTTGCGACTTCTCAATTATCACAATTCATGGATCAAACTAATCCGCTTTCAGAAATCACCCATAAAAGAAGAGTTTCAGCTTTGGGACCAGGGGGATTGACTAGAGAAAGAGCTGGATTTGAAGTAAGGGATGTCCATCCTACTCATTATGGAAGAATTTGCCCCATTGAAACACCAGAAGGACCAAATATTGGATTAATTAATAGTTTAGCTACTTACTGCAGAGTTAATAAATTTGGATATATAGAAAGTCCATATAAAAAAGTAATCAACGGGAAAGTCACCTCAGAGATTAAATATCTCTCAGCTATTGAGGAAGAAAAATTTACGATTGCTCAGGCTAATTCATCTCTTAAAAAAGATGGATCTTTCACTGAGGAACTTGTTGCATGTAGAAAAAATCTAAATTTTGAACTCTCAAATAGGGATAACATAGATTTTATTGATGTTTCTCCTAAACAATTAGTTTCTGTAGCAGCTGCACTTATCCCTTTTTTAGAAAATGATGATGCTAATAGAGCATTAATGGGATCAAACATGATGAGACAGGCGGTTCCATTGTTAAAACCTGAGTCACCTTTAGTTGGTACAGGTATAGAAGCCGATGTAGCACTTGACTCAGGGGTTACAATTGTTGCCAAAAGAAATGGCATAGTTGATAAAATCGATGGAAAGAGAATTGTAGTTAAAGCAACAGACGTAACTGACTTATCTCAATCGGCTGTAGATATTTATAACTTATCAAAATTTCAAAGATCAAATCAAAATACATGCATAAACCAAAAACCGCTTGTTAAAATCGGAGATAAAATAAAAAAAGGGGATATTATTGCTGACGGACCGGCTACAAAACTTGGAGAGTTAGCGCTTGGAAAAAATGTCACTGTAGCTTTTATGCCATGGCAGGGATATAATTTTGAAGACTCTATTTTAATATCAGAAAGGTGCGTTACGGACGATGTTTTTACCTCAGTTCATATTGAAGAATATGAGTCTATGGCTAGAGACACCAAGTTGGGAGCTGAAGAGATCACTAGAGATATTCCAAATGTAAGTGAAGAAAGTCTAAGAAATTTGGATGAGTCAGGTATTGTTTATGTTGGAGCAGAGGTAAAACCAGGCGATATACTTGTAGGAAAAGTTACACCAAAAAGTGAAACTTCGTCAAGTCCAGAGGAAAAATTACTTAGATCTATTTTTGGTGAAAAAGCAACCGATGTCAGAGACTCCTCACTTAAATTACCTTCTGGAAGCACAGGAGTAGTAATTGATGTAAGAGTTTTTAATAGACATGGAATTGAAAAAGATGAAAGATCTATAGCCATTGAAAGAGCTGAAATTGAGTCAGTTCAGGAGGATAAAAAGGTAGAAGAAGAAATATTAAATCGTAATATAAAACAAAGAGCCATAGATTTGTTAAATGGTCAAAGTATTAATAAACAATTTAAAGAATTAAAACCAGGCACAACTTTAAATAAAAATGATTTTGAGAATCTCAATTTGAAAGATTTGTGGAAGTTTTCATTTCAAAAAGAAGAAATAAATACTGATTTAGATAAACTTAAAAATCAATTTGATAACGCTTCAGAGGATATTAAGTTAAGATTTGAGGATAAAGTGACCAAAATACAGCAAGGAGATGATTTGCTACCTACAGTTATGAAAGTAGTTAAAGTATTCGTGGCAGTAAAAAGAAGATTGATGCCAGGAGACAAAATGGCTGGAAGGCATGGAAATAAAGGAGTAGTAAGTAAAATAGTTCCTGTAGAAGATATGCCTTATATGGAGAATGGTAAACCAGTTGACATAGTTCTTAATCCTTTAGGAGTTCCTAGTAGAATGAATGTTGGACAGATTTTAGAGACACACTTAGGATGGTCTTGTTCTGAATTAGGCGATCAAATAAAGAAATATTTAAAAAATTTTGAGGAAGAAATTGATAAAATTAAATCTAAACTAAAAGAGATCTACGGAAATGATTACTATAATGAGGTGATTTCGAAATTGTCTAACAAAGAAATAGCAGAATTAATTCAAAATTTGTCAAATGGCGTTCCAATAGCGACTCCAGTTTTTGATGGTGCTAGCACTAAGGCAATTACTGAAATGCTTGATTTAGCCAAGCTTCCAAAAACTGGTCAAACTCATTTATGGAATGGTCAAACTGGTGAGAGATTTGATAGGCCAGTTACTGTCGGTATAATTTATATGCTTAAGCTTAACCATCTTGTTGAAGATAAAATTCACGCAAGATCAACCGGACCATACAGTTTAGTAACTCAACAACCTTTAGGAGGAAAAGCACAATCCGGGGGACAAAGATTTGGTGAAATGGAGGTTTGGGCTTTAGAAGCGTACGGTGCTTCATATACATTACAGGAAATTCTTACTGTTAAATCCGATGATGTCGCTGGTAGAACTAAAGTTTATGAAACTATTGTAAAAGGAAATAATAATTTTGAGTCAGGAGTACCTGAGTCTTTTAACGTTTTAGTCAAAGAAATTAGAGCGCTTGGATTAAATATTGAACTTAACTAATAATGGAAAAAAATCTTACTAAAAATTTTAATAATCAAAATTTACCTCAAGAGAATGCTTTTGATAGTATAAAAATTACTTTAGCGAGCCCTGAAAAAATTAAATCTTGGTCTTTTGGTGAGATTAAAAAGCCAGAAACAATAAATTACAGAACTTTTAGACCTGAAAAAGATGGTTTATTTTGCTCAAGAATATTTGGACCTGTGAAAGACTACGAGTGTTTGTGTGGGAAATATAAACGAATGAAATTTAGAGGAATTATTTGCGAGAAATGTGGAGTAGAAGTTACTAAATCTAATGTACGTAGAGAGCGAATGGGACATATTGATTTAGCTTGTCCGGTAGCACACATTTGGTTTCTCAAATCATTACCAAGCAGAATATCTTTAGCAATAGATATGAAACTTAAAGAAGTTGAAAAAGTTTTGTATTTTGAAAGTTTTATAGTTGTCGAGCCGGGATTAACAACTTTAAAAAAAGGTCAATTAATTTCAGAGGAAGCACTTCTTAAGGCACAGGAAGAGTTTGGTGAAGACGCATTTACAGCTGGAATAGGAGCTGAAGCAGTTAGAGAAATTTTAGTCAACTTAGATTTAAAAAAAGAACAAAAAAAATTAAGAGAGTCATTATCAGAGATTAAGTCTAAAGTAACCGAGGAAAGAACTATAAAGAGGTTAAAATTAATAGAATCTTTTATTTCATCTGGAAACAAACCTGAATGGATGATATTAACTTCAATTCCAGTAATTCCTCCAGAGCTAAGACCGTTGGTGCCTCTTGATGGAGGTAGGTTTGCTACTTCAGATTTAAATGATTTATATAGAAGAGTAATTAATAGAAATAACAGATTAAAAAGATTATTAGATCTCAAAGCACCAGACATCATCGTAAGAAATGAAAAAAGAATGCTACAAGAGTCCGTTGATGCTTTATTTGATAATGGAAGAAGAGGTAGAGTAATAACAGGTACAGGGAAACGTCCTTTAAAATCTTTAGCTGAAATGTTGAAAGGGAAACAAGGTAGGTTCAGACAAAACTTATTAGGTAAAAGAGTAGATTATTCTGGAAGATCAGTGATTGTAGTTGGGCCAGAATTGAAATTACATCAGTGCGGCTTACCAAAAAAAATGGCATTAGAATTATTTAAACCTTTTTTATACGCAAGGTTAGATAAACTAGGACTAGCTACAACTATAAAACAAGCAAAAAGACTTGTTGAAAAAGAAAAAAGTGAGGTATGGGACTCTTTAGAACATATTATAAGAGAACATCCTATTTTGTTAAATAGAGCTCCAACATTACACCGTTTAGGTGTTCAGGCTTTTGAAGCTAAACTAATCGAGGGAAATGCAATAGAACTTCATCCTTTAGTATGCGCTGCATTTAATGCTGACTTTGATGGCGATCAAATGGCCGTTCACATTCCTTTAAGTTTGGAAGCCCAGCTTGAAGCAAGAGTATTAATGATGTCTACGAATAATATATTAAGCCCATCAAACGGAAAACCAATAATAGTACCAAGTCAAGATATTGTTTTAGGAATATATTATTTATCCCAATCTGCAGAGAAAGAAGAAAAAAAACCTAAGGGTATTTTTTCTAGTGTAGAGGAAATTGAACAAGCTTTAGAAAATAAATCTATTAGTTTACATTCTCATATTATCTCAACTTTTGAAACTATCGACTCTGAGGGAAATAAGATTGTTGAAAAACACTCAAGCACTGCGGGAAGATTTCTTTTAGCAAATTTACTACCAAAAAATAACAATATTAAATTCAGTCTAGTGAATAAATTATTAACTAAGAAAAATGTTTCAGAGGTAATAGATACAATTTTTAGATACTGCGGGCAAAAAGAAACTGTTATATTTTGCGATAGAATAAAAGATCTTGGTTTTAAACATGCCTTTAAAGCCGGTATTTCTTTTGGTAAAGATGATTTAATTATTCCAAAAACGAAAGAAGACTTAATTAACAATACCAAAAAACAAATTGAAGAATATGAAAAACAATATTCTGATGGATTAATTACAAGAGGTGAAAAATATAATAAAGTAGTTGATATTTGGTCTAAATGTACAGATACCGTAGCGAACGAGATGATGAAAGAAATTTCATCCGCTGAAAAAGTATACGAAGATGATCGGATTGAAACAAATTCAGTTTATATGATGGCAGATTCTGGAGCTAGAGGTTCTCAAGCACAAATGAAACAATTAGCTGGTATGAGAGGGTTAATCGCAAAACCCTCTGGAGAAATTATAGAAACACCAATTATTTCAAATTTTAAAGAAGGATTGTCTGTTTTAGAGTATTTTAATTCTACACACGGAGCACGAAAAGGTTTAGCTGATACTGCTTTAAAAACTGCTAATTCAGGATACTTAACAAGAAGACTATGTGATGTTGCCCAAGATGTTCAAATAACAAAAAAAGAATGTGATCCAAAAAAGAGATCTTCAGTAAATATATCTGAGATTATTGAGGGTGGAAACATATTAGTTAGTTTATCAGAGAGAGTTCTAGGCCGAGTAATAGCTGAAAATATAAAAAATCCTGTAACAGGAGAAATTATTATTAAAAAAGATAAGCTAATAGATGAATTTGATTGCGAAAAAATAGATGCTGCAGGTGTAAAATCAATTAATGTTTATTCTGTCATCACTTGCGCATCAACTAGAGGAGTATGTCAAATTTGCTATGGACGAGATTTAGCGAGAGGCAAATTAGTCAGTGTAGGTGAAGCAGTAGGGATGATAGCTGCTCAATCAATTGGTGAACCTGGAACACAATTAACAATGAGAACCTTTCACGTAGGAGGGACAGCTCAAATTAAAGAAGAGTCCCAAATAGTTGCCCAAACAAATGGAAAGCTAAATATTATTAATAAAAATCTGATTGAAGATTCTAAAAAAAATACAATAGTTATGGGAAGAAATACCCAATTAAGTATCGAAGATGACAACGGTAGACAGTTAGCAATTTATAAAGTCAATTATGGGTCTAAGTTATTTTTTAAAGATGGAGAGAAAATCCAAAAAGGAAAAAAAATTGCTGAGTGGGATCCTTACACATTACCTGTGATAGCTGAAACTAGCGGTATTGCAAATTATATGGATTTAATGGAGGGAAGTTCTTTAACTGAAACACTAGATGACGCAACAGGTCTTTCATCAAAATCAGTAACAGACTGGAAGTCGTCCTCAAAAAATTCAGAGCTTAAACCAAGAATAACTTTAAGAAATGAGAGAGGTGAGATTATTAAAAAAGCTGATGGCAATGAAGCTAGATATTATTTAGTCCCCGATACAATTTTATCAGTTAAAGACGGACAAAAAATTTCTGCAGGAGATGTCCTGGCAAGATTACCCAAAGAAACTTCTAAAACAAAAGATATTACAGGAGGCCTTCCTCGTGTGGCTGAACTATTTGAGGCAAGAAGGCCAAAGGACTCCGCAATAATTGCTGAAAATGATGGAGTAATACAATTTGGAAAGGAAGTAAGAGGAAAACAAAAAATTTCTATTGTTTCCACAAACGGCGAAACTTCTAATTATCTTATTCCAAAAGGAAAGCACGTAAATTTCAATCAAGGTGAGAAAATTAAAAAAGGTGAATACCTTTTAGACGGAAGTCCAGCTCCTCACGATATTTTAAGAATATTAGGTGTAGAAAAGCTTACAGAATATTTTGTTACAGAAGTACAAGAGGTATACAGGTTGCAAGGTGTTGTTATCAATGACAAACATATCGAAACTATTGTAAGGCAAATGCTCAAAAGAGTAGAAGTTAAAGAACCTGGTGACTCAGAACTTCTAACTGGCGAGGTCATAGACTTATTAGACATTAATTCAATTAACGAAAATTTAAGAAAAGAAAAGAAAAAACCAGCTACATTTGAGAGAGTCTTGCTTGGTATAACAAAAGCCTCATTACAAACTAACTCATTTATTTCAGCTGCCTCGTTCCAAGAAACAACCAGAGTTCTTACAGATGCATCAATTAAGGGTAAAACAGACTCTCTAGAAGGTTTAAAAGAAAATGTGATTGTAGGAAGATTGGTTCCAGCCGGAACTGGTTTAACGAAAATTGAATGGGATAAACAGGCTAGGGAACTCGATAAGGCAAGAATCGAAGAATTAAAAAAACAAGAGCTAGAATCCGCAACTGTAGCCCCAGAACAGAGTGCGTAAAATTTTAAGAAATTCCATTAAATATTGACATTTACAAATTCAATGCTAGTTTACGGCACATTTTGAATGTTAGAAGTAAGGTTGATTATAGCCTTAAACACTAACAAGATAGCACTTGGCTGACCTTACTTTTCATTTCAAAATTATATTATGCCAACAATTAATCAGCTGATTAAAAAAAGTAGAGTTAAACCATTAGCCAGAAATAAAGTTCCGGCACTAGAGAAGCAACCTCTTAAGAGAGGTGTTTGCATAAAAGTTTATACAACAACTCCAAAAAAACCTAACTCTGCATTAAGAAAAGTTGCAAGAGTTCGGCTATCGAATGGTTTTGAGGTTACAGCATATATTCCTGGCGAAGGTCATAATTTACAAGAGCACTCTGTAGTATTGCTTCGAGGAGGAAGAGTGAAAGATCTTCCAGGTGTTAGATATCATATTTTAAGAGGTAACCTAGACACCCAGGGTGTTGCTAATAGAAAACAAAGAAGATCTTTGTACGGAGCAAAAAAACCTAAATAATTATTATGTCTCGTAAAAGAAAAGCACCCCAAAGAAAAATTTATCCTGACCCCAGATTTCATTCTGAAGTTATCTCAAAATTTATTAATTCAATAATGTATGATGGAAAAAGATCAACAGCAGAGAAAATTCTTTATGACGCATTAGATAAAATAAAATTAAAAAACAATGAAGACCCAATCAAAATTTTTAATTCAGCAATTAGTAACGTTAAGCCAAATTTAGAATGCAGGTCTCGAAGAGTTGGTGGTGCAACATATCAGGTGCCCGTAGAAGTAAAAGCCAAAAGAGGTCAGGCTCTAGCGCTTAGGTGGATTATGGATGCCACTAGAAAAAGAAAAAATAAAACTATGGCGGATAAACTTTACTCTGAAATAATGGACGCTTCCCAAAATAAAGGATCTGCAATTAAAAAAAGAGAGGATACACATAAAATGGCCGAGTCAAATAAAGCCTTTGCTCATTTTAGATGGTAAAAATTAATGACCAAATACACATTAGATAAATATAGAAATATTGGTATCATGGCTCACATTGATGCGGGTAAAACCACTACAACTGAAAGAATTCTTTATTATACAGGAAAGAGCCACAAAATTGGTGAAGTTCATGATGGTGCCGCAACAATGGATTGGATGGAGCAAGAACAAGAAAGAGGAATTACCATTACTTCTGCCGCTACTACCTGTTTTTGGAGAGATCACAGAATAAATATTATTGATACTCCAGGTCACGTTGATTTTACTATTGAAGTTGAACGATCGCTAAAAGTCTTAGACGGTGCTGTCGCAGTATTTGATGGTGTTGCTGGTGTCGAACCCCAGTCAGAAACAGTCTGGAGACAAGCAGATAAATATAAAGTTCCTAGAATATGCTTCGTAAATAAACTAGATAGAACTGGAGCAGATTTTTACAGATGTGTAGATATGATTAAAGAAAGGTTAGGTTGTAAACCGTTACCATTACAACTTCCTATAGGTTCTGAGGCTGACTTAAAAGGTATAATAGATTTAGTAAAAATGAAAGGAGTAGTCTGGCAAAACGAAGACTTAGGTGCAAAATTTGAGTACATTGAAATTCCAGATGATTTAAAAGATAAAGCAAATAAATATCGACAAAATCTAGTCGAAACTGCAGTGGAAGAAGATGAAAAATTAATGGAGGCTTATTTGGATGGTAAAGAGCCTTCAGAAGCAGACCTAATTAGATGTATCAGAAAAGGGACTTTAAACTTTAATTTTGTTCCTATTATAACTGGTTCAGCTTTCAAAAATAAAGGTGTTCAACCTCTATTAGACGCAGTTATTGATTATCTTCCAAGCCCAAGTGATTTAAAATCTATTGACGGAACAAAGGTTGGGCAAGAGGAAAA